>NZ_VOSK01000110.1 GCF_009296175.1 Microvirga tunisiensis | reverse complement strand
CGTGTGGCAGACGCCCGTCGCCATCACCTCCACGAGCACCTCACCCGCCTTCGGGCCGTCGATGCGGATGGTCTCGATGGTGAGCGGCTTGCCAGCCTCCCACGCGACTGCGGCCCTCGTTTCCATGCTCGTGTCCTCGTTGTGATTCGATGAGGGGACTATGTGAACCGGGGTCACCGAAGGTCAAGTGAAGCGCTCCCGATCCCGGAGGCTTCCCAGCGGCCGATCCAAAGCCTATCTCTGGCTCGACAAGACAAAGGAACCTCTCGTGCCAGATGTCCGCGCCGCCATCATCCCCGTGACGCCGTTCCAGCAGAACTGCACATTGTTGTGGTGCGAGAAGACCAAGAAGGCGGCGGTGGTCGATCCCGGGGGCGATCTTCCCCGTATCCGCGAGGCCATCGCGCAGGCGGGCGTGACCGTGGACAAGATCATCCTCACCCATGGCCATATCGATCACGCCGGTGGAGCAGCCGAGCTGCGCGAGGAACTTGGCGTCCGGATCGAGGGGCCGCACGAGGCGGATCGGTTCCTGCTGGAGCGGCTGGCGGAGCAGGGGCAGGCCTATGGTTTTCCCGCCCGCGCCGTCACGCCGGACCGTTGGCTGAACGAGGGCGATACGGTCACCATCGGCGATCTCACCCTCGACGTGCTCCATTGCCCCGGCCACTCGCCGGGCAGCGTCGTGCTCGTGTCGCCGTCGCAGCGCTTCGCGCTCGTGGGCGACGTGCTGTTCCAGGGCTCCGTCGGGCGCACCGACCTTCCCGGCGGCGACGGCAAGGCGCTGATCCGCTCGATCAGGGACAAGCTCCTGCCGCTCGGCGACAACATCGCCTTCATCTGCGGCCACGGCCCCATGAGCACCATCGGCGAGGAGCGGCAGACCAATCCGTTCCTGCAGGGTGAGGGATTGTTGTGAGATCTGTGTCATCCCCGGCGGCCCTTCAGGGCCGGGAAGGGGATCCATCGACACGCTCAGCACCATGGATCCCCTTCCCTCGCTACGCTCGCCGGGGATGACACGGTAGGAATCGCCGAAACAAAAACGGCCCGGGATTGCTCCCGGGCCGTTCTCTTTCGCCCCTACGGCTTTTGTTTATTCCGCAGCCTGGATCATCACGGCGCCCTTGAGGCCCATGCGATCCGCCACGCCGAGGCCATAGCCCTTGTCGGCGAGATAGAAGTGCACGATCTGGCGCTTCACGATCTCCTGCGGCACGCCCTGCATGGCTTCCGCGATGTTGTCCATGAGCCGGCTCTGCTCGTCCGGCGTCATGAGGCGGAACAGGTCGCCCGGCTGCCTGTAGTCGTCGTTGCCGGCGCGGTGATCGTAGCGGTCGGCATCGCCCGAGATCTTGAGCGGCGGCTCGGTGGCACGCTGCGTCTGCACCGGGCCGTTGAAGGAGTTCGGCTCGTAATACGCATTGCCGCGGTTCGGGATGTCCAACAGCATCGAGCCGTCGGCATGATAGTGATGCACCGGGCGGCGCGGACGGTTCACCGGCAACGCTTCGTAATGCGTGCCGACGCGGTAGCGGTGCGCATCCGCATAGGCGAAGATGCGGCCCTGCAGCATCTTGTCGGGCGAGAAGCCGATGCCGGGCACGATGTTCGACGGCGAGAACGAGGATTGCTCGACTTCGGCGAAGTAGTGCTGAGCGTTCCGGTTGAGCTCGAGCACGCCGACCTCGATCAGCGGATACTCGGCGTGCGGCCATACCTTGGTGACGTCGAACGGGTTGTAGGAGGTCCTCTCCGCATCCGTCTCCGGCATGATCTGGACGCAGAACTTCCAGCGCGGGAACTCGCCGCCCTCGATGGCCTCGTAGAGGTCGCGCTGGGCGCTCTCGCGGTCCTTGGCGACGACGGCCTCGGCCTCGCGGTTCGACCAGGTCTTGATGCCTTGCATGGACTTGAAGTGGAACTTCACCCAGAAGCGCTCATCGGCCTCGTTGATGAACGAGTAGGTGTGCGAACCGAAGCCGTGCATGAAGCGATAGCCCTGCGGCAGACCGCGATCCGAGAACAGGATCGTCACCTGATGCAGGCTCTCGGGGCTGAGCGACCAGAAATCCCACATGGCGGTCGTCGAACGCAGGTTCGTGGCCGGATGGCGCTTCTGCGTGCGGATGAAATCGGGGAACTTCACCGGATCACGCACGAAGAACACGGGCGTGTTGTTGCCGACGATGTCCCAGTTGCCCTCATCCGTATAGAACTTCAGCGCGAAGCCGCGCACGTCGCGCTCGGCATCGGCCGCGCCGCGCTCACCGGCCACGGTCGAGAAGCGCAGGAAGACCTCGGTCTGCTTGCCGATTTCCGAGAAGACCTTCGCCTTGGAATATTGGGTGATGTCGTTGGTGATCGTCAGGGTGCCGTAGGCGGCCGAGCCCTTGGCATGGACCACGCGCTCCGGAATGCGCTCCCGGTTCTGGTGCGCCAGCTTCTCGATCAGCTGGTAGTCCTGGAGCAGCAGCGGGCCGCGGCTTCCGGCCGACAGGCTGTTCTGGTTGTCGGCGATCGGCGCACCGGCCGTCGTGGTCATCGTCGTCGTTTTTGTCATGGTCGCCCCTGTTGAGTGCCGCGCACGATGCCGGAGAGGCCCGATAAGTTCCAATTGTATTGATTGCGAACTGCGATCAGTTATTCTTATCGCATGGTGACACTCCGTCAGTTACGTTACTTCGACGCCCTGGCTCGAACGAAGCATTTCGGCATGGCGGCCGATCAATGCGCCGTCACGCAGCCGGCCCTCTCCATGCAGATCAAGGAGTTGGGGCGGGAACTCGGCGTGGAGCTCGTCGAGCGTCGAGGCAACACCATCGCCGTGACCCTGGCTGGACAGGAGATCGCAGCCAGGGCCGAGGCGATCCTGAACCAGGTGCGCGAACTCTCCGACTATGCCCACCAGCATCAGGGGCTCCTCACAGGCTCGTTGCGGCTCGGGATCATTCCCTCCGTCGCACCCTATCTGCTGCCGGCGATCCTGACCGAGGTGGCAAACCATTATCCGTCCCTCGATCTCCAGATCCGCGAGACGCAGACCGGGGCGCTGGTCGAGGAACTGGTCCGAGGCGATCTCGATGCCGCCCTCCTCGCGCTGCCGATCCAGCAGCCGCAGGTGGAAACCATGGCGCTGTTCGACGACCGTTTTCTCATCGCCGTTCAAAGCCGGGCCGCCGAGGACTGGGCGAACAGCGATCTGCGCACCCGCATCGGGCAGGAGCGCCTGCTTCTCCTGGAGGAAGGGCATTGCCTCAGGGATCAGGCCCTGCAGTTCTGCCACATCGCCAACATGCAGGCCCGGAAGGCGCTGGGCGCCGCTTCGCTCACGACCATCATGCAGATGGTGGCGGCCGGGCACGGCATCACGCTGCTTCCCGAACTCTGCGCCCAGGCCGAGGTCGACCGGCAGCGGGTCGCGCTCATCGAATTTCCCGAGGATGCGCCCATGCGCACGGTCGGGCTGGCCTGGCGCCGCACATCGACCCGGAAGAGCGATTTCATGGCTCTGGGCAACCTGATCAAGTCGCTCAAGCGGCCGGATGCGGGCGCCGGAAAACCGGCCGCCCACTGATGCGTTGACTGGATTGGCTGAAGGAGCGCTTTCATGGCGAAGGACAACACCGTCCGGATCCTGGTCTGGAGCGATTATGTCTGCCCGTTCTGCTATCTCGAGCGGCCCGTTCTGGAGCGGGCCCAGGCTGAGCTTGGCCATGGGGTTGAGATCGACTGGCGCTCTTTCGAGCTTCGCCCAGAGCCGGAGCCGACGCTCGATCCCAACGCGGAATACCTGCACCGGGTCTGGAACCAGTCCGTCTATCCCATGGCGCAGGAGCGCGGCATGGTCCTGAAACTGCCGCCGGTTCAGCCGCGCAGCCGCAAGGCCCACGAAACGGCCGAATTCGCCCGGCAGGCCGGCCGGCTCGATGCGATGAACAACGCCCTGTTCAAGGCCTTCTTCGAAGACGGGCGCGATCTCGCCGATATCGAGGTCCTGATCGATATCGGACAAGCCGTCGGGCTCGATGCCGGTGAGTTGCGCGAGGCTCTCACGAGCGGCCGCTTTGAACAGCGCGTGATCGAAGACCAGCAGCTCGCGCGGCAGATCGGCATTTCCGGCGTTCCGGCCCTGATCGTGACGGCCGGCGCGCAGGCCTATCTCGTGTCCGGAGCACAGCCCTATGAGGCCGTGAAGGACGTGATTGCCCGTGCCATCGCGGACAGGAACGACGGCGCCTGATTGTAAGGGGGCTGAGATCGACTCAGCCCCGGCCGGATCAGCAGCCGGTGAGCTTCACGCGTTCCACTTCGAGGCCGAAGAGGGGACGCACGCGTGTGCCGATGACGTTGCCGGCAAAGGCCGCGACGAGCCAGACCCAGCCATGCAGGCTGCCGGATGCGATGCCGGAGAAATAGGCGCCGATGTTGCAGCCATAGGCGAGTCGCGCGCCGTAGCCGAGAAGCAGGCCGCCCACGACCGCCGCGATGGCGGAGCGCAGCGGGACCTTCCAGGTGGGGGCGAAGCGGCCGGCCAGGGCGGCGGCCAGAAGCGCCCCGAGGATGATGCCGAAATCCATCACGGTCGTGATGTCGTTGAAGATGCTGCCGTTGAGCGCGGCCTGGCTGGCAGGGCTCGACCAATAGGGCCAGCTCGCCACGTCGAAACCAATGACGGCGGCGATCTTCGAGCCCCAGAGGGCAAAGGCCGAGGTTACACCCCAGGGCCGGCCGGCGAGGTAGAGCGTCACGAAGTTCAGGAGCGCGAGCGCCACCGCGCCCGCCACCAGCGGCCACGGACCGCGCGTGAAGCGCGCAAGACCCTGGCGAGGGGAGGGAGCAGGCTGGATCAACTGGACATGGCGGCGCTTTTCCAACACCACCGTCATACCGGCGATGATGGCGAAGACGACGAGCTGCACCGCGAGCGCGGTCCAGGGTCCCCAAAGCTCGATAATCGAAATCTTGGGCAGGCTCGGCAGCGCCGTCCACCAGTGCAGATGCGCCGCCCCGATGGCGGAGCCCGCAACGAAGGCGGCAAGCGTGATCACCATGCGGGTGGAGCCGCCGCCGACCGTATAGAGCGTGCCCGAGGCGCAGCCGCCGCCCATCTGCATACCAATGCCGAAGATGAAGGCGCCGAAGACCACACCGATCCCGGCCGGCGACACGTTGCCGGCCACCGGCTGGCCGAAGAGGGAGCCGGAGGCGAGGACGGGGAAGAACAGGATGGAGGCGATCGCAAGCATGACCATCTGCGCGCGCAGGCCCTCGCCGCGACGATCCGCGATGAAGACGCGCCAGGCCGAGGTGAAGCCGAAGGCGGCGTGATAGAGCACGAGCCCGAGCGCCGCGCCGAGCACGTAGAGCGCCGCCTGCTGCGGATTGACGATGGCGCCCAGCAGAGCCGCGCCGCCGATGATGCCGGCTGCGGCCGCCAGGGAGGCTGGGGCATTGATGGTCAGGCTTGCACGGTTTCCGACGGAAAGAGGCGAAGCCACGGCAGAGCTGGACATGGTCGCTCCTGAGCTTTCGTGCGTGAGATTGCGGGGCAGCAGAACCTTGGAGGCTGGCAAAAAATTCATCCCGCCGCCGTCATCACCGGCCTTGTGCCGGTGATCCCGATTGGAAAAGCGCTCCGCTTCACAGGATCGAGATGGCCGGGACAAGCCCGGCCATGACGCGCGGAGTGCTATTTCTGGCCAACTTCTCGGATCATGATAGACCATATAATGTGGTTCGTTATAAAGAACGTCAAGGATTGTGTTTTGATTTTTAATTACATAATGTCAGTGTGAAAATTGGCCGTGAACCTTCATGCGGAATGGTTTACATCCGGTTCGCCCATCCGCTGACGTTTCCTCCCAGCTTGCAGTTAGGTGCCATGACCATCCAGCCAGACCTCCCTGCCGCCATCGGCAACACGCCCCTGATCAAGCTTCGCCGCGCCTCCGAGCTGACGGGATGCACCATTCTGGGGAAAGCCGAGTTCATGAATCCCGGCCAGTCGGTGAAGGACCGGGCCGCCCTGTTCATCATTCAGGATGCGGTGAAGCGCGGCGCCTTGCGCCCGGGCGGCGTGATCGTCGAAGGCACGGCCGGCAACACCGGCATCGGTCTGGCTCTGGTCGCCAATGCCCTCGGGTTCCGAACGGTGATCGTGATCCCCGACACGCAGAGCCAGGAGAAGAAGGACATGCTGCGGCTCGCGGGCGCCGAGCTCATCGAAGTCCCTGCCGTGCCCTATGCCAATCCCAACAATTACGTGAAGGTCTCGGGCCGGCTGGCGGAGCGCCTTGCGGCATCCGAGCCGAACGGCGCGATCTGGGCCAACCAGTTCGACAACGTGGCGAACCGACAGGCGCATATCGAGACGACGGGGCCGGAAATCTGGGAGCAGACTTCAGGAAAGGTCGACGGCTTCGTCTGCGCGGTCGGCACGGGCGGGACCCTCGCGGGTGTCGGCATGGCGCTGAAGGAGCGCAATCCGAAGGTGGCCATCGGCCTTGCCGATCCTCTGGGCGCTGCCCTCTACAGCTACTACACGACCGGCGAGTTGAAGGCCTCGGGGTCGTCCATCACGGAAGGCATCGGCCAAGGCCGCATCACGGCCAAGGCCGCATCACGGCCAACCTGGTCGACGCTCCCATCGATGTCGCCTTCCAGATCCCGGACGAGGAGGCGGTGCCGATCGTCTTCGATCTGCTGGAGCATGAGGGATTATGCCTCGGCGGATCGTCCGGCATCAATGTTGCCGGCGCGATCCGTCTCGCGCAGCATCTCGGGCCGGGACACACCATCGTGACGGTGCTGTGCGATTACGGCACGCGCTATCAGTCCAAGCTCTTCAACCCGGACTTCCTGCGCTCGAAGAACCTGCCGGTTCCCGCATGGCTCGAGAGAACGAGCGCGATCGATCCGGGACTCGTGTAGCGAGAAACGTCAACCTTCTGCAATGATGTCCGCCGCGTTCGATATTCTCGAACGCGGCGTTCTCAAAAGGTCACGCCGCCGAGGATGTGGCCGCTTCCGAACTGGCCGGGGACGCAGAGGTCGACGAGGTGCTGGTGTCGTCGGAGCGTTGCTGCTGCGGCCGGCTGAGATTGGCGGGTGAGCGATTGGTGGTCGGAGCCGTCGCCGTCGCAGGCGCGGATGGCCTCTGAGTGACGGTGTGGAGGTCGGACTGGATGCTGTCGATCAGGTCGACCAGCCAGGTTTCCCCATTTTGAATGCGCTCCCGAAGCGCCGATTTCGCGATATCGAGTTTGGCGGAAATCTCCATCGTGCTGCGCGATGGCAGATCGCTGAAATCCTGTTCGATGGCGGCGAGCTCGCGCAGGAGCTCGTCACGCAGCGGGCGCTGTTCGTCGGCCATGATCAGCGGAGAGTTCAACATGCCGCGCAAGGCAGCCCAGCGCAGGCCGAGAGCGCTTACCGAGTGCGATCCGTCGAGTCCTGAGAGGTTTTGGGATTCGGCCACGAGCATTTCCTTTTCGCGAAGCGTGAGAATCGAGTCGTGGCAGGAAGGAGCATGGTTGTGGCGTGAATCGGGCAGCGGTCTGCAAAAAGCCGCCCGACCTCGTGCTATTTCGAGAATGGTTACCGAATTCAGCGGATAAAGAAATACAGTGTCAATGCCGCGCCGACTGCGATCACCAGCCAGCGGATGACGCTCGCCGGCAGGCGGCGGCCGAAGACGACTCCGAGATAGCCGCCGATCACGGAGGCCGCGCCGACGATGAGGGTTTCGGGCCAGCTGACGAGACCAGCTGCGATGAACAGGACGACGGCAACGAGCTGGATCAGCGTGGAGCACAGATGCTTCGCGGAGTTGATCAGGTGGAAGTCGTCGCCTTCGGTGATCGCGAGCGCCGCCAGCATGACGATGCCCATGCCCGCGCCGAAGAAGCCGCCATAGATCGCGACGCCGGTCTGGAACGCGAGGCCTGCGGCCCAGGCCTTCGTCGACGGGTGATGCCCTTCATGCTTGCCGATGGCGCGGGCGAGCGCCACGATCTTCGGGCTCGCGGCAAAGAGCACGGTGGCGAACAGCAGAAGCCACGGCACCAGCTGCCGGAAGGCGTCGTTGTTGGTGACGGTGAGGATGTAGGCGCCGATCAGCCCGCCGATGAGGCTGACGACGCCCAGCGCCGCAAAGCGCCTGACATTGGCGGCGAGTTCCCGCCGGTAGGCCCAGGCGCTCGCCAGATTGGCGGGCGTGACCGCGACGGCGCTCGTCGCATTGGCGACGACGGGCGGCAGACCTGCGGCGACGAGGGCGGAGAAGGTAAAGAAGGTGCCGCCGCCGGCGATCGCATTGACGAGGCCGGCTGCAAGACCCGAGGCGGCCAGAAGCGCCGCAGTGGATAAGTCCATAATGGTGATCTAACGGGGAATACGAAGCACGAGGGTTGAAGAAGCCCGGCCATAGCACGGCGAGCGCACTCAAGCCCATTAGGCGATTTGTCTAGGCCTGTTTTCCTCCCCGTGAAATCGGCTCGGTGTCTCAGGCGGCGGGAATCTGCTTGTAGAACACGGTCGTGTCGCAGAACCCGCCCTTCGGCCACAGGGCATAATTGGGAATCACGCCGGATTTGATCCAGCCGATACGCTCATAAAGACGCTCGGCATCGCCGCCCGTCACCGTGTCGAGCATGAGCACGGTCTTTCCGGCCCTGCGAGCCGCGTCTTCGGCGGCCCGCATCAGAGCCGCGCCGATGCCGCGCTTTCGGGCCTGGCCGTGAACGAGCATCTTGGCGATGTCGGCCCGATGCGGCTGGTTCTCCGGCTGCTTGAGCACGATCTGCACGGTGCCCACGATCCGTCCGCTCGTGTCCTCCTGGGCGACGAGCAGGATGCGTTCTCCGTCGGCGACACCCTCGGCGACGCCCTGCCAGAAGGCATCGGCTCTCTCGCGGGTCAGCGGCGACATGAAGCTGACCGAGGCGCCGCCCTCGACGCAATCGATCAGAACGGCGGACAAAGCGCCGACCTGCTCGCTGGCTTCCGGTGCGGAGAGATGGCGGATGGTGATCGACTCGGTCATGGGAGGTTCTCAGCGCTGGGTGCCGGACCCGGCACGCGCGTCGGTGGCAAGAGCCACGACATAGCGGGCGGGTCGGTCGGCATGGTTGCGAAAAATGGTCGGCCGGTCGAGGCGCATGGACAGGCAGTCGCCGGCGCTCAGGTGGTAGCTCTCCTCACCGAGGGTCAGATCGATCTCGCCCTCGATGATCCAGATCTGCTGATGGACCGCGGCGGCGCGATGGCCCGTGTCGTAGGCCACGCGCGCGCCAGGCGGGAGAACCACCTCGACGAGTTCGATGGGCGAGGGAAATCCGGCGGCCGAAAGATTGCGACGCATGTAGCCGCTGTCGGGATCGCGCCAGACGCGCTGATCGGCGCGGCGCGCAAGCGGAGAGGCGCCTTGGCTGTCCTTCTCGGCGAAGAGGGACGCCAGGGTCACGCCGAGGCCCGCCGCCAGCTTGTCGAGCACGGCGGCCGTCGGGCTGCTCTCGCCGCGCTCGATCAGCGAGATCATGGAGCGGCTCACTCCGGTGCGCTCGGAGAGCCCGTCCAAGGTCATGCCGCTCTCCGTGCGCAGATCGCGCAGGCGTGTCGCCAGATGGGCGTTAAGAGCGGAGGCGTTTTCCATTAAACTAGATAAGCGGTCCATTATAATGGAGTCAAGCGCCGATGACGGCTCCTCTCCTGGCCATCGGGAGGGCGAAAAAGAGATCGCCACGAAGCTTGGCAGGCCCTAAGGCTGCGGTTTGCTGTGGATCATGCCCGAGCCGTCCATTGCCCTCGGCAGAACAAAAGAAGATTTTCAAGGCATGTCGAACGTGATCCCTCTCGCTCCGCGCCTGAAGCAAGGACGCCCCCCTGCCGCCGAGGCAGAGGAGAGGGCCGCGCTCGCCGCCGACCTGATCGATCTGATCGAACGGGTGAAGGAACTGACCGAGCACGTGGTCGGCCTGCCTGGCCCGCCCCTGCAGATCCAACAGACGGCCCAGCAGCTGCTCGATGCCGGCACGGCTCTCGAGCGCGCCGTGGATTCACTCACCGAAGGCGGCGAGTGGGTGCCGTTCTAGAGCATCGCCCGATAGTCTAGAAGCTACTTCAACGCTTCCAATCGTTCTCCAGCCTGAGCGATGCCCATGGCACGGGCCCGTGCGTAGAACTCGCGTGCCTTGGCGTTGTCGCCACGGATCCCTACGACTCCCAGCTTGGAAAGCACGTTCGGATCGAAGGTCTCGGCCAACACGAAGGCCGCACGCGCATTGCCGCCGCCCAGGGCCCGCTCGAGAAGCAGGCGGGCTCCGCTCACATCGCCTTTGCGGAAGAGTTCTTCCGCGCGGATCGTCAGACGGTCGTCGGGCTTGGAAGCCTCGGCAGGTGCGCTCACCTTCGGTTCCGGTGCAGACGGAGATTCGGGCTTCGCCGGAGCCACGATGGGCACGCCAAGCGGCAAGGACTGAAAGCCTTCCGGGAGAGATGCAACCACGACCGAAATCGGCTCTTTCGCCGGCACTACCGGCTCTTTCGCTGGCAATGCGGAGGTGGCGTCCGGCAACCCCCGCGCGGTCTTCGCCACGGACGGCGTCCCCTCCGCTGCCGGCGGAGGGGATGGTGCCTGAAGAAGCGCTTCCTGCTGCGACGGGGCCAGGGGGGGCTCCGTTCCTGTTGCCGCGAGGCGGAACACCACAGGCGTGGCGCTTGACCGATGAGGTTCCTGAAGCGCCTGTAATTCTTCCGTGGTGTCCACAAGTTCCTGGGTCAGAATGTCGCTGCGCATCCGGGCCCACGCCAGGGCCTTCTCCAGTTCCGCGACGCGGGCCGCTTCGGACGCCGTCCGCTCTTCGTTGACGGCTTGGAGATCGCGCAGTTTCTTCGCGGCGCTGGCGAACTGGCGCTCGGCATTGTCTCTCCGCTCGCGTTCCTGACGCAGAGCCGCGTCCAGCTCGGATGTAGTCGATGCCACGGAAGACTTGTCCTGCTCCCGGGCGGCCTGCAGGGCACCGTATTCTTTTCGGAGCCGCTCCAACTCCTGTATGGCCGCTTGGGCTTGGTCCCGCTCCCGCTGCAGGGTCTGCTGCATCTCGGAGGCCGTGAGCGCTTGAGACGCCGTCTCCTTCTCCAGGCGCGCTTCGAGGGCGCTGTGCTCCTCCATGAGGCCCGTCAGGGTTTGCGAGACCCTGCTGCTGAAGGATTGCTCCTGCTCCAGAGCCTGCTGCATGTCGGCCAGATTGACCGCGGTGGTTGCAGAAGGGATCGCGCAGGATTCGGCCGCCGCCTTGTCGACGATGGCCGGGTCGGGCGTCGGAGGGACATCGCCCCGGATGCCGAGACCCTGCAGGGCGGTGATGAGGTCCGGATCTTTCAGATGATCGACGAGGACGATCGCGAGGGTGCCGACCTCGATGGCCGAGTTGAGACTGTTCTCGGCCTTTTTCAGGTCGCCTTTCCGAATGGAAGCCTCGAGGTCCGCCGCAAGCTGCTTTCGATCCGGCGAGGTCAGGAGAAGCGGCAGGAGAGTGAGAAGGTTTTCCATTGCTCCCGCTTTGATGGAGGATTCCTCCTTATTGGGAGCATCGCCGGTGGGGGAGCCTTGCGCGGCTGCCGGTCCGAGAAGTGCGATGCCGATCAAGGTGGTGGTCAGCAACTCTGCCGTTAAAGATTTCAATCCAAATGCTTTGTGCCCAATCATGTCGGACCTCCTCCGGTGGTCGCCAAAGGCTTCGCGTGAGCCTTTGGCTTCGGTCCTGTCTTGGTTTCTTAGTCTTGCCGGGTGACTCGCCGGGAGGCTCTTTGCCGATCACCCTGCCAGGCGAGGAATTCCCGGAACAGGACCTCGCGCTGCTCGGCCGAGACGTCGATGCCTCTGCTCTTCATGAAGCTCTCGAAGTTTTGGCCCTGGGGCGAAGGCTTGCTGGCCATTGCGGCGCGGTCCAGCCATGCCTGGGCCGGCCTCACGCGCTCCCAGCCGGGCACGTCGGCCGCGAGATTGACCTCTTTCCATTTCGGATGCCGGCCCGGCTGCAGGAATTCGTCGAACCGGGCGAAGAACGCGTCCACGAAACGCTTGACGCGGTTGTAGCGATCGGAGTTTTCGGGCCAGTTGAACACGGCGAGCAGGCTGCCGACCGCCAGGGTTTCGACCGGCTTATCCTTGTCGACCAGCTGCGGATAATCGGAATCCGCGAGGCGGGCGGGGAAATAGCTTTCCGCGATCTCTCCCTCGAAAGGAATCGGGAGGAGATGGAACCGCCCGTCCGTCTGGAATTCGGCGATGGCGCGAACCGGGCGCCCGGCCACATAGACAGCCGCCTGGATTTCTCCGGACTTGAGCTTCGCATAGGACGAAGCCTGATCGAACGTGGTCATCTCGGGCTTGATTCCGAGCTTGTCGAAGATCAGGCGCGAGGTCAGGTTGGTGCCGCTGCCGGCCTTGTCGATATTGACCTTCTTGCCTTCGAGCTGCCGGATGTCTGTGATCTCCCGGTCGGCGATGATATGGACCTCCTCGTTGTAGAGGCGCGTGATGAAGCGCAGGCGCCGCACCGCATCGTTCTGGAGGTTTTCCGCATTCAGCTGTTCGCGCGCATCCATCTGGACGATGCCGATGTCGACACCGCGCAGGAACATGATGTCACGCAGGTTCTGCAGCGAACCGCGGCCGATCATCGGCAGCACGCGCAGGTCTTCGCCGTCGAGCACGTTGGCGAGGTCGGCGGCAATGCGGATATAGGTGCCGTCCGCGCCGCCCGAGATCACCCCGAGCGTGCCCGTATTGGCGCGGGCCGGATTGAAGACCGGGGCCGTCTGAGCCGATCCAACGACCGTGCCGGAGACCAGAGCGGCTGCGACAAAGGCGGCTTGAAGGGACAAATGGCGCAAAAATCTGCTTAGCGAAGAAAAGATATTCACTCGACCCGACATCCTTCATCCTCCCCTGGATGAGCCTTGCGGCTGTTCGTCGATCCGATCGTTTTGCGGTCGTCCCTATCGATGGAAAAATGCTCTAAGCAACGATGAAACAAAACGAAACAAGGATCATCGTATGCTCCTGGCAGCCGCGGTCAATTGAGCTTTGAGGACGGAGTAATACTCAATAAGTGCTAGTGAATACTCAAAAAGAGATATAACTTATCTTTTTATTCCTTGAAAAAGTTGAATTTCTTATTCGCCTTCAGGGTAAACCCTGATCGACGTTTCAGAATTCCCGCAGGACGAGTCGCGGGCATGGCCGGAAAATTGTTATCGTCCGCCGGCACCTTTAACGGTCCATTAACCATAAGCGGTCGAAATCATGGGGAATTAAAGGAATCTGAACTCCCGTGACCATTGCCGTTCGCAACCGTCCATCTCTTCGCTTCCGTGGCAGGTCCTTCATGGCCCTGGTCCTCGCGCCCGAAGTGCCGCTGAGGGACTGGCTCGAAGATCTCGACGCCGTCTCCGAGCGGTCGCCCGGCTTCTTCACCGGGCGACCCATCATTGCCGACGTTTCATCCTTAAAGCCTTCCAAGTCCGAGCTGAAATTTCTCCTCGCGGCGTTCAAGATGCGCAATATTCGCATCATCGGCCTCGAGGGAGCGGCTCCCGAGAATGTCGATGCCGAGATGCCGCCGGCGATCAATGGCGGCAAGCCGACGGGCGACATCGATGTGCCGGATGCGGCCAACGCGGCCGTCGCCGCGACCGGCACGCCTTTCGGCGACGCGCCCGTGCCGGAGAAGTCGCTTCTCATCGAAGGCTCCGTGCGCTCGGGACAATCGATCCTGCACCCTGAAGGCGATGTGACGGTTCTGGGCTCCGTCGCCTCGGGCTCCGAGATCGTCGCCGGCGGCTCGATCCATGTCTATGGCACCCTCCGCGGCCGCGCCATTGCCGGATGCACGGGCAACGGCCGCGCCCGCATCTTCTGCCGAAAATTCGAAGCCGAATTGATTGCGATCGATGGGCTCTACAAGACCGCTGACGATCTGGGGGGCAAATTCCTCGGTCAGCCCGTGCAAGTGAACCTGGATGGCGACTCGATCATCCTGAAAACAATGGATTGAAAGAAAGAGAGACGACAATGGCCAAAGTCTTGGTCGTAACTTCCGGCAAGGGTGGCGTTGGCAAGACGACGTCATCGGCAGCTCTGGGCGCGGCGCTGGCGCATGGCGGCGAGAAGGTCGTCGTCATCGACTTCGACGTCGGCCTGCGCAACCTGGACCTCGTGATGGGAGCCGAGCGCCGCGTGGTGTTCGATCTGATCAACGTGGTGCAGGGCGATGCGAAGCTCAACCAGGCTCTCATCCGCGACAAGCGGATGGAGAACCTCTCGCTGCTCCCCGCCTCGCAGACCCGCGACAAGGACGCCCTGACGGAAGAGGGCGTGGCGCGCGTTCTCAACGAGCTGCGCGAAAAGTTCGACTGGATCATCTGCGACAGCCCGGCCGGCATCGAGCGCGGTGCGACCATGGCCATGCGCCATGCGGATGTCGCGGTTGTCGTGACGAACCCGGAAGTCTCCTCGGTCCGTGACTCCGACCGCATCATCGGACTGCTCGATTCCAAGACGGAGCGGGCCGAGAAGGGCGAGCGCATCGAGAAGCACCTGCTGCTCACCCGCTACGATCCCGTGCGCGCCGAGCGCGGCGAGATGCTGAAGGTGGACGACGTGCTGGAGATCCTCTCCATCCCGCTGCTCGGCATCATCCCCGAGAGCGAAGAGGTGCTGCGCGCCTCGAACGTCGGCTCGCCGGTCACGCTGAACAATCCTGCCAGCGCACCCGGGCGGGCCTATTTCGATGCCGTGCGCCGGCTCAAGGGCGAAACCGTCGAACTCACCATCCCCACGGACAAGAAGGGGCTGTTCGGCAAATTGTTCGGACGGAGGGCTGCATGAGCCTTTTGAATTTCTTCAACCGGCGCACATCCGCGCCCGTCGCGCGGGAGCGCCTGCAGATCCTGCTGGCGCACGAACGCGGCATCGTCGGGGGCAAGCCCGACCTCGTCGCGCAGTTGCGGGAAGAGATCCTGGCCGTCGTCCGCCGCCACGTCATGGTGGACCAGGACAACGTTCAGGTGAAGATGAACCGGGACGCCGACATCTCGACCCTCGAGATCGAGATCGAGATTCCCGGCCCGGCCGAAGCGCGCGCTTAAAAAAGCTCCATCGGTTTTCAGGCAAGCGGCCTCTGCTTCGGCAGGGGCCGCTGTCTTATGGCGTCTTGCTCCAGACGCCGA
Organism: Microvirga tunisiensis; assembly: GCF_009296175.1. Taxonomy (GTDB): domain Bacteria; phylum Pseudomonadota; class Alphaproteobacteria; order Rhizobiales; family Beijerinckiaceae; genus Microvirga; species Microvirga tunisiensis. The sequence continues at coordinate 5,063 of NZ_VOSK01000110.1, read as the reverse complement.
TCTTCGCCTCGCGGGCCTTGTCGGCTGCGGCCTTGAGATCCGGCGTCGCATCGCTGGTCGGCCGTCCGCCGCCATTGAACAGCACGACGCGGGACAGATCCTGGCCGCCGACCTGGCACCGGTACACGTCGTTCGAGCCCGCAGGATCGCAGGCCACTTCGCGACCGTTGAGATACTGGGTCAGATCTTCGGGCTTGCCGGCGCCGGGAGCCCACTCGACGCCGAACAGGCGCACCACTTCACCGTTCACCGACAGGGTTGCCGTATCGATCACGTCCGGCACGCCGCGCAGCGCGCCCGAAGAACCGGTCGAGCCCGTGACGGCAGGCTCCGGTTCCCGGATGGGACTGGCCGCAGCCGCGCTCGACGCGACAGGCGCGGCGGCGGCGCTGGCCCGGGGCGAGGCCGCATCGTCGCCCTGGAACAGGAATGCGCCGACGCCGAGGAGAGCGAGGACGGCAACCGCCCCGAGCGCGACGGCCGGTCGCGTCCAGGAGCGCGAGCGCATGTCGCCGAAGACGTTCCGCTCATGCTTTTCTGCGACCGGGACGGGACCATCCTCCGCCCGGGCGTTGGAGCCGCGGTCGGGCATGACGGAGGTTTTGAGCGTCTTCAGCGGATTGTACGACCATTCTGCGATCGGCAGTCTCGGGCCTTGTTCATCCCGGACGGCGGCGGGCTCGTCCAGCGGTCGAGGTGGTTCGGCGGCCGGTTGGGCCCCATCGGAATCGAGGTTCAACCAATCGCGCTTCGGCTTCTCACGCGGCTGAGACGGTTCGTCCGCCTGTGCAAGCGCTGCGGCATCGGGCTTCGCCGGCCTGAACAGCACCGGATATTTCACGCGCAGCTCGTCCAGGAGGTCCTGGAGCGTGAACTCGGCCTGGCGGCCGTCCCTCTCGATCGCCCGCGGCTTGCCGTCGTGATCGATGATGGTGAGCTTCAGCGCGCCATCGACCTCGGACGGGCGCACGGAGGATTCGATGATCAATTCGAGGGCGCGACGCGCGTCGTCGGTGGGATGAATCCTGTCGAGCTCCGCATGGATGATCTCGCGCATTCTGTCGCGCATCTGGGTCCAGTTGCGGCGCGGATCCGCCTGAGGATCGCGGGTGATGGAATCGTCAATCATGCGAGGCGCCCTCCGGGGCGAGATTTCGCTTGCGCTCCTGACCGAGAAGCGTGCTGTGCTCCGCGACAATGACCGGCTTGTCGCCGATGAAGTGGACGATCAGCTGAAGGGCGCCGGTGCCCTGCGAGACGCGCCGCCGCTTGGGATGGGAGGCGGTGAAATCGAACACCGCATGCACCGTGCAGACTTCGCCTGCCGGGTTGCACACGGTTCCCATCGCATCCGGGCGCGGACGGTAGTCGCGCTCGGGCCAGCGACGCGCGAAACGGCGCTTCTCGTTGAAGAGCCGCTGCATGCTCACCTCGCGGCCATGAAAGAGAACGCGAGGCGCATAGAACGCGGCCGTGGCTTCGAGGGCGACGTCGTTCGAGGCGGACCAGGATTCCAGGTAGTCGATGGCGAAGTTCTTCGCCGCGGAGGCCCGGGCGCTGCGCTTGTCGGCGTCGGGATCCTTCAGCGGCTGCGCCGCCACGGCGGGAGCCGAAGGGGCTGCTGCGGGCGGCGGCTCGGCCTGCCGCGAGGGTGGCGCTTCAGGTTTGACGACCGGCGGCGCGGGCTGGGCCGATTGCATCGGCGGGGGCGGGGGCGTAGGCGCAGGAGCCGGGGCCGCCGCCTGCGGCGGAGGGCTGACCGGCGTTTCGTTCTGAGGTTCGTTCTGAGGCTTGGGTGCCTGCCACGGCGCTGCTCCGCCCTCGGCAGGTGGATCGACCCAGGCCCGCCCCGTCTGTGCCGCAGCCATGGGGGCTGCAGCCATCAGCGTCAGGAGGGTGGCTATCGATGTCAGCGACCGGCCGATCTGCATGCGTTTCCAAAAGGCCTCTTCTCGAGAAAGGGTGACCGGGGGAAAGCGGGTAAATGGCTTCTCGGTTCCATGGGCCGCCCCGGCAGGGATGCCCTGCCAGGGCGGTTCGCAAAGGTTAAGTCTCACTATGAACAGGTGATGAAAAAATGGCGGGCTCGAAAGCCGCTTTTAGAGCTGAGCGACGTCGACGGTGCCGACCCCGGAGATCCCGATGGCCTGCGCCGAAGCTTTTGACAGATCGATGACACGACCATGGGCATAAGGACCACGATCATTGATACGAACGACCACCGACCTACCAGTCTTCTTGTTCACGACCCGGACCTTGGTGCCGAAGGGCAGGGTGCGGTGCGCGGCGGTCAGATCGTTGGTGTTGAAGGTTTCGCCGCTCGCTGTCCGCCGGCCGTGGAAGCCTGGTCCATACCAGGAGGCGCGGCCACTCTGAACGACCTTGGTGGAAGACGTATCAGGCTCCGCATGGGCGGCAGGAGACAAGAAGATCGTCGATCCGGAGATGAAAAGACTTGCGAGCGTGAGCGTAACCTTGCGTTGATCCACAATGCATTCCCTTGATTGTTGTCGATGGGATGCAAAATGAAGGCTAATGGGGCAACATTAAGACGATACAATTGGCAGAGCGATCTCGGATATAGCCTCAGTATCGAAGCATCTTATTCAGTTAATCAATGTTAATATTGTAACATTTTACGTTATGGTCAAATTAACCTGAAATATTCTGGCGCACGATTGCTTGGGCAGGCATGCTCTTTTATTGCCTGGGAGTCGGCTCGGCTTCGCGTGGCGGAAGCGTCATCAGCCGGATGGCGAGGGCAAGGGCCACGATCAGAAGAAGGGTCACAAGAGCCGATACGCCGGGCCAGCCCCAATGGGTCCAGAACACGCCGCCCAGGGTGCCGGTCGCGCTGGAGCCGAGATAGTAGCAGAACAGGTACAGGGCCGAAGCCTGCGCCTTTCCCGTGAGAGCTCTGTTCCCGACCCAGCTGCTGGCGATGGAATGGGCGCCGAAGAACCCGAAGGTGACGGCCACGATGCCGGCCAGAATGAGCGCAAGATGATGGAAGAGCGTGAGCGCCACGCCGGCGAGCATGGTCGCGATCATCGCCCAGAGAACCCGCCTGCGGCCCAGCCGCCCGGCCAACTCGCCGATCCAGGCCGAGCTCAAGGTCCCGACCAGATACGCGGAGAAGATCGCCCCGATGGCCGTTTGGCTCAAGGAATAGGGCGCTTCCGTCAGGCGATAGCCGAGATAATTGTAGAGCGTCACGAACCCGCCCATGAGCAGGAAGGCTTCTGCAAACAGAGCTCGCAGACCCGGGTCCCGCAGATGCTCGCCGAAGGAGCGCAGAAGCTCTGCCGGACGGGCCGGGCGGGGGTGAAAATGGGCCGAGGCCGGCAGGCTCCGCCAGGCCGCGATGGCCGAGGCCAGTCCCACGACCCCGATTAGACCGATGGCGAGCCGCCAGGAGCCGAGATCCGTCAGCACGCCACTGATGATTCGCCCGGCCATCCCGCCAACCGCATTGCCGCCGATGAAGAGCCCCATGGCGAGGCCGATGGACTTCGGGTCCACTTCCTCGCTGACATAGGCCATGGCGACGGCGGGGAGGCCACTCAGGGTCACGCCGATCAGCATGCGGGCGAAGAGCAGGCTGGTCCAGTTCGGGGCTGCGGCGGACAAAAGGGTCAGGAGCGCCGAGGCGAACAGCGAGGCCACCATGACGGGCTTGCGCCCCCAGACTTCCGACAAGGAGCCCGCTACCAGCATCGCGACCGCGAGAAGGCCGGTCGAGAGCGACAGGGACAGACTGCTGACGGCAGCACTGACTTGGAATTCCTGCGAGAATTCCGGCAGCAGAGGCTGGACACAGTACAGGATGGCAAAGGTCGAAAAGCCGGCCGCGAACAACGCGAGGTTCAATCGGCGAAACGCTGGTGTCCCGCTCACCAGGCGACTGGGTGCCTCCGACAGTTGATCCGACATGAATTCCTTCCGCGTGTCTGCACCGGGCGCAGACAGTGGTGAGCCGATTTCGGGAATGGGTGGACCCCGGCTGTCCTATGCTCATAGTGCAAGTGTAGATCGGCGAAAGTCCCGATCCATTCGTCCAAAGCATGGAATATGTGCCGACTTTGCACTTCTGCTTCAGGAAGAATCGGGCTTTATGCTGACCCTATATCCTCCAAACTTGAGACCCTCAGGCTCGTTGCGTCGCTGCACGAGCCTCATTTTTTGAGTCCTTCATGACCTCCGTCCCCGTTGCCCGGAAGAAAGCGGCCCTCGTGACGCCGCCCAGCACGCCGGCCTCTCCGCTGCGGGGCATCCTGTTCCTGATCGCCTCCACCGTCGTGTTTTCCCTGGCGGACGTCATCACCAAGCAACTCGCCTCCACCCTGCCGCCCCCGGAAGTGGCCTGGATGCGCTATGTCACCTTTGCGGCGTTCATCATTCCCGTCGTGCTGATCAGGGGCGGGCCCGCATTGTTCCGCTCCCAGCGGCCCAGTCTTCAGGTGGTCAGGGGATTGGGCATGGTCGGCTCGTCCATCATGTTCATCCAGAGCCTGCCTCATCTGCCCGTGGCCGATGCGACTGCGATCTTCTTCGTCTCGCCGATCCTGATCATGGCACTTTCGGTGCTCTTTCTGGGAGAGTCGGTCGGCTGGCGGCGTTGGACGGCCGCCTCGGTCGGGCTGATCGGGGTGATGATCATCGTGCGTCCCGGCACAGGCGCCTTTGAGCCTGCGGCCTTCCTGCCGATCCTAAGCGCATCGAGCTGGGCGGTCGGCGCCGTCGTGACCCGCAAGATCACCGGCGATCACGCACTCACGACCCTCGCCTATTCCGCCTCGGTCGGCAGCATCGTGCTGAGCGCGCTCATGCCTTTCAACTGGGTGACGCCGAGCGGGACCGAAATCGCCCTCGGCCTGTGCATGGGCATCCTGTTCGCGATCGGCCATTGGTTTGTGGTTCTGGCCTATCGCCACGGCTGTGAGAATGTCGGAGCCGCTCGGAGGGCCTGACCCTTGCTACGATTGACCTCATGTCATTGCATTGACGTGTCGGTCCTCCGGGCGGCACCTGGCGGCCTGCTACAGCGTGACATGATAGGAGCT
>NZ_VOSK01000010.1 GCF_009296175.1 Microvirga tunisiensis | reverse complement strand
CTTCTTCCTGAAAATCAAGCACTTCAGACGCATCGCCACGCGCTACGAACAGACCCCACGGGCGTTTATGTCAATCCTTTGCCTCGTCAGCGCGTTCATCTGGACCAAATGAATGTCAACGCGCTCTAGTCGGCAGTGCCATAACGATTGCAGTTGCAATCCTGGGCTTCGCAGCTATCGCGCAGCAGACGGGTTCCGGCAGCAACCAGCCTGCCGAATCGCCGACGTCGACACCTCCGGCGAACGGATCCCAGCCTCAGGTCGATGAATCCGCCCTGCGCTATTTCGCGTCCCAGGGCGATACCCGCCGCGTGAATGCGGAAATCGCTCGATTGCGGGCGCTCTATCCCAACTGGACTCCCCCCAGCGACCTGTCGCAGCTCTCGGGAGCCGCCGCCGCGGCGCCCGACCCGCTGATTGAACGCCTTTGGAATCTCTATCGCGAAGATCGAATCGCCGAGGTTCGCGCCGCCATTGCCGAACGTCAGTCCTCTGACCCGAACTGGAAGGCCCCGGAAGAGTTGGTCACGGCTCTCGAGACCGTCGAGGCGCGTCGCCGCCTGACCAATGCGTCGGATACAGGCCAATGGCGTACGGTCCTGCAGGTGGCCACGGAAGCGCCCAGCCTCCTGACCTGCGTGAACGTGGACGTGCTCTGGCGGGTGGCCGAAGCGTTTGTCCGGACCGACCAGCCGAACCGGACGCGGGACGTCTACACCTATCTGCTGCAGAATTGTGCCAACCCGGGCGAACGCCTCGCAACCCTGCAGAAGGCCCTGACCCTGCTGCCCGAGCAGCAGGTCACAGCCCTGCTCCAGTTCGAGCGCAAGACGGGCGAGTCCCCGGACGATTTCACCCCTATCCGTGACGAGCTGGCTCGCCGCCGGGTCGAGCGCGCCTCCCTCGACAGCAAGGTGACCGCATCGGCCGAGGACCTCGCCGTAGTCGAGCGGTTGATCCAGAACACGAACGAAGCCGGACCAGTGCTGATCCTCGGATGGTACAATTACCATCATGGCAATCCCGCGCGGGGACTCGAACTGTTCAAGACGGCCCTTGACCGCAATGGCGGCACGAAGGCGGCGGAGGGCTATGCCATGTCGCTGCGGGCCCTCGAGCGGCTCTCGGATGCGGAAGCCTTCGCTTATGAATGGCGCGAGCGCGCGCCCGAGAACATGAAGATCTATCTCGACGTGGCGACGGCGCTCCTCAGCCAGGATCCGCCGCCGCGCCTCGAACCCTCGGTGATCGCGCGGATCGTTCCGGTCGTCACGGCACAGCGCTTCTCGGATGCGGCCCAGGCCCTCGGATGGTACTCCTACAATACGGAGCAGATCCGCACGGCGCGCGACTGGTTCCGCACAGCCCTGACCTGGAAGGCCGACGACGAAGCCTCCGCCTACGGATTGGCCCTGACGACCCAGCGTCTCACCGACCGTGCCGGCTTCAACGCCGTGGTCGCCCAATGGCGCGGCCGCTCGCAACGCATCGCCGATCTGGCGGACGGTGCCAATCCGGCTTCCAGACGGCAGCCTATCGTCACACAGCCTGTTGTCGCACAGGCGCCCATGCCCGAGCCCATCGAGAGCGCTCCGCCGCCGGTCCAACCCCGCCAGGTCATGGTGGAAGGGGTCGAGACCGAGCAGACTTTCGCCCGGACCGAGGACAACGTCCGGCGCAGGCAGACCCAGGCCCGATCAGCTCTGGGGCGCAATTGCGCCATGACGCGCAATCCGGCCGGCCTGTCAGGCGACAGCGCCCTCACCCGCGGCTGGTGCCTCATGGAGATCAACCGTCCCATGGAAGCCGTGGCCGCCTTCGATCAGGCCACCGCCACCGGCAGCAGCCGCGCCCGCGAGGAAGCGGCCTACGGCAAATCCCTCGCCTATCTGCGCAAGAATCTGACGTCTGAGGCGGCCATCGCAGCCGCCGAGGCGCCACAGACGCGTGAGCGCCGGGTGGAACTCGGCGCTTCGATCCTGACCCAGCGGGCGCTGGCGGCCTATCGCGACGGGCGCTATGTGGAAACCCTCCTCGCTCTGAGCGAGCGAGCCCGGATTATCCCGGAACAGAACGACCTTCTGCTCATCCGCGGCTGGTCCTATCTCAAGCTCGGTCGCTACAACGATGCGGAGAAGGTTTTCCGCGCCGTTCAACAGACGGGATATTCCGAGGAAGCCGCTGCCGGGCTGAATGCCATTCGCGAAGTCACCGGCCAGATACGCTACTAGCTGTCCCGCGCGAGTGGTTGCCAGACCAAGCTTTGCACCTATCTAATGGTCGAATGAGCGTTAGCCTCCTCGGTGTCCACCCTCGATCGAATCCATGGCCAGCTTGCAGATCATAGTGTTCGACGTGTGCGGTATCGCCTGTGCCCTGCACAGAAGCGCCGCACGCGAGTTCCTGCCGCTGCCGCACCTGTGGCGTCCCCCAGTCATGCCCCGCCCGGTGGCGGGTTTCTTTAACTTGGGCGGCCATGCGGTTCCGGTACTTCGGCTCGATGTGTTGTTCGGTCTGCAGCCGGTCGAGGATGGCGCCGAGGCGGATCTCTATCGGCATCTGATCCTCATTGATCGGTTCAGCGCATCGGGAACGTCTGCACTCCTCGTCGACAGGGTTCTCGATGTTGCCCGCGTGGATACGTGCCAGCTTTCATCCGTTAGCGAAGAAGGCACCTTGAACGGCTGCGTCGAGGCGGAGGTCACGTGGGACGAGCGGCTCGTCCACCTGCTTTCCGTCGAACGCATTCTCCTCGCCGAGGAGCAGCAGGCTCTGGCGGAACTCGGACGCCAGGCCCAGAACCGCCTTAGCGAATGGGCGGTCTCGGCCTGATGGCCACACGCGCTTACGCTGCCCCTCTGATCGATGCCGGCTTTCCTGAACTGAAAAGCCGCATCATCGACCGCACCGGGCATTTCTACTATCAGGATAAAGACGACCTGCTGTGGGAGCGGGTACGCAAGCGCCTGCGCGCGACGGCGCTTCCCAATTCGACTCAGTATCTCAACCTCCTGAACGATGCGATTTCCGGCCCTGCCGAATGGGGCAAGCTGGAAACCGAGATCACCATCGGCGAGACCTTCTTCTTCCGCTACGCGGAGCAGTTCGCAGCCCTGCGCGATACGATCCTGCCCGAGATCATCGAAAGGAAGAGCGCCACGCGGCGGCTGCGGATTTGGAGCGCAGGATGCTCCACGGGAGCCGAGCCCTACTCCCTCGCCATCCTCGTCAACGGGATTCTCGGCGAGAGCCTTGGAACATGGCGTGTCAGCATCGTCGGCACGGACATTAACGACAGCTTCCTCAACCTTGCCAAGCAGGCACGATTCGGAAAGTGGGCACTTCGGTCGATGCCAGCCGAGGAACGAGAACGCTACTTCCTGGGCGCGGGAAAGGACCAGTGGCAGGTGCGGCCGGAATTCCGCTCCCTGGTCCGATTCGAAAAGCACAATCTCCTGAGTCTTCTCGACGGTACCTCGCCTCTCGAGTTCACGGATTTCGACCTGATCCTCTGCCGCAACGTCCTGATCTACTTTCATCCGCACACCGTGATCCGGATCGTCGGGGCTCTGCACGGCCGCCTTGCGGAGGGAGGTTGGATGCTGCTGGGCCATGCGGAGCCCAACCCCGCCTTCTCCGCTATGATGCAGACCCTGAATCTGCCGGGGACGGTGGCCTATCGGTCCGGCTCAGGAGAAGAAACGCCTGCAATACCAGCTTTCGAGCCCCCCAAACTGCCTCTGAGGGATCTTGCACCGCTTCCACCCGCTCCGAAGCCGGCAGAACCCACCAAGCGGCAAATTCTTCCATGTCCTGTGAAGGCTTCCCCCAAGACCCCGGTTTCCCTCGCTAATCCTCAGCCTCCGGATGCCTTGCTGGACAGGGTCAAAGCGCAAGCCAATTCCGGCGAATTCGCCGCCGCCGATGCTCTCTGCCGGGAGGCCCTTGCCGAGCAGCCCCTGAGTGCCGCCCTTCACTTTTACCATGGCCTCATCCTGCAGGCGCTCAAACGACCCCATGATGCGGAGAACAGCTTCCTTAAAAGCATCTATCTCGATAAAAGCTTTGCCATGGCTCACTACCACCTCGGACTTCTGCTGCTCGCAGAAGGGCGATCCGGTTCTGGCCGGCGCGCACTGACCAATGCGGCCCGCATTGCTTCAATGATGCGTGACGACCACCTTCTCGACGAGTCGGACGGAATCACCGCCATGGATCTGCGCAATCTCGTCCGTATCCATCTCGAAGCGGCCACGCCGTCCAAGCCCAGGAGATGATTGTGGCGAATTCGGTGCGCGGTAGGCTGAGGCTGATGGAGCGGGTCCGCATTCGCTCGACCGCGGAACGCGTACAGCAGATCCTCGACCAGCGCACGGAACGCCTTGCAGCCCGCAGGGATGCCGCCGCCCCGGCAGAAGCCTTGCCCCGCGTGCTGGTCTGCGGCACTGGGCGCGAGCGCTTCGGCCTCCCGATCAGGGCCGTCGCCGAGGTGTTGCCCCCGCAAAAGTGCATGCCTGTTCCGGATGGGCCGCCCGCCTTGATCGGCCTGTTCGGGCGAAGCGGGCGGTTGGTGAGCGTGATCGATCTTGCTCTCGCACTTGGATTGGAGGCCGCTTCACCGGAAGACGAAAACGCTCACTTCATCCTGCTGCGGCGGGAGCAGCCTCAGGTAGCACTGAGGGTTGAGCGCGCCTATGCGGTCACAGATATCCTGCCCCTGACCGGCGAGGAGGCCGCAGGCTTTCGCAACGATGCCGTTACCGGCTATGGCAAGACCCGATCCGGCCCTGCCGATCAGGACGAAATCGTTTCTCTTCTCGACATCGAACGCCTTCTGCGTTCCTTCCTACCCTCTTCATCTGTTCCTGGAGTCTGACGTGACGATCTCGATTGCCAACCGCATTCTTCTCGGCTTCGCCGTCATCGTCGCGCTGATGGTCGGCCTCGGCGTCTATGCCATCAACCAGCTCGACGACGTCCGCCAGTCGACGGAGACGATCGTGACGCGCGATCTGGCCCTGATGCGTCAGATCGAGGACCTTGGCGATCTGCAGAACGACATGCGGGGCTTGCGGGAGGAAGTTCTCTCCCGCTTCTTCCTGCGCTCGCTTGGCCAGCAGCAAGCCGCCAGTAACGATCTCGTCCGCTCCTGGGAACAGCAGGCCGCCGCGACCGAAGCCTCTATGGCGCAGGCGATTGCGACGGTAAACGATTTCGCCGCGCGATCAGTCACCTCGCAGAGAGCAGATGCCTGGCGACGTATTACCGAGATTCTCAACCGCGCCAGCGGAGACCTGCGTCAGCTTCGTTCCTCGACCGAGCGACAATTCGCGGCCCAGCAGGGTAATGACCTTGCAGCGGTAGTCGCCACACAGAATGCCCTGAACACCAGCCGCGAATCCTGGAACAGAAACCTGGTGCAAGCCCGCAGTGTCCTAGGCGAAGCGATCACGATTGGGCAGAGACGGATCGGCGAGGTTTACGAGCAGAGCCGGATGTCGATCATCCTGGCCGTAGCGGGCGCTGCGCTTCTGAGCGTCCTGATCACCTATGCGCTGCGCTCCTCCATCACGGGGCCGCTCAGCGCCTTCATGGGCTTCGTCGAGCGGGTCGGACGCGGCGAGCTCGGTGGCCAGATGGCCGTAACGGGCAAAGACGAGATCGGGCATCTCGGTGCGACCCTCAATACTATGGTCGATGGCCTGCGCCAGCTCGCGCAACAGAGCCGCGAGGCGACTGAAAACCTGAACGCCGCAGCGGCGGAAATCCGCGCCTCGACCCAGGAACAGGCGGCCTCAGTCGAGGAGCAACTCGCTGCCGTTCAGGAAACTGCCGCAACCGTCGACGAGATCACGCATTCGGGCACGCAGATCGGAAAGCGTGCGCAGGAGGTCATCGCCTCGGCACAGGCTGCGGCACAGACCAGCATGTCGGGACTACAGGCTGTTGAAGAGACCGCACGCGCCATGGATGCCATCCGCGAGCAGGCGGAAGCCGTGGCGGAAAACATCGTCGCTTTGAGCGAAAAGACCCAGGCCGTCGGCGAGATCATCACATCGGTCAACGACATTTCCGAGCGTACGCATCTTCTTGCCCTCAACGCCGCTATCGAAGCCGCCGCAGCCGGCGAGAACGGACGCAGCTTCGCGGTGGTGGCATCGGAGATGAAGACGCTTGCCGATCAGGCGAAGGACGCGACGCTGCAGGTGCGCTCGATCCTCGGCGACATTCAGCGCGGCATCAATTCGTCCGTGATGCTCACAGAGGAAGCCGTGAAGCGTGTGACCGCCGGCAAGGAGCGCACGGACATCACGCAACAGACCATCACCGGCATCTCGGGCCAGATTCAGGAGAGCGTTCAGACTTTCCAGCAGATCATCGCGTCGACCAACCAGCAGCAGCTCGGCATCGAGCAGGTGATGGGTGCCCTCCAAAATATCCGCCAAGCCAGCCAGCAGACGGCCGCCGGCACGCGACAGCTCGATACGGCCGCCGCCAACTTGTCCACCCTTGCGCAGCAGTTGCTCGGCCTTGCCGAGCGCTATCGCCTGTAAGCCGTCACCATGGGGACGCGCGCATCGTGACGGATATTCGCAAGCAGCTGCTGGCAGCCTTCGAGGCGGAGCACCGGGAGCATCTTCAGGCGATCCGAACCGCGCTCGATCATGCAGGCGGGGGGGAGATCGACCTAATGGATGTCTTTCGCCGGGCGCACAGCCTCAAAGGAGCAGCCCGCGCTGTCGACCTTCCGGCGGTGGAAGAGGTCGCGCACCAGCTCGAAGCACTCTTCTCCCAGGTGCTCGATGGGCAACAAGCCCTGGACGACCCCGCCATCGCCACGGTGCGGCAGAATCTCGACCTCATCGAAGATCTTGTCGCGGATGTCCTGAAGCCGTCAGGACCGCAGACGCCCTCAGCCCCGGCGTCGAAGCCCGTGGTGCTTGAACCGGAACCAGATGGCCCGAAGACGGATGCTTCCGCCGACACCGGCACAGGCTCCTATCTCCGCGTTGCCGTCGAGCAAATGGAGGAGTTGTCCAATTCCATGCACCAGCTCCTGGCGGAGCTGCAGGCAGATGAAGGGATCGACGAGACGTTGCGGCAGATCGAGCTGGAGATTCGTGGCTTGAGGAGAGGCTGGGATCAGCTGCATGCGCAGGTGAACGCCCTCGGTCACGCAGCACAAGCACAACAGGGCCGCAACGGCCCATCGATTGCTCCACACCTGCGCGATTTCGATCAGGGCCTGAAAGCGCTGTTTCGCAGGCTGTCCGCCCTGTCCCGGGACAGAAGGCAATCGAGTTGGTCCATTGAGCAGGCGGCACGCCAGGTGCGTGACAGCATTGACCGCGTATCTCTCGTGTCGGCGGAAACCGTTTTCGGCGGTTTCGGCCATATGGTGCGCGAGATCGCGCGCAAAGCCGGACGCGACGTGCATGTGCGCAGCATCGGCCTCGACATTCAGGTAGACCGGCAAGTGCTTCAGGCCCTCAAGGATCCCGTGATGCACCTTCTCCGCAATGCGGTGAGCCACGGTGCCGAGCCGCCGGAGGAGCGCGTCGCCAAGGGTAAGCCCGAGCGGGCCGAGGTGAGCCTGGAATTGGCCTCCCGTGGCGGACGTCTGGCCATCAGCATCCGCGACGACGGACGCGGCCCCAATCTGGCGCGCATTGAGCAGGTCGCCGTCGAACGCGGGCTGCTGCAGCCGCGGGATGCAGGCCATCTCCCGCAGATGATGGATCAGCTGCTGTCCCTCGTCTTCACCCCCGGCTTCTCGACGGCTGGCGAAGTCGACCGCTTGTCGGGCCGCGGCATGGGGCTTTCCGTCGTCGCGGAAGCGGTTCGCAAGCTGCAAGGTTCGGTTCTGCTGCGGCCGCGCTATCCTCATGGAACAGAGGTTCTGCTGAACGTGCCTTTCACGGCGGCGCGCCAGCCGCTGCTGCTGCTGGAAGCCGAGGAGCGGACGTTCGGCTTGCCATCCCATGCAGTGGAGCGCCTCCTGCGGCTGCCTGCCAGTACGCTGGAAAGTGTGGAAGGCCGTCCCACGGCACGGATCGAGATCGGGGGAGAAGACGTTATCGTTCCAGTCGTCGCCCTCGCTACCCTGACAGGATCCCCGAATGCACCCCTCCCCACCGAGGCAGGACACGTGAAGGCCGTGCTCGTCCGTCATGGTTCCCGCACCTGTGCGCTCGCCGTCAATGCATTCCACGATGTTCGCACAATGCTGGTCAGCGACGTCCAGGCGATCGGCCTGAACGAGCTGGTTTCGGGCACCGTTCTTCTGGAAAACGAGTTGCCGGCCCTCGTGCTGAGCCCGGACAAGTTGGTCGAGCAGTGGGTAAAGAACGAAGGCAAGCTCGCGGCCGGAGGCCTAGGCTTGACCCGATGGGCTCCCGAGGAGGGACGCCGGGCGAGGACCATTCTCGTGGTCGATGATTCCATCACAACCCGCACCCTTGAGAAGAGTATCCTGGAAGCGCAAGGTTACGCGGTTCTCCTCAGCGTTGACGGCATCGACGCCCTCCACGTGCTGCGCTCGGGCGAGGCCATCGTCGATCTCGTCATTGCCGACGTGGAAATGCCGCGCATGGACGGCTTCGGCCTGCTGCAGGCGATCAAGAACGACCAACGGCTGTCCACCCTTCCCGTGATCCTCATGACTTCGCGCGCCGACCCGGAGGATGTACGCAAGGGTCTCGATCTGGGCGCGAGCGCCTATATTACAAAGCAGAAGTTCGATCAGCGCGAACTCCTGGCAACGATCGGGCAGGTGTTGTGAGTTGCCGGCGATGAGTATGGCGTCTCAACCACGAGTCCGTGTGATGGTCGTCGAGGATTCCCTCGTCGTCCGTCAGCTGCTCGTCCATATCATCGCCAGCGATCCGCGCCTCGTAGTCGCAGCCGCCGTCAGCTCGGCCGAGGAGGCGCTCCGGGAAATCGGCCGCGTGCAACCGGACGTCGTGTCCATGGACATCCGCCTTCCGGGAATGGACGGGCTCGATGCGACACGCCAAATCATGTCGGAGCACCCGACGCCCATCGTCGTCATTGCCGACAGCATCGAGGATTCGTCGCTGAAGATCTCCATGAATGCGCTCCGGGCCGGTGCGCTCACGGTGGTGGAAAAGCCTGTCGGCCTCTCCAGCGCCAATTATGCGGGGATCGCCAGCACCATCTGCACCCAGCTCTACATCATGAGCCAGGTACCGGTCGTCCGACAGCGCTCGTTCGCACCATGGCGCGATAAGGTCACGAACACGGCTCCAAAGCGCGATCCGGAATGGAGCGCGACACTCCCGAGCATCATGGGCATTGCCGCCTCCACGGGCGGGCCGCCAGCCCTCGCCAAGGTCCTGGGAGCCCTCCCGGAGGACTTTCCGCTACCGATCCTCCTCGTCCAGCACATGGGGGCTCCGTTCATGGAGGGCTTCGCCTCCTGGCTGAACGGGCTGATGCCTCTGAAGGTCCGCTTGGCCCAGGATCATGAGATCCCGACAGCCGGGAATGTTTATGTCGCTCCCGGTGACCGGCACCTGCTGCTTTCTCCTGCGGGCACCCTGAAGGTGAGTGCGGAACCGCCCGTGGGCAATCAGCGGCCTTCCGCCACCATGCTGTTCCAGTCAATGGCCCGCTCGGCGGGCCGGAGGGGGCTTGGGGTCATTCTCACCGGCATGGGCGAGGATGGGGCGCTGGGCCTCGTCGAAATGCGCCAGGCCGGGGGCTATGGACTGGCAGAGGATGAAAGCACCGCCGTCGTCTATGGCATGCCGGCAGCGGCAACCCGCATGGGCGGCGTCAATGTCAGCCTGCCCCTCGACCTGATTGCGCCACGCATTCTGAGACTGGCAAGGGGAGACGGCGAATGAGCGCAGGATCCGTTGCGCAGGCGGCCGAGATCCTCCTGGTTGAAGACTCGGAGACGCAGGCGCTGCAGTTGCGCCATATGCTGGAAACGAGCGGCTTTCACGTCTCGTGGCGCTCCACGGCGGAAGCCGCTCTCGACAGCCTGAACGAAAAGCTGCCCGACCTCATCATCGCCGATTACCACCTGCCCGGCATGAACGGGGACGAATTGACCCGCCAGATGCGCCTCAACGTGCGGACGCGGGCGATCCCGGTGATCATGCTGACGGAAGCGCGTGAGCGTGCGGTCGAGCGCCAAGGCCTGGAGAGCGGCGCGGATGCCTACATCTCCAAATCCGCCGAGCAGGAACTGATCGTTCTGCGGATCCAGGCGCTGCTACGCCGTCGCTCATCCCCCATTGGCGATCCCAAGGAAGAGCGGCAATCCCCCAGCTTCGGCACCTTCCGCCGGGCCTGTGTCCTGATCGTGGACGACAGCCCGACACGCCGCACCTATCTCCAGAACCTGCTGGCCCATGAAGGATATGCGGTGACGCCGGTCTCGGAGCCGACCGAAGCTCTCCGGCAGGTCCGCTCGCCAGATGCCAAATGGGACTGCATTCTGATCAACCTGCTCAGCCCGGACTTCGACGGCATCGAGCTGTGCCGACAGCTGAATCTCTATCGCGGGCTCGCGCCCCTGCCAGGCACGGATGCCCCAAGCTTTGCCATTGTCGGTCTGGGCAACGAGGAGGGCGGCAACATGCTCGCACGCGCCTTTGCCGCGGGCGTGGACGATATCGTTCCCTCCACAATCGAGGCCGATGTGATGCGCGTGCGCATTCGCGCGCTCGTCCGGCGTAAGCTCATGCAGGATGAGAACTGGCGCATCGAGGCTGAGCTGCGCGAGCAGGAGCTGGCCCTCGCCAAGGCCCGGGCAGAGGCTGCCTCGGCGGACGCGTTGGCCAAAGCCAACAACGAACTGGCAGAGGCCAACGACCTCTTGAAGGGCACGCAGGCCCAACTCGTTCAGGCGGCCAAGATGGCGTCGCTTGGCGAATTGGTGGCCGGTATCGCCCATGAAATCAACAACCCCCTCGCCTTTATCCAGGCGCACCAGGGGACTGTGGAGAAATTGCTCACCGAGATTGCCGCGAAACTCCCACCGGAGGGAGGTCTTGAGCGGCAGGTGCAGAAATCGCGCGATCGCGTCGGTGCGATGAAGCTTGGCCTCGCGCGAATTCAGGAACTTGTTCTCAACCTAAGGCGCTTTTCACGGCTCGACGAAGGCGATTTTCAGACGATCAACGTGCCGGAATCCATTGAGACCGTGCTGGCGCTCCTTGGCCATAAGCTCGGCACCCGGATCGACGTGCGCCGCCATTACAACGCCGTCCCAGACCTCTATTGCTCCCCGGCCCTTTTGAACCAGGTGGTCATGAACATCGTCGGAAATGCCGCCGATGCGATCAAGGGCACCGGTGGCATAGACATTGAAACTGCAAACAACGAGGCAACCTATACCATCAAGATCAGCGATACAGGTCCGGGAATTCCAGGGGAATTGCGGGAACGCATCTTCGAACCGTTCTTTACCACCAAGCCCGTCGGGTCTGGAACTGGACTTGGTCTGGCTATCGCTTATAGCGTCGTCCAGGCCCATAAAGGATCGATTGCGGTGGATTCAGGTGCCTTGGGGGGCGCCAGCTTCACCATCACGATCCCGAGGCATATTGTTTCATGACCTTGTCGAGCGAGATGACTTCAACCAGTGGCACGATCCTGGTCGTCGATGACGAACCGGACATCCTGATTGCGCTCGAGGATCTGTTCGAGAACGACTACCGGGTTCTGACGGCCTCGTCTCCAATCCAAGCGCTCGACATCATTCGGCAGGAACCTGACATCGCCATCATCATCTCGGATCAGCGCATGCCTGAGATGCAGGGCGACGAGTTCCTGGCCAAGGCCCGCCACGAGACCGATGCCGATGCGATCCTTCTCACCGGCTATGCGGATCTCAAGGCAGTAATCGGTGCGGTCAACAAGGGCCGCATCATGGCCTACGTTCCGAAACCCTGGGATCCGGCCGCCCTCTCCAACATGGTGGCCACGGCCTATCAGCGGCGCATGCTGGCCCGCAAGCTCGACACGGAGCGCGCGCTATTGCACGGGCTGATGGAAAGCACGGGCGATCTGATCTCGTTCAAGGATCTGGACGGCCGCTTCGTCCGCCTGAACGCCAGCAAGGCGCGAAGCCTTGGCTGCAACTCGGAAGATTGCCTGGGCCGCAAGGAAAGGGACTATGTCTCGCCGGAACGGGCTACGATGATCGAAGAGGCGGAGCGCCGGGCCATTGCGGCGCGCGCGCCCGATGACGTGATCGAAGAGCGAACCTCGCCCGACGGTACGACACAGTGGGTCCTCATCAACCATATTCCGATCCTGGATGAGGCAGGAACCGTCACGAACCTCGCCACTATCGAGCGCGACATCACCGAGCGCAAGCTGATGGAGATGCGCCTGCGGCAGGCGGACAAGATGCAGGCCCTCGGGACTCTCGCTGGCGGTGTCGCCCACGACTTCAACAACCTGCTGATGGCTGTCCTCGGCAGCCTGGACCTCGCCTCGCGCCGGGCGCCTGACGATCCCAGGCTGACACGGCTGCTGCAGAACGCCACCTATGCGGCGGAGCGCGGCGCCTCCCTGACCCAGCGGCTCCTGAGCTTCAGCCGCCAACGCGACCTGCGGCTGCAGGCCGTGGACGTGAACCAGGTTATCACCGGCATGAACGATCTGCTGACGCGGACTCTTGGCGGCGTCATCCGGATCGAGCGGCATCTTCATGATGGCTTGTGGACAGCCATGGTCGACCCGGATCAGCTCGAACTCGCGATCCTCAACCTGTGCATCAATGCCCGCGACGCCATGACCGAGAACGGGGTCCTCACTCTCTCGACCCGCAACGAGACGGTGGACGAGGGAAGGATTACGGAGTTGAGCGGTGGTGAGTACGTGGTGATCTCTGTCAAAGATACGGGCAGCGGCATTCCACCGGAGGTTCTGGCGAGGGTACTCGAGCCCTTCTTCACCACGAAGGAGGTTGGCAAGGGAACAGGGCTCGGGTTGCCCATGGTCTATGGGCTGGCGCAGCAATCCGGCGGCACCGTGACCATTCACAGCACGATCGGGGCAGGCACGACTGTCGAGCTTTACCTGTCCCGTGCGGCCGTTGAGCGGGAGGACGGTCCGCAGGAGGAGCCGGCGATTGCACCTAACGCGCCCAAGATGCGCATTCTTCTCGTCGATGACGATGCGGAAGTGAGAACTGTGACGGCGGCCTATCTCAACGAGATGGGACATCGGGTTGTGGAGGCTGCAGACGGATTGTCAGCCCTCGATATCCTGAAGGCGGACGATCAGATTGATGTCCTCATTGCCGATTTTGCGATGCCCGGCATGACAGGAACCGACTTGGCCGACAAGGCAAGAGAGATACGGTCCGACCTCAGCATCCTGCTCGTGACGGGATATGCCGATCCGAAGCGGCTGCCGAACGGTTATCTGATGCTCCACAAGCCCTTCAGCCGCGCCGATCTGGCTGCGAAGGTTACCGCAGCGACCCGCTGGGAACAGGATCGAAGCTCGTCCATCTGACGATGCCTCCCGGGCTGCCAATTGTGGGCAAGGGCTTTTGGGCGACTTTGGCCGAAAAGCACCCAGAATCGCGGAAAATTGACCCCTGAGGGTGCTGATTTGGACTGCCGCAGAGGCAGAAAATGGTAAATTTCTTTTAAAAATTATCCATTGTTGCATGGACAGATTGACATTATCGGGGCTTCGCACCTTAACTCCGTCACAGAACGGCCACGAGTAGAGCCGTCTCAGAGGACCTAGGTAATGAAAAAATCAGCCCTTTTCGCAGCCATCTGCGTTCCGGCCTTTCTGGCCGCCGCTCCGCTGGCCGCCAAAACCCTCGTCTACTGCTCCGAGGGCAGCCCAGAAAACTTCTATCCCGGCATCAACACCACCGGCACTTCATTCGACGTGAACGAGCACATCTACGACAACATCGTGGATTTCGAGCGCGGTGGCACGCAGGTTGTTCCCGGCCTCGCCGAGAAATGGGACATCTCGGCTGATGGCACGGTCTATACCTTCCATATCCGCAAGAACGCGAAGTTCCACTCCAATAAGGCTTTCAAGCCGACCCGCAACCTGAACGCCGACGACATTGTGTTCATGCTTGAGCGTCAGTGGAAGGAAGACAATCCTTACTTCAAGGTCACGAGCCCGAACCACTCCTACTTCACGGACATGGGCATGCCCAAGCTGCTGAAGTCGGTGGAAAAGGTCGACGACTACACTGTCCGCATCACCCTCAATCAGCCTGAAGCTCCCTTCCTGTCGAACCTCGCCATGCAGTGGGCCGGCGTCCAGTCGAAGGAATATGCCGACGCCATGCTGAAGGCCGGCACGCCGGAGAAGATCGACCAGGATCCGATCGGCTCGGGCCCGTTCACCCTCGTCAACTACCAGAAGGACGCAATCGTCCGCTTCAAGGCCTTCCCTGAATATTGGGGCGGCAAGGCGAAGATCGACGATCTCGTGTTCGCCATCACCCCGGATGCCTCCGTCCGCTGGGCTAAGCTTCAGAAGGGCGAATGCCATGTGATGCCGTATCCGAACCCGGCTGACATCGAGGCCATCAAGAAGGACCCGAACGTCACGCTTATGGAGCAGGCCGGCCTGAACATCGGCTACCTTGCCTACCAGACCACGAAGAAGCCCTTCGACGACGTGCGCGTCCGCAAGGCCGTCAACATGGCCATGAACAAGAAGGCCATCGTCGATGCCGTCTTCCTCGGCTCCGGCGTTCCGGCCAAGAACCCGATCCCGCCGTCCATGTGGTCGTACAACGACTCCGTGAAGGAAGACGAGTACAACCCCGAAGCGGCCAAGAAGCTTCTGGCGGAAGCTGGCTACCCGAATGGCCTCGAGACCGACCTCTGGGCCATGCCGGTTCAGCGTCCCTACAACCCGAATGCGCGCCGCATCGCCGAGCTCATGCAGGCCGATCTCGCCAAGATTGGCGTGAAGGCTGAAATCAAGAGCTTCGAGTGGGGTGAGTACCGCAAGCGGGCCCAGGCCGGCGAGCACCAGATGGCTCAGCTCGGCTGGACCGGCGATAACGGCGATCCGGACAACTTCCTGCATACCCTGCTGGGCTGCGCCTCGGCGCAGAGCGCTTCCGGCTCGAACATCGCCAAGTGGTGCTACAAGCCGTTCGACGATCTCGTGACGAAGGCGAAGGTCGTGACCAACCAGGCCGAGCGCACCAAGCTCTATCAAGAAGCTCAGAAGATCTTCAAAGAGCAGGCTCCCTGGTTCACGATCGCTCACGCCGTGCAGCTGAAGCCGGTCCGCAAGGAAGTCGTGGATTTCAAGCTCTCGCCGTTCGGCCGCCACACCTTCTACGGCGTGGACCTTAAGGGCAAGTAAGCTAATCCCATCAACCTGCGGCGGAGCGGCTCAAAAAAGCCGCTCCGCCTTTTTACGTTCAGACGATGCTCAGATTCATCTTAACTCGCGTCAGCCTGATCATTCCGACCTTCATCGGAATCACGTTGCTGGCCTTCTTCCTGATCCGCCTGGTGCCAGGCGATCCCATCGAAACGCTTGCCGGCGAGCGCGGCATCGACCCTGCCCGCCACGAGCAGCTCCGCAAGGAATACGGCTTCGATAAGCCGATCATCGTCCAATATGGAATCTACCTGGCCCGCGTCCTTCAAGGCGATCTGGGCAAGTCGATGATCACGCAGGAGCCAGTGCTGAACGAGTTCTCGGCGCTGTTCCCGGCCACCATTGAGCTGGCACTTTGTGCCATCATCTTTGCGCTTGTTCTCGGTCTTCCGGCCGGCATCATCGCTGCGATCAAGCGAAACTCGATCTTCGACCATGGAGTCATGGGCATCTCGCTCGCCGGTTATTCCATGCCGATCTTCTGGTGGGGCTTGATCCTCATCCTGCTGTTTTCGGTGCAGTTCGACCTGACCCCGGTCTCCGGCCGGATCGACGTGCTGTACTACATCGAGCCGATCACCGGTTTCCTGCTGATCGACACGTTGCTCTCCGATGAGCCTGAAGCCTTCTGGTCGGCGGTGAACCACCTGATCCTGCCCACCATCGTGCTCGGCACCGTTCCGCTCGCCGTCATCGCCCGCATGACGCGCTCGGCGATGCTGGAAGTGCTCGGTGAGGATTACATCCGCACCGCCAAGGCCAAGGGACTCTCCCGGTTCCGCATCGTCGCCCTGCATGCCCTGCGCAATGCCCTCATTCCCGTCGTAACGGTGATCGGCCTGCAGGTAGGCGTGCTGTTCACCGGCGCGATCCTCACGGAAACCATCTTTTCCTGGCCGGGCGTCGGCAAATGGCTCATCGATGCCATCTTCCGCCGCGATTATCCCGTACTGCAGGGCGGCGCCCTTCTGCTCGGCGTCGTCGTGATGGGCGTGAACCTTCTCGTCGATCTTGCCTACGGGCTCATCAATCCTCGCATCAGGCATACGCGATGACCACTGAAACCATGGAAGCCCCGGCCGTCGCAGTGCCGACGGCCACCCCGCCCCATCCCCTCCGCGAGTTCTGGGGCTATTTCAGCGCCAACCATGGCGCTGTTGCCGGGCTCGTGATCATTGTCACCGTGGTGCTCGTCGCATTGCTGGCGAACGTGATCGCCCCTCATGACCCCAATGTCACGAACACTGCCATCGCGCTCAAGCCTCCGTTCTGGCAGGAAGGCGGCTCGATAGCTTATCCGCTCGGCACGGACCCCATCGGGCGCGATATCCTGTCCCGTCTGATCTACGGCGCGCGGCTGTCCTTGCTCATCGGCATCGTGGTGGTGTCCATCTCGATCGCGATCGGCACCGTGCTCGGACTCGTGGCAGGCTTCTTCCGTGGCCTGACCGAGATCTTCATCATGCGCCTGATGGATATCGTCCTCACGCTGCCAAGCCTCCTGCTCGCCATCGTGATCGTAGCGGTGCTCGGCCCTGGCCTGATGAATGCGATGCTGGCGGTTGCCCTCGTGATCCTGCCGCATTACGTGCGCCTTGCCCGCGCGGCGGTGATCACCGAAACCTCAAAGGATTATGTGACGGCGGCCCGCGTGAGCGGCGCCGGCACGACGCGATTGATGTTCAAGGAAGTGCTGCCGAACTGCACCGCCCCCCTGATCGTGCAGGCATCCCTCGGCATCTCGACCGCGATCCTGGATGCTGCCGCGCTCGGCTTCCTCGGCCTCGGCGCGCAGCCTCCTTCTCCTGAATGGGGCACCATGCTGGCCGATGCCCGCGAATTCGTGCTTCGCGCCTGGTGGGTCGTGACCTTCCCGGGTCTCGCCATCCTCGTCACGGTGCTTGCCTTCAATCTTCTGGGCGACGGTCTTCGCGACGCCCTCGATCCAAAACTGAAGCGCTGATCATGGCTCTAGTCGAAATTGAAAATCTGTCGGTCGAATTCCCGACCCAAGGCGGCATCATGCGTGCCGTTGATGGCGTGAGCCTCAAGCTCGAGGAGGGCGAGGTTCTCGGCGTCGTGGGCGAATCCGGCTCCGGCAAAAGCGTCACGATGCTGGCCCTCATGGGGCTCATTCCCTTTCCCGGCCGCGTGAGAGCTGACAAGCTCACCTTCAACGGCCGCGACCTCCTGACGATCTCCGACAAGGAGCGGCGCAAGCTTACGGGCAAGGACGTCGCGATGATCTTTCAGGAGCCGATGACGAGTTTGAACCCGTCCTTCACCATCGGTTTCCAGCTCACCGAGACCCTGCGTCTGCACGAGGGTATGGACCGCAAGGCAGCGCGCCGCCGGGTCATCGAACTCCTGGAACAGGTCGGCATTCCCTCGCCGGAAAGCCGCCTCTCCGCCTATCCGCATCAGCTCTCGGGCGGCATGAACCAGCGCGTGATGATCGCCATGGCGATCGCCTGCAATCCGAAGTTGCTGATTGCGGACGAGCCCACCACCGCTCTCGACGTGACGATCCAGGCGCAGATCCTCGACCTGCTCATGACGCTCCAGAAGGAGCGCAACATGGGACTCGTCATGATCACCCACAACATGGGCGTTGTCGCCGACACCGCCAAGCGCGTGATGGTGATGTACGCGGGCCAGATCATGGAGGAGCGTTCCGCGGTGGATCTCTTCGCCTCGCCGCAGCACCCTTACACGGCGGCTCTGCTTGCCGCTCTCCCGGAGCGCAGCGAAGGCGGGCGCCTTGCGACGATCCCTGGTGTGGTTCCCGGCCTCTACGACCGCCCGAGGGGCTGCCTGTTCAGCCCGCGCTGCGCCTATGCCACGGAGCATTCGCGCAGCGTGCGCCCTGACCTGCGCCCCTGGGCCGGCGGCCATATCCGCTGCCATTATCCGCTCGGCGATCCGAACCGGAATGCCGAAATCAAACACGATCACCCCATTGGGACGGAGGCTGCGTCGTGAGCACTCCCGTTGTCGAAGCCAAAGGCCTGAAGCAGGTCTACAAGGTCAAACGCGGCCTGTTCAAGGAGCCAGGCCATCTGCAGGCCGTCGGCGGCATTTCCTTTGCCATCGAGCCCGGCAAGACGCTCGCCGTCGTGGGTGAATCCGGCTGCGGCAAGTCCACGCTCGCGCGCATGGTGACGCTCATCGAGAAGCCGACGGAAGGTTCGCTCTCTCTCGACGGCATCGATGCGGTCCATCCGCCGTCGAATTATGCCAGGGAGCTGCGCCGCATGGTGCAGCTGGTGTTCCAGAACCCTTACGGCTCGCTCAACCCGCGCAAGAAAGTGGGTACGATCCTGGAAGAGCCGCTCGCCATCAACACCAAGCTGTCCTCTTCGGAGCGCACCGAGCGAGCGCGGGCAATGATGGCGAAGGTGGGTTTGCGGCCGGAGCACTACAATCGCTATCCGCACATGTTCTCAGGCGGACAGCGCCAGCGCATCGCAATTGCTCGCGCACTCATGCTCTCGCCGAAGCTCGTGGTCGCGGACGAGCCAGTATCGGCCCTCGATGTGTCGATTCAGGCTCAGGTGCTCAACCTTCTCGCCGATCTGCAACAGGAGATGGGCCTTGCCTATCTCTTCATCTCGCACGATCTCGGCGTCGTCCGGCACATCGCCCATGACGTGCTCGTCATGTATCTCGGCCACGCGGTCGAGCACGGTCCGAAGGACAGGATCTACGCCCGTCCGCTGCACCCCTATACGCAGGCGCTTCTCTCCTCCACGCCCGGCATCACCGGCGTGAAGCGCAAGCGCATCGTGCTCAAAGGCGAACTGCCCTCGCCGCTTAACCCGCCGAAAGGCTGCGTGTTCTCGACCCGCTGCCCCTATGTGACCGAGCGCTGCAAGGTGGAGCGTCCGCAATTGCGCGAACTCGACGGCCGTCAGGTCGCCTGCCACTACGCCGAGAACTTTCTCAAGGAAGCCGCAGCTTAAACCGAGTCAAGCCGGCAACGGCAGTCGCTTGG
Source organism: Microvirga tunisiensis (assembly GCF_009296175.1). GTDB lineage: Bacteria > Pseudomonadota > Alphaproteobacteria > Rhizobiales > Beijerinckiaceae > Microvirga > Microvirga tunisiensis. The sequence goes on along the minus strand of NZ_VOSK01000010.1, from coordinate 54,805 downwards.
CTGCCGTTGCCTCTTCGGCCGCGGACGTATTGGCCGGTTCCGGCAGCTTTTCCTCGCCCGTTGCCACTTTCAGGCCCTGCACCACTGCTTCCCTTAAGGACGAGACATAGTAATTGGCGCCCAGGGTGGCGCGCATCGTCTCGCTTTTCAGAATCGCATCTTCCGCAGGCCAGAGACCGACCAGGGTCGGAGCCTTCGCCTTCTGCTTCAGCCGGCGCAGCAGATATCGCAGATGCGCCGGCGTGCCGCTGATCTCCAGGTAGCTGATGCACACCATCTGCACGCCGGACATGTCGAGATTGAAGATCTCCCGGCGCGACACGGCCGAATGCGGGATAACGCGGGTGCCCAGCCCATGCTTGCTCAGAAGCTGCGCCAGCATCTCCGATGCGGCCTCATCTAGCGGGCCGCGTCCGGCGACGCACAGAATCGCTCCTTCCGCTCTCCAGGCTTCGGGAATATTGCTTTCCGGCGGCATCGGCTGCGTCACCGCCGGTTCTTTGTTGGCAGGCTTTTCGCTCGCGGGTGCCGCGACGGGCTCGTCCTTGGTCTCGTGCGGGTGAGGTTCCACATCGTCGTGGCTGCCGAGGTCCTGCACCAATGCCCGGATCACATCCTTGACCTGTTCGAGCTGGAGCTTGGTGAGGACCCCACGGGTGGCATCGTTGGCGGCAAGCTGAAGCCCCCTCAGAGCAACCTCGTCGTAATAGGATGTGAGCGAGCGTTCCTTCAGCAGGAGTTCCGCCGATTCCAATGCCTCGTCCGGATCGCCGGCGAGCATGCGCTGGTAGAGGTTCTCGGCCGGCGTCAGCGCAGGCCGGTCGCCGAGCAACACATCCAAAAATTCAAGCCGCTCCACGTGTCGGCCCAGCACCACCAGGCAGAGCGTCAGGGGGGTTGCGATGAGCAGGCCCACAGGCCCCCAAAGCCAGGTCCAGAAGATCGCCGAGATGACGACGGCGAAGGGCGAGAGGCCCGTGCTCTGTCCATACACGATCGGCTCGACCACGTGCCCCATCAGCGGCTCGCCGATGAGGAACAGTGCCAGTGTCATGAGCGCCATCGACCAACCCGGATCGACAGCGGCGGCGAGCAGGATCGGCGGCAGAGCTGCAACGAAGGAGCCGATATAGGGCACGAAGCGCATCAGCGCGGCGAACACCCCCCACAGGATGGGGCTTGGCACCCCGATCAGCCATAAGCCAATGGCAGCCACGACGCCGAAAGCGGCATTCAGCGCGAGCTGGGTCAGAAAATACCGGCTGAGCCGGCGCGCCGCATCGTCCATGGCAGCCGTGGTCCGATGAAGGTCGCTGGCGCCGAACAGGCGGATCATGCGATCGCGCAGATCCTCCCGCTGCATGAGGATGAAGACCAGGACCACGAATACGATGCCTGTGGTTGCCAGCGGCTCAAGCAGGGGCAGAAGGAGGTCTCTGGCCATCTGGGCCGGGGTCGGTTCCGGCTCATGGACCTCCACAGGCAGTGGGCCCGACTCCTCGGCGGCCGGAGGCGCGGGGGCGCTGGAAGAGGCCGGCGCCTGCTGCTCCGGCGGCGGTTCGGCGACGGCTTTATCGAAGCGGCGGCCGAAATCCTTCAGGAGAGCCGGCAGCTTTCCGAGCGTCCCCTCCCTTAATGAGCCGACCTTGCTCTCGATCGTGGTTTGATAGCGGGGGATGTCAGAGGCGAGGCCGGCGACCTGGAAGCCGATAGTGGTACCGAGAGACAGGATGATGCCCAAGGCGACGAGCACCGCAATGATGACGGCCGGCACGCGGCCCATGTGCCACTTGCGCATCATGTCGACGAAAGGCGCGAGCACGAAAGCCAGGAGGATGGCGAGCACCACTGGCAGGAACACGTCCTGACCCACATAGAGGGCAGCCAGCACGACGACAGCCACGGCCAGGGTCAGCAGTCCAGAGAGGCCCGGAACGCCGGGAGGCTGAATTTCCGTCTCCGGGGGAGGCACGGGAGCTGGTGTGGGGCGCATACGGTCAATCTCTGCTGAGCCGCGAGACGATCTCGCCGACCTGCAAACAACGCCTCCAAGGGCCAAACGATCCTTGAGCAGAGCAGGAAGCTTGTCTGTTCGAGAAAAGCTGGGACCTTTTGCCATCTGCAAGCACGGGAAAGCCGATCCCATCTCCCAAAGATCCCGATAGTCCCGCCTTAACGCCCAGCCCCATGTCGATCACCAGACGCAGTATCCTGATCGGTGCAGCCCTTGCTGCCTCTTCGACCGCTCATGCCCAACAGGACAAGCCGAACGCAATGCCAGTCACCACCCAACGAAGCAGCTTCAAAAGTGGAGGCAAGGCCATTGCCGTCGAAACCTTCCAGACGGCCGGCTCCTCGCCCCGTCCCACGGTTCTCATGCTCCATGGCGCTGATGGCCTGAACTATAATACGCAGTACCGCGAGGGCGCCCGCGATGTCGCGGCGGCCGGCTACCAAGTTCACCTCGTTCACTATCTCGACCGCACGGGCGAGAAGCGGGCCTCTTTCAGCACCCTGTTCCAGAACTTCATGCCCTGGATGGGCACGGTACAGGATGCGCTCGCCTTCGCGTCGGATCATCCGGGAGCCGACCAACATCGCATCGGCATCATCGGGATCTCGCTCGGAGCGGCACTGGGACTTGCCGTGGCGAGCACGGATCCGCGCGTGAGGGCGCTGGTGAACTATTTCGGGCCGCTGCCGCAGGGTGCAATCGCCACCACGTCCAAGCTGCCGCCAACCCTGGTCCTGCACGGCTCGGCCGATCCCATCGTGCCGGTGGCGAACGCCTATGCGATCGAGGCGCTGCTGCGCCAACAGAGCGTGCCGCATGAAATCAAGGTCTATCCCGGACAGGGCCACGGCTTCAGGGGGGCGGCGGAAGACGATGCGACCGCCCGGTCCCTGGAGTTCCTGCAGCGTCATCTCGCGGGCACGGCGGCTCCGGCGAACGCCGGCCCCCTTTCCGCGAACGGATGAGATGATTAAGACTAAGCCCTTTCATTCAGAGGCAGGACCGATCATGACGGCTTCAGACACAGCTCTTTCAGGCAATCCTCTCCTTGCATCCTGGACCACCCCTTTCGGTCTTCCGCCCTTCGAGAGCATCGCACCGGAGCATTACAAACCTGCCTTCGACACGGCGCTCGCCGAGCAGCAGGCGCAGATCGCGGCCATTGCCGACAATGCGGAGGTGCCGACCTTCGCCAACACCATCGAAGCGCTGGAGATGAGCGGACAGACGCTGAAGAAGGTCGGTGGTGTGTTCTTCAATCTTGCCGGTTCGCACACCAATGATGCGATCCAGGCCGTCGAGCGCGAGATGGCTCCGATCCTTGCCAAGCACCGCAACAGCATCTTCATGAACGAGGCGCTCTACAAGCGCGTGGCGGCGCTCTACGAGAAGCGCGACAGCCTCGGTCTTTCCTCTGAGCAGGCCCGCGTCCTCGACCGTTACCACACCATTTTCGTGCGCGCCGGTGCGAAGCTCGGACTGGACGAGAAGAAGCGCCTCGCCGCCATTACCGAGAGGCTGGCGAGTCTTGGCACTCATTTCTCGCAGAACGTGCTGGCGGACGAGAAATCCTATCAGCTCGTTCTCGAGGGCGAAGCCGATCTCGAAGGTCTGCCGTCTTTCCTACGCGAAGCAGCGGCTCAGGCTGCCGAGGAGCGCGGGCTGAAGGGCAAGTATGTGATCACCCTCTCCCGCTCCAGCATTGAGCCTTTCCTGCAATTCTCCAAGCGGCGCGATCTACGCGAGCAGGCTTTCAAAGCCTGGGCAGCGCGCGGCGACAATGGCAATGCTACCGACAACAAGGCGATCATCGCCGAGACGGCGGCCTTGCGTGCGGAGCGGGCGAAACTTCTCGGCTACGAGACGTTCTCCGATTTCAAGCTCGCCGACACGATGGCAAAGACACCCGACAACGTGCAGAAGCTCCTGAACGACGTCTGGACGCCGGCCATCGCCCGCGCGAAAAGGGAGCGCGACGATCTGCAGGCCCAGGCACAATCGATCGGCGACAATATCGTCATCGAGCCGTGGGACTGGCGCTATTATGCCGATCAGGTCCGCATGGCGCGTCACAATCTCGATGAAGCGACCATCAAGCCCTATTTCCAGCTCGACCGGATCATCGAGGCTTCGTTCGAGACGGCGCACCGGCTCTTCGGTCTCAGCTTCGAGGAGCTGAAGGACTTCCCGCGCTATCACCCTGACATCCGCGCTTGGCAGGTGTTGGATGCAGGCGGCAATCACATCGGTACCTTCATCGGGGATTATTTCGCGCGCTCGTCCAAGCGCAGCGGCGCCTGGATGAGCGCCTTCCGCTCGCAGGAAAAGCTTACCGGCGATATCCGGCCGATCATCGTCAACGTGATGAACTTCGCCAAGGGTGCCGCGGGTGAGCCGTCGCTCCTGAGTTTTGATGATGCGCGCACGCTGTTCCATGAGTTCGGCCATGGCCTGCACGGCCTGCTCTCGAACGTAACCTATCCGCTTCTTGCCGGCACGGCCGTGTCGACGGATTTCGTGGAGCTTCCCTCGCAGCTCTACGAGCACTGGCTGTCGCAGCCTGACATCCTGCGTTGGTATGCAACCCATTACCGGACCGGCGAACCGATTCCGGAAGAACTGCTCGAACGTCTGATGGCCGCGCGCAATTTCAACCAGGGCTTCGCCACGGTCGAATATCTGTCCTCCGCCTTCGTCGATCTGGCGCTTCACCGCCGCAAGGATCTAGGCAATCTCGACGTGTCGGCTTTCGAGGCGGAAACCCTGCGGACGATCGGCATGCCGCGCGAGATCATCATGCGGCATCGCACGCCGCATTTCACGCATGTATTTTCCGGCGATGGCTATTCGTCGGGCTATTACAGCTATCTCTGGTCGGAGGTGCTGGATGCAGACGCCTTCACGGCTTTCAAAGAGACGGGCGATGCCTTCAACAAGGACATGGCGGACAAGCTGAAGCGCTTCATCTACTCAGCCGGCAATCTGCGCGACCCGGCCGAGGCCTATACGGCCTTCCGCGGGCGCCTGCCGACCGCAGACGCGCTTCTTGCCAAGCGCGGATTGGCGGCCGTGGTTGAAGATGCGTGAGAAAAGCTGGCGGGCCTGAAAATGGCCCGTCACGCCGCGCCGGTCGCGAACTCCCTTGACCGCTTCAGCGCGTAGAACCGGATCTTGACGATCCGGGATGCTTCCTTGGGGGGCGCCTGCGGCACGGGCATAGGACGCAAAACACTCTTCAGGAAGGCCGCTCCCTTTGGGTCGATCTCCAAGGCTTTCGCATCGAGCACCGGCATGGGGAACTATCCCTTCTTGGTTCGTGTTTGACCGGAAACGCAACGCCTACAAAGAAGAACAATTCCACAAAAGCAAAGTTCCCTCGCTCAACGAGAGAACCGGAGCTCGCTGACCTGTCGGGAAACCTGCCCGCGCGGCAGGATAGACGATGGAAAATGGGCTTTATTGGGGCTGTCGGGGAAGCGCTGCGGCTCCAGGCAAAGCCCGCCATGGCGGCCGTACTGGGTGCCGCCCAAGCCCTGGACCGGCATGTCGATCAGATGACCGTCATAGAACTGAACGCCGGGCTCCGTGGTCCACAATTCCATAGAGAGACCATTCTGGCGTGACTCCAGTGTCGCCGCGCGGCGAAGCTCGCCATAGGGCCCGCGCAGCACGTAGTTGATGTCGTAGAGGGTGGGCTGCGCCCCATGGATCGGCCTCGGCGCTGTGAAATCGTAGTCGGTGCCTGCAACCGACACGATCTCGCCCGTCGGAATGAGATCGGGCCGGGTCGGCGTGATGAAGTCGCCTGCGATCGTCAGCTCATGGGAGGAAATGTCGGGGCCGCCGTCAAGGTTGAAATAGCCATGGGTGGTGAGGTTGACCGGCGTCGGCATGTCGGTCGTCGCCTCAAGCTCGATCCGAAGGCGAAGCGACGGCAGGAGGGTATAGGTGCAGGTCGCCACGAGGCGGCCCGGATAGCCCATGTCGCCGTCTTCGGACACCAAGCTCAGGGTTACGCTGGAAGACGTGTGGTCGACGATGCTCCACAGGCGCGTGCCGAAGCCCTTGCTGCCTCCGTGAAGCTGGTTCTCGCCCTCGTTGGCATCGAGCCCGTAGGTCTCGCCGTTCAGAATGAATTGTGCCTTCCCGATACGGTTGCCGTAGCGCCCGACGATGGCACCGAAATAAGGGGAATGGGCGACGTAATCCTCAATGGAATTCAGACCCAGCACCACCCGCTGCGAGCTCCCGGCCAGTGGCACGGCGAGATCCCGCACCACGGCGCCCCAGGTGAGGACCTGCATCGCGATGCCGTCCGGTCCCGTCAGCGAGACCTGCAGCACATCCTGCCCGTTCAAGGTGCCGAAACGCTCGATAGTCATGATCCCTACCCCTCGAAAATGTGGGCCTGAAGGCCACGAACGTCTGTCTCGACCTTGAAGAGATGGCCTGCCATCACGTCGATATGCGGATCGCGGCCGATGGCCGCCGTGGTGATGTAGAGCGTGGTGAGATCGGGCCCGCCGAAGGCGCATTTCGTCACCTGCGCCGTGGGAACGGGCACGATGCGTTCGACCGAACCGTCCGGCGCGAAGCGGGTGATGCGCGAAGCGCCCCAGTGGCAGACCCAGACATAACCCTCCGCATCGACCGCCATGCCATCCGGATGGGCCCACCCTTCTTCGAAGCGGACGAATGGGCGCGGCTTGCCGATCTGGCCTCCTTGAGCATCCAGAACATAGACCGTTCCATCCATCGTGTCGGTTGCGTAAAGCATCTGCCCGTCCGGGCTGAAGGCCGGTCCGTTGGTGACGACGATGCCGGAATGGAACTGGGTCAGCTCCTTGCCGTCCCAGCGCCAGAAGGCACCCGAGCCCTCTTTCTCCTCATCGTCCATGGTGCCGAAATAGATGGCGCCGTCCGGTCCCACATGGCCGTCGTTGATGCGGTTGTTCGGCTTGTCCTTGTCGGGAGACACGATGGGCTGCACTTCGCCGGTCCTGAGATTGAAGCGGGCAAGCCCCGACTTGAAGCCGGCGACGACCACATCCTGGTCGGGCGTCAGGGCGATGAAGCCCACCCGTTCCGGCGCGTCGACGCGAAAATGCTCCGTCGTCTCCGGATGGTAACGCCAGATGCCCGGGTTCTTGATGTCGACCCAGAAGAGCGTGTTCGAGCGATGGTCCCAGACGGGTCCTTCGCCCACGATGCAGGCACTCGCCACCGCCACATGAGGTGTTTCCGGATGAACGGCTGGATGTGTCATGTTTCTTCCCCTTAGGGCATCGGACCCAGAAGTGACCCCACTTCTGGGTCCGATGCTCAATCCCTTAAATGGCGCATCGTTCGGTCCGGGAAACCGTGTCCACGTTTTCGCACGATGCGCTCGAGGCGGTTTGTGTGCTCCCTCGCTCCTGCCGGTAACTCCGGCCAGGCGGGATGGGTCCCGTCATTCGGATGCGCTGTCGGCGATTCGGTGTGCCAGTGCAACAAGACTCATATCGGACCCGGCCGGTCCCATGAGCGACAGCCCCAGGGGCGCGCCGGATCGGGACGCGAGCGGGATCGAGACCTGCGGCAGGCCCGACAGAACCGACAGGCAGAGCAGGTTCAGGGCGTTGTTGCGATAATCGTTCAGGGCCTCGTCACTCTCCGAGAGCAGCGGCGCGATGTCGGGCATGGTCGGCAGGATCAGCACTGCGTCATCGGCGAGGAGCGCGCCGAACCGCTTACGGAAAGCCGCCCGAATCACCTGAGCTTCCGCCACTTGCGCATCCGTCACGGCCCTCGAGAACTCGAACCGGTCGGCTACGCCGGGGCCGAGAGGCGGATGGTAGCGCTCGATCATCGGTCCATCGACCGTCCAGGCCTCGCGGCTCTGGATATAGCGCATCGCCCAGTAAAGGGCCGTGAAGCCGTCCGGCGCCGCCTCGGTCTGCTCCGGCTGGCCGAGCACTCCTTCCGCTTGACGCAGCGCCGGGGCAAGCGCCTCTCGCACCTCTTTGTGGAGAAGGGCAAAGGCGTCGCGCGCCAGGAGTACCCGTGGGCTCGGCTGCAGCGGCTGGGGATCCTTCCCGAGCAGCACCTCGCCGACCCGGGCGAAAGTGGCGCCGTCGCGGGTGAAATATCCGCAGGTGTCGAAGGAGGGCGCAAGATCGTGGCACCCTTCGAGGCTCACCCGGCCATGGGTCGGACGAATGCCGAAGAGGCCGCAATGGTTGGCCGGCGCCCGCACGGACCCGCCCGTATCGGTGCCGAGCGCGAAATCGCACAGCCCGTTCGAGACGGCAGACGCCGAGCCCGAGGACGAGCCGCCCGGAATGCGATCCGGCGCACCGCCGTTCACCGGCGCGCCGAAATGGGCGTTCTTGCCGCTCATGGAAAAGGCCAGCTCGTCGGTGATCGTCTTGCCGACGAGACGGGCGCCCGAATCGAGAAGCCTCTGCACCGTGGGTGCCGTCCGGGTCTTGGTGCCAGACATGGCAAGCATGTGGGGCGATCCCGCACTCGTCGGGTAGCCGGCCACATCGAACAGATCCTTGGCGGCGAAGGTCAGACCCGACAGCGGGCCGCTCGATGCATGGGGGACTGGAATGGCCGGGTAAGGCATGAAAGCATGGGCGGGGTCTCGATCGAGGAGCATGGGCCTGTCCGGGTTCAGGGAACGAAGGCGGCGAATGTGTCATTGCCTCCCTGGCTCAAGCAAGGCAGGAATTCACGAAGCTCGGCAGTTTGGGCTTTCTTCGAACCGGGATTGGCCCTAAATCCACGCAGGTTCTCGTTTGCAAGGAACGTGCAATGGCGAAGATTTCGACGATCCGCTGGCTGGCTCTTGGAGCAGCGCTCGCGCTCGGAGCGCCGGCGGTTCACGCGCAGCAGGCCCCGATCAAGATCGGCGAACTGAATTCCTATGCGCAATGGGCGGCCTTCACCGTGCCCTATCGCAACGGCTGGCAGATGGCCCTCGACGAGATCAACGCCAAGGGCGGAGTGCTGGGCCGCAAGCTCGAGATCGTCTCGCGCGACGACGGCGCGACCACAGGCAGCGCCACCCGCGTGGCGGACGAGCTCGTGAGCCGCGAGGGCGTATCGCTGCTCTTCGGCTCGTTCCTGTCGAATGTCGGCGTCGCCATGGCGGATTTCGCCAACCAGAAGAAGATCGTCTACATCGCCGCCGAACCCCTGACCGATGCCGTCACCATGGCACAGGGCAACCGCTACACCTTCCGCATCCGGCCCAACAACTTCATGCAGGTCGGCATGCTGGTGGATCAGGCCAAGGCCTCGGGCGCGAAGCGCTGGGCCATCGTCGCGCCGAACTACGAATACGGCCAATCGGCGGCGGCCGTCTTCAAGCGCCTGATCCAGGAGCGGGTGCCTGGAGCCCAGATCGTCGCAGAGCAATATCCGGCGCTCGGCAAGATCGAGGCGGGCGCCACCGCCTCGGCGCTCGAACAGGCCAAGCCAGACGGCATCTTCAACGTGCTCTTCGGACCCGACCTCACCCAGTTCGTGCGCGAGGGCAACACCCGCGGCCTCTTCGAGGGCGCGACGGTCCTCTCGCTCCTCACCGGCGAGCCCGAATGGCTCCTGCCCCTGAAGGACGAGGTGCCCGCGGGCTGGACCGTGACCGGCTATCCCTGGGACGAGGTCAAGGAACCGACGCACAAGGCCTTCGTCGATGCCTATCGCGCCAAGTACAACGAGACGCCGCGTCTCGGCTCGCTCCTCGGCTATATGGTCGTCAACATGATCCGCGACGCCATCGACCGCGCGGGCTCCACGGAGACCGAGGCGATCATCAAGGCGCTCGAGGATGCGAAGTTCGACACCGTCATCGGTCCCGTCACCATGCGCGGCATCGACAACCAGTCCACCATGGGGGCCTGGGTCGGCAAACTCGTGCTCAAGGGCGCCGCCGGCGGCATGACGGACTGGACCTACAAGGACGGCACGTCGTTCATGCCGACCGAGGCCGAGGTGAAGGCAGTACGGAAGGATTAGCGGATTGCTGGCGCTGGATCCCTCCTTCCTCGCCGTTCAGGCCCTCAGCGGCCTCTCCAGCGCTTCATCGCTTTTCATCACTGCCTGCGGACTGACCATCGTCTTCGGCGTCACGCGGATCGTGAATTTCGCGCACGGCTCGCTCTACATGATCGGCGCCTATACGGCCGCGACCCTGGTGCCGCGCCTGCTCGAACTCTCGTTCGGGCCGGTTACCTTCTGGGCCGGCATCCTGGCCTCGGCGCTCATCGTCGGCATCATCGGCGTGATCATCGAAGTCCTGCTCCTGCGGCGCATCTACGGCGCACCGGAACTGTTCCAGTTGCTTGCCACCTTCGGTGTCGTGCTGGTGGTGCAGGATCTCGTTGTGCAGGTGTTCGGGCCGGAGGATATTCTGGGGCCGCGCGCACCGGGATTGCGCGCACCCGTGGAAATTCTCGGACGGCGCTTTCCTTCCTACGAACTCGTGCTGATCGCGGCCGGTCCCATCGTGCTGGGGCTCGTGTGGCTTCTCCTGCGCAAGACGCGGTTCGGCGTGCTGGTGCGCGCGGCGACGCAGGATCGCGACATGGTGGCGTCGCTGGGTGTCAATCAGGCCATGCTGTTCACGGGCACGCTGTTTCTCGGCGCATTCCTGGCCGGACTCGGCGGCGCGCTTCAGATCCCGCGCGTCTCGGCCAATGCCGGCATGGATCTCTCCATCATCGTCGAGGCCTTCGTTGTCACGGTGGTCGGCGGTATGGGCAGCGTGCCCGGCGCGTTCCTTGCAGCACTCATCATCGGGCAGCTGCAGGCGTTCGGAATCCTGGTCTTTCCGAAGAGCACCCTCGTCGTGGTGTTCCTGCTCATGGCCGTGGTGCTGGCGATCCGACCCTACGGTCTCTTCGGGCGTGCCGAGGTCATCGGGGGAACCCATGCGGTGGGCATCGCCAGCCACAAGCCCCTGCCCGGCCGTCCGTTCATCCTGCTCGCCGTCATCGCGGCGCTCGCCTGCTTCCCGCTGCTGGCCGATGCGTACTTGCTGAAGGTCGCGACCGAGATCCTGATCTTCGCGCTCTTCGCCTTCAGCCTGCAGCTTCTCATCGGGGTCGGTGGGCTCGTGAGCTTCGGCCATGCAGCGTTCTTCGGCCTAGGGGCTTATGGATCGGCCCTTGCCGTAAAGTGGCTCGGCACGTCGATGGTGGCGGCTCTCCCCCTCGGACTCGCATTGGCAGCTTTGGGCGCGGCACTGATCGGCGCCTTCGTGGTCCGCCTGTCAGGCATCTATCTCGCCATGATGACGCTTGCTGCCGCCCAGATCCTCTACGCGGTTGCCTTCCAATGGGTCAACGTGACCGGCGGCGACAACGGCATCGTTGGCGTATGGCCGTCGAGCTGGGCCAGCGGGCCGATGCCCTATTATCTGCTGACCGCCGCACTGACGCTCGTCACGGTGCTGCTTTTGAAGTGGATCATCGACGCACCGTTCGGCTATGCCTTGCGGGCCGCCCGCGACTCGGAAGCCCGCGCGGAAGCGATCGGCCTGAAGGTCCGCCAACACCGCTGGCTCGCCTTCGTGATCTCCGGGGCTGCAGCCGGACTTGCGGGTGGCCTCTATGCCTTCTCCCGCGGCTCGGTGGATCCGAGTCTGCTCGGCATCTCGACCTCCGTCGATGCGCTCACCATGCTGCTCCTCGGCGGCATTCAGACGGTGACGGGTCCGCTCGTCGGTGCCGCCGTCCTGCACTTCCTGCGCGATCTGATCATGCCGCTCACGCCCCTCTGGCGGCTTCTGCTGGGCCTGAGCATCATCGCCATGGTGCTGATCTTTCCGCGCGGCCTTGTGGGCACTGTGCAACATTGGCGAGAGGAGCGCGCATGACGCTTCTTGCCGTGACCGGCCTGCACAAATCCTTCGGCGGCGTGATGGCGGCCCGGGACGTGGAGTTCACCGTCGAGCGTGGCGAGATGCTCGCCATCATCGGCCCCAACGGAGCCGGCAAGTCCACCGTGTTCAACATGGTCGGCGGCCAGTTGAGACCTGATCGCGGCCAGGTTCTGCTCGACGATCAGGATATTACCCATGCCTCGCCGCAGAAGCGCTTTCGCCGCGGCGTGGGACGCACCTTCCAGGTGGCGCAGACCTTTCTCTCCATGAGCGCGGTGGAGAACGTGCAGATGGCGCTGATCAGCTGCCATCGTCAAAGCAACGGTCTCTGGACCCCGGCCCGGGAGCGCCATCGCGAGAAAGCGGTCGCGCTGCTCTCTCAGGTGGGCATGGTGGAGGCGGCGGATATCCCCTGCTCCGCGCTGGCCTATGGCGACGTGAAGCGGGTGGAACTGGCCATCGCGCTGGCCGGAGAGCCCAAGCTCCTTCTCATGGACGAGCCCACGGCCGGCATGGCGCCGCGCGAGCGGGCGGAACTGATGGATCTCACCGCGTCCATCACCGCCTCGCAAGGGATCGGCGTGCTCTTCACCGAACATGACATGGATGTGGTCTTCGGCCACGCGGCCCGGGTGCTCGTGCTCCTGCGCGGCCAGATCATCGCCGCCGGAACGCCGGACGAGATCCGCCAGGATCCCCAAGTCAGGCGGGCCTACCTTGGCGACGAGCATGCCCTGGAGCGGCCGAAAGGATTGAGCCCCGCATGAGACGAGACGCGCTGCTCGATGTCCGGAACCTCAGCGCCTTCTATGGCCGGGCGCAGGTGCTGTTCGGCCTGTCGATTCATCTCTATCCGGGCGAGGTGGTGGCGCTCGTCGGCCGCAACGGCGCCGGCAAGACCACGACCTTGAAGGCCATCATGGGGTTGATTTCGGCGTCCGCCACCCATGCGACCTTCAAGGGGCACTCCCTCGGCAAGCTTCCGACCTACAAGGTCGCCCGCCTGGGGCTCGGCTACGTGCCCGAAGACCGGCGCATCTTCACCGATCTCACCGTCGAGGAGAATTTGGAGACGGGGCGCCGGCCGGCCGGCGCCGGCCGCTCGCCCTGGACGCCCGAGCGACTCGTCCGGCTCTTCCCGAACCTCGCCGAGATGCGTGGGCGGCGCGGCAACCAGATGTCCGGCGGCGAGCAGCAAATGCTCTCCATCGCCCGCACCCTCATGGGCAACCCGGATGCGATCCTGCTCGACGAGCCCTCCGAGGGCATCGCCCCGGTCATTGTCCAGATGATGGCCGAGGCGATCCGGGCCATGAAGGCCGAAGGCGTAGCGGTGCTCCTCTCCGAGCAGAACTGGGCCTTTGCCGCCGGCATCAGCGACCGGGCCTGCGTCATCGAGCGCGGTGAGATCCGCTTCCAGGGCTCCATGGCCGAGCTTATGGCCGATGAGGCCTTGCGGGCGGAAACCCTCGGTGTTTGATGCGCTAAAGCGTTGACGGAAGAGGCTTGAAGGGCGATATGCAGCCCATCCGGCGCCCGTTCCGCGCCACATCCCAGAATGCACGAAAGAGGAATTCCCGCTTCATGGGCGTAATCCATGTGACCGACCGGGCCGGCCAGCGCCATATCCTTGAGGCCATCGAGGGCTGGCGGGTGATGGAGATCATCCGGGACTGGGGCCTGCCCATCGAGGGCCTGTGCGGCGGAGCCTGCGAATGCGCGACCTGCCATGTCTTCGTCGCCGAGGACTGGCTGGACAAGCTCTATCCTCCCACCGGCGAGGAGGAGGACCAGCTCGACACCGTGATGACGCAGCCTAACTCCCGCCTGTCCTGCCAGATCCTCTGGACCCCCGAACTCGACGGCCTTGAGGTCACCCTGGCACCGACCGGAGGGTAGGCATTTTCAGCAAAAGTGGAGAGCGGTTTTGCTGAAAATGCGTTCCAACCCAAGGAAGCCTTTTTCATGAAGCGAGTTTCATGAAAAAGGTCTTCGCCGTCAGCCTGCCACATTGCCAAGACCGAGAGACCGTGCTTTTCGAAAGGCCGTCTCTCGAAGGAGCCTGTTCATGACCGACCATATCGAAACGGACGTCGTCATCATCGGTGCCGGGCCCGTGGGCCTGTTCGCCGTGTTCGAACTGGGCCTCCTCGACATCAAATGCCATCTCATCGACATCCTGCCGAAAGTGGGCGGCCAATGCGCCGAGCTCTATCCGGAAAAGCCGATCTACGACATTCCGGGCTTTCCGATGGTGACGGGTCAGGGCCTCGTCGACAACCTTATGGCGCAGATCGAGCCGTTCAACCCGACCTTCCACCTCAACGAGATGGTGGAAAGCCTCGAGTCCATCGGCACGCCCGAGGCGCCGCTCTTCCGGGTCAAGACCTCGGAGAACGACACCACCTTCGTCTGCAAGGCGGTGATCATCGCGGCCGGCGGCGGCTCGTTCCAGCCCAAGAAGCCCCCGATCGACAACATCGAGGCCTATGAGGGCACGAGCGTGTTCTACGCCGTGCGCAAGATGGAGATGTTCCGGAACAAGAAGGTGCTCATCGTCGGCGGCGGCGATTCCGCCCTCGACTGGACCGTGAACCTCCAGCCCATCGCCAAGCGCCTGACCCTGCTCCACCGCCGCGATGCCTTCCGCGCCGCGCCCCACACCGTGGAGAAGATGCGCTCCCTCGTGGCCTCCGGCGAGATGGATCTTCACCTCGGTCAGGTGAGCGCGCTCAAAGGGAGGAATCACGTGCTGGAAGGCGCCGTGATCCGCAAGGACGACGGCTCGGAACACCTCGTGGATTGCGACGTGATGCTGCCCTTCTTCGGGCTCACCATGAAGCTCGGCCCCATCGCCGATTGGGGGCTTAACCTGCACGAGAACCTGGTTCCCGTCGACACGGAGAAGTTCGAGACCAACGTTCCCGGCATCTTCGCCATCGGCGACATCAACACCTATCCGGGCAAGCTGAAGCTCATCCTCTCCGGCTTCCACGAGGGCGCTCTGGCAGCCCAGAAGGTGCATCGCTACGTGTATCCCGAGAAGAAGCTCCTGTTCCAATACACGACCTCCTCTACGAGCCTGCAGAAGAAGCTCGGCGTCGCTGCCTAACGGCAGAAAAGCGTTTGGGAACCGGACCGTCCTCCCCTTGCGAAGCAGGCCGGTTCCTGAAACTCTCCGGCCCATGACAAACGCGACAGATCTCACCCTCGGCCGCCGCGTGATGGCGATGATCGAGGAGTTGGCCCAGCATACGGACGAGCCCGGCCGCCTCACACGCCTCTATCTCTCCGATGCGCACCGCAGGGCCGCGGATGCCACGCTCCGGCTGATGCAGGAGGCGGGCCTTAATGCGCATATCGACGCGCTCGGCTCCGTGATCGGCCGCGTTGAGGGCGCCAATCCCGAAGCATCCGCGCTCCTCATCGGCTCCCATATCGATTCCGTCGTCGATGCCGGCCGCTATGACGGCAATCTCGGCGTCGTGCTCGGCATCGTCGTAGTCGAGGCGCTGAAGCAGCAGGGCATCGCGCCGGCCTGCCCCATCGAGATCGTGGCCTTCGGGGACGAGGAGAATGTGCGCTTCCCCACGAACCTCTCCACGTCCCAAGCCCTGGCCGGTCGCTTCAACCCGGCTTGGCTCGACGGCAGGGATCAGGACGGAGTTTCTTTCCGCGACGCGCTGATCCGCTTCGGTGGCGATCCGGGAGGCGCGGCTGCATTGGCCCGCGATCCGGCGCGCTATCGCGGCTACCTCGAGGTGCATATCGAGCAAGGTCCGCTTCTGGAGGCGAAGCGCCTGCCCGTCGGCATCGTGTCCGCCATCAACGGCATCACCCGTGCCCGCGCCAGCGTAATCGGCGAAGCGGGCCATGCGGGCACCGTGCCGATGAACATGCGCCGCGATGCGCTCGCGGCCGTCGCCGAGATGATCGGCATCGTGGAGCGCGCAGGCTCGACGCGCACCGACACGGTGGCAACCGTCGGCGCGGCGCAGGTGCAGCCCGGCGCGATCAACGTCATTCCAGCGCGCGTCGATTTCACCCTCGACGCCCGCTCGCCGGACGATGCGGTGCGTCTCGCCATGGTGCAGGACATCGTGACCGAGTGCCAGGCTGCCGCTCAACGACGCAATGTGAGCTTCACCATCGAGCCGTTCATGGAATCGCCCGCGACGCCCATGGACAAGGATCTGATCGCGTGGCTCGAAGAGGCCGTGAGGAGTCTCGGCATCGAACCCCTGCATCTCTCCTCCGGGGCGGGTCACGATGCGGTCGCGATGGCCAATCTCTGCCCCTCCGCCATGCTCTTCGTGCGCTGCAAGGACGGCATCAGCCACAATCCGGCGGAATCGATCACCACCGAGGATGTGGACGTGGCGGCCCGTGTGCTGATCGACGCCGTCAAGCGGATCGCGGCATAGGATTTGCATGATGACACAGTTGCCCACGATCACGTTCGTCGAGGATGCTTCCGCGCTTCATCCGATCGTGCTGGAGGGCGTGCGGGACTTCAACAAAACGCTCTTCGCCAATCATCCGCCGGGCCAGGATCTCGCCATCGCCATTCGCAATCCGGACAGCAACGAGCCTGTCAGGGGACTTCTGGGACGCACGAATGGCGGCTGGCTCGGCATCGAGCTCCTCTTCGTGCCCGAAGCCTTTCGTGGCATGGGGCTTGCCACGCAGCTGATCGCGCTGGCCGAGGACGAAGCCCGAAACAGAGGCTGCCACTCGGTCTGGATCGACACGCTCAATCCCGAGGCGCTCCGACTCTACCAGCGCCTGGGATATGAGATCTTCGGCGAACTCAAGGACTATCCTGTCGGCGGAAGCCGCTTCTTTCTACAGAAGAAGCTCGGGCCCATCGCCTGACGCAAGTCAGCGGCGCCACTCATCTGCGAGCACGGCCCAGCGTTCGTGATCGCGCCATTCGCCGTCGATCTTGAGATAGCGCGGCGAATAGCCCTCCTGGCGAAAGCCCAGTCGCTTGACGAGTGCGCGGGAAGGCTCGTTGGTCGGCTGGATATTCGCCTCCAGCCGATGCAGGCCGAGTTCGCGGAAGGCATGCGCCACGACGAGACTCACGGTTTCGCCCATCAGGCCGCGCCCGTTCATGCCGGCCATGCCGTAATAGCCCATATAGGCGCTCTGGAAGAAGCCGCGCACGATCTCGCTCAAATTGACGACGCCGACGACCCGCCCGCTCTCCCGCTCGCGGGCGATAAAGCCGATGGATCGATCGCCGTCGCAGCGGGCGAGATAGCCGAGAAAGCTCGCATGGTCGCGGCAGGGGGACACCCAGGGCTCGTGCAGGTCGATGCTCGCGAGGTTGGCGGCAACCAGCTCGGAGGCGTCCGAGGCTTGAACGGGACGAATGACAACGCGTGACAACATGGGGTTCATTCCTGCTTCAGGAACCATGGCATAGACATGCCGTTGTCGTCAGCCCCTCCTCAAAGCATAAGGAATGGACCATGCGAGCCATCATTCTCCACGCTTTCGCTCTTGCTCTCGGCGCCGGCTTCCTTGCTGCACCGCAAGAGGCTCAGGCCCGTTTCGGCGCCGAGCAGCTGCAGGCGCCCACGCTTGTCGACAACGTGCAATGCGTCACCCGCCGGATCCGCACCGTGCGCCCGAACGGCCGCGTAGTCTATCGGACCGTGCGGGATTGCGGCGTACGGCCGGGATGGGGACGCGTCGATCGCTGCCGCACAGTGCGTGAGCGCGTGGTGCGTCCCAACGGGCGCGTGGTCTATCGCGACATCCGCCGCTGCCGCTGATCAAGCTCGGTACTCGACAGTTCAGGGCCCGGTGACTCCGGGCCCTTTCCATTATTCCAGTTCGCCGACGACGCTCTCGACCGCTTCGATCACGGCGCCCGAGCGCACGAGGTCGAGCGCCTGACGCATCTCGGTGGCATACCATCGGTCGCCTTCGAGCGCCGGTGGAATGACCCCGCGGATCGCCTCCATCGCGGCCTGCGAGCCCTTGCCCAGCGGGTAATCCTTGGCGAGCGGCTCCACGAGCGTGAGGGCCTGCGCGGCCATCAGCAATTCGCCCGCCACGATCTGCTCCACGTTCTCCACGATGATGCGCGCCTTGCGCCCGCACCAGGTCGAATTGGAGACGTGATCCTCGGCGTTGGATTTGCCGGGGATGGAATCGACCGAACCCGGCGTCGCCAGTCCGCGGTTTTCCATCACCAGCGCCGATAGGGAGCACTGCACGGTGGCAAAGCCCGTATTGAGGCCGCGCTTGCCCGCCAGAAGATTGCGCGGCAACCCGTAGGACATGGTGGGATCGATGAGGCGCGCGAGGCGCCGCTCGGAGATCGCCCCGAGATCGGCCATGGCGATGGCGAGAAAATCCATGGCCTGCGCCATGTACTGCCCGTGGAAATGGCCGCCCGAGATCGACACGTAGCCGCCCTGTCCGTCGTCGAAGATCAGCGGGTTGTCGGTGGCGGAGTTCATCTCCGTGCCGATGATGCGCTCGACATATTCCACCGCCTCGACGGCGGGTCCGTGAACCTGGGGCGTGCAGCGCAGGGAATAGACGTCCTGCACGCGAGGAGCGGCAGGCGTACCCGGCTGACGCGGCTCGTCGGGGAAGACGACGTCGCGCGCAGCTTGAGAGCAGCGTCTCGTGCCGTCCAGGATCCGTAGCAGGTTGCGCGCGACGCGCGCCTGGCCCGGATGCGGGCGCGCCTTGTGCACGCGCGGATCGAAGGCTGCGAGCTCGCCGCGCATGGCCTCGAGCGACAGGCTCATGGCGATGTCGGCCTGCTTCAGCAGACGGCGCGCATCGTGGGTGGCGAGAGCACCGAGCGCGAGCGACGTGGTCGAGCCGTTGATGAGGGCCGAGGCATCCTTCGCGCCGAGATCGAAATCGGGATCGAAGCCGGCAGCCTTGATGGCTTCGCGCGCCGGCATCCGGCGGCCGCGATGAACCATTTCGGCTTCCTCGAAGCCGCAGACGGCACCGGCCATATGCGCCAGCGGCGCGAGATCGCCCGAAGCGCCGACGGAGCCCTTCTGGGGAATGACCGGATGCAGGCCCGCATTGAGGAACGCGATGAGCCGCTCGACCAGCTCGACGCGCGGTCCGGAATAGTTCGACGCGAAGGCATTGGCACGCAGCAGCATCATGGCGCGCGTCACGTCCTCGGCAAACGGCTCGCCTACTCCGGTGGCGTGGGCATAGACCGTCTTGCGCTGATAGGCGGCCATGTCACTGATGAGGACGCGCTGATCCTTGAACAATCCGACGCCGGTGTTGAAGGCATACATGAGCGGCGCATCGTCATGCATCCAGGTGCGGTCGATGTAATCCCGCGTCGCGGCAATGCGCTCGTGCGCCTCCGGCGCCAGGGCGGCTTGGGCAAATGCTCCTTCGGTATCGGCGCGCGCCACGCGCACCACGTCCTGAATGCCGAGAGTGGCCCCGTCGAGCTTGACCGTCATTGCTGTTCCTCATGTCAGAGCTGTTTCCACTTGCATGGAATCATCTCTTCTCTCTGCCGCGCCGTACCTTTGACGGCGAACCGGATCCGCTTCGCCGAAAATGCTTGAGTGGACAAGGGATAAAAGGCGTCTCATCGGGGCGCAACAGCCGTTCGCGGTCAGGCTTCAAACAGCCAGCACCCGTAGGCCCAGGGCTTGGGAGCCCTGAGCCGTGGGGATGATCGAGGGTGGCTGGGCAGCCCGGCTCGATGGGTATGGTGGAATGGGAAGAGCCAGGATGCCTCGCACGCGGGACTGTTAGGCGTTTCGACTTGGACCAGCACAGGGCTGCCAAGGGCCTCCCGCCAACCGGCGTGCGAGGCCTGCTGCAGGACCGCTCCCCGCCCCACATCTGCGACGCCTCGCGAGCGCGCCCGTCGTCGGGCCGGGATGCACACGGGTCGAGCCCAGATGATACACAGTGTCAAGAACAAAGTGAGAACATACCATCTCACCGTGTCATTACCTCCTCGTCATCACCGGGCTCGTCCCGGTGATCCCAGTCCAGGAAGCGCCGAGCCTCACCTTATCGGGATGGCCGGGACAAGCCCGGCCCTGACGGCAGAGGGTGTCACGGGCCGTGATCCCGATCGTCTCGCGCGGCCTCATCCTGAGGAGCCGCTGCAAGCGGCGTCTCGAAGGAGGCGTTCAGTGGTCTCTGGACACTCCTTCGAGACGCAGCCTCACGGCGGCTCCTCAGGATGAGGGCCATGGGTCTGAAAGCGGGATGGCCCGGACCGAGCCCAGATCGAGCCCGGGGACGGCCAGGAGGGGAGGGTGTCATTCCCGACAGAGTGCAACGGAGGAGACGGCATCCATCGGCAGCGCCGAGAGCTGGCATGGATCCCGTCCCCACCTGCGACCGCCGGGGATGACACGGCGCCCCGCTCCCCACCTGCAACAAAAAGGCCCCGGCTATGCCGAGGCCTCAGGACTCATGCCCATATGTCGGCTGACAGAATCACACCCGACCGAGGCGCTTCGTGGTCTGGGGGTCGAAGAGGTGGACGTTGGCCGGTTCGACGGCGAGGGTCAGCTTGCGGGTGTCGGCCGGGAGCTGGCCGGTGGAGGCCTGCACGACGAATTCGGCGCCCGCAACCTTGCCGTGGAAGAGCTGGGTGGCGCCGAGCTCCTCGACGAAATCCACATCCATGGAGAGCGAGCTGGAACCGGCGCCGCCCGCCTGCACGTCCTCGGGACGTAAGCCCACCTCGATGGCGGAGCCGGGGGTAAGGCCTTCACGCATGTCCGTGACGGCAATGGATTGTCCACCGACCGACACGCGGCCGGGGCCTTCCACCGTTCCGGGCAGGATGTTCATGGGCGGCGAGCCGATGAAGGTGGCGACGAACCGGGTCTCGGGACGGCGGTAGACATCGGACGGGCTACCGACCTGCTCGATCTGGCCGCCGGACATCACCACCAGCTTGTCGGAGAGCGTCATCGCCTCGACCTGATCGTGGGTCACGTAGATCGATGTCACGCCGAGAGCCCTTTGCAGGCGCTTGATCTCGACGCGCATCTGCACGCGCAGCTTGGCGTCGAGGTTGGAGAGTGGTTCGTCGAAGAGGAACACCTGCGGCTTGCGGACGATGGCGCGGCCCATGGCGACGCGCTGGCGCTGACCGCCGGAAAGCGCACGCGGCTTGCGGGTGAGGAAGGGCTCGATGGCGAGGATGCGAGCCGCCTCCTTCACGCGCTTCTCGATCTCGTCCTTCGGCGTGCCGCGATTCTTCAGGCCGTAGGCCATGTTGTCGTAGACGCTCATATGCGGATAGAGCGCGTAGTTCTGGAACACCATCGCGATGTCGCGGTCGGCCGGCTCGATCTGGTTCACGACCCGGTCGCCGATCTTCACCTCGCCGCCGGAAATCGTCTCAAGGCCTGCGATCATGCGAAGAAGCGTGGACTTGCCGCAGCCGGACGGGCCGACCAACACGCAGAAGGAGCCGTCCTCGATGCCGAGAGAGACGCCCTTCACGGCTTCCACGTTGCCCGCATAGATCTTCCTGACCGTATCGAGGGTGACCCCTGCCATCGTTCTGTTCCTTTTGACCACTGCCCGCGCCGCCATGGGTACCGGGCGAAAATTTCAATGATGTGAGAGCGAGCCCTCCCGCCCTTGCAGGGAGGGCTCTGCGCGATCCCTCGCGTCACTTCTCCGTTTCGACGAGACCCTTCACGAAGAGCCTCTGCATGAAGACCACCACGAGCACCGGCGGCAGCATGGCGAGCACGGCCGTGGTCATCGCGATCTGCCATTCCGTCAGCGCATCAGTCGTCGTGATCATCTTCTTGATGCCGATGACAATGGTCTGCATCGAGCTCTTGGTCGTGATCAGCAACGGCCAGAGATACTGGTTCCAGCCGTAGATGAACTGGATCACGAAGAGTGCCGCGATCGTCGTCATGGAGAGCGGCAGGAGTGTATCCTTGAAGAACCGGAAGGCGCCCGCGCCGTCGATCTTCGACGCCTCCAACAGCTCGTCCGGGATCGTCATGAAGAACTGGCGGAAGAGCAGCGTGCCGGTGGCCGACGCGATCAGCGGCATGATCAAGCCCGTATAGGTATCCAGAAGACCGAGATCGGCGACAATCTTGTAGGTCGGATATATACGCACTTCGACGGGCAGCATCAGCGTGATGAAGATGATCCAGAAGGCGGTCCTGCGGAACGGGAACTTGAAGTACACCACCGCATAGGCCGACAGGACCGAGATCAGGATTTTACCGATCGCGATGCCCAGCGCCATGATCATGGAGTTGAGCATCATACCGCCGACGGGTTCGCGAGCAGACACGCCGCCGTAGAACAGCGCACGCGTATAGTTCTCGCCTGCCCGATTGCCCGGCGTGAGCGGCATGTTGCCGTTGATGATCGTGGCGGCGTCGAAGGTCGATGCCATGATCGCGAGATAGACGGGGAAGACCACGATGACGATGCCGAGGGCGAGCGTCAGATAGGCCATGAATTGGGTGAACGGACGATTCTCGACCATCAGTACTGCACCTTGCGCTCGACATAACGGAACTGGACGGCGGTGAGCGCGATCACGATGATCATCAGGATCACCGACTGCGCGGCCGAGCCGCCGAGATCGCCGCCGAGGCGCCCATCCGCATAGACCTTGTAAACGAGGGTCGTGGTCCGCCCGGCAGGACCGCCGCCCGTCACCGCATCGATGATGCCGAAGGTGTCGAAGAACACGTAGACGATATTGACCACGAGAAGGAAGAACGTGGTCGGCGACAGAAGCGGGAAGATCACCGTCCAGAAGCGGCGCAGAGGGCCGGCGCCATCGATCGCCGCAGCCTCGATCACGCTCTTCGGGATGGCCTGAAGACCGGCCAGGAAGAACAGGAAGTTATAGCTGATCTGCTTCCAGGTGGCGGAGAGCACGAGCAGCGTCATGGCGTGGTTGGCATTGAGCATCGGGTTCCAGTCGATGCCGACCGCCTTGATCGGCTTCGAGAGGGTGCCGAGTGTCGGATGGAACATGAAGATCCAGAGCACGCCCGCGATGGCGGGGGCCACCGCATAGGGCCAGATCAGCAGCGTCTTAAAGGCCTGTCCGCCGCGCAGGTTCTTGTCGGCCTGTGTCGCCAGCAGCAGCGAGCAGGCCAGGGAGAAGAAGGCGACGAGGGACGAGAAGATCGCCGTCGTGACCATGGCCCGGTAATATTCGGGCTGCTCGAACAACGCGATGTAATTTTCGAAACCGACGAATTCCGAGGAGAGGCCGAACGCGTCTTCGCGCAGGAAGGATTGCCAGATGGCCTGAGAGGCCGGCCAGTAGAAGAAAATGACGGTGACCGCCATCTGCGGAACGATCAACAGAAGCGGCAGCGTCCAACCTGAAAAATGAGCTCGTTTTTCCATCGCGTTTACGGCTGTCCGAATGATGGGGCAGATGACGGCGGCAACCGGTCTGCGAAGGTGATCTATAAGATCATCCCGGGCAGCGGGGCCGCCCGGGATGAAAGGTCGTGATGTCAGATCGTCTTAGCGGCTGACGGAGCGCTCGAACTGGCGCAGGATCTGGTTCGAACGGGTCACGCCTGCATCGAGGGCATCCTTGGCGGGCTTCTGACCGGCGAGGGCAGCCTCGATCTCCTCGGAGACCACGTCACGGATCTGAACCATGTTGCCGAAGCGCAGACCGCGGGAATTCTCGGTCGGCTCCTTGTTGGTCAGCTCCAGCAGCGGAGTCTGCAGGACGGGGTTCTTCTCGTAGAAGCCCGAGGCCTTGGTCTTCTCGTAGGCCGCCTTGGTGATCGGGAGATAGCCCGATTCCTGGTGCAGCTTCGCCTGACGGTCCGTGTCGGACAGGAAGGTGAAGAACTTGGCCACGCCCTTGTACTCTTCAGCCTTCTTGCCGCCCATGACCCACAGCGAAGCGCCGCCGATGATGGAGTTCTGCGGAGCGCCCTGGACATCCGAATAATACGGCATCGGCACCGAGGTATAGTCGAACTTCGCGTTGGCCTTCACGTTGCCGTAGAAGCCCGAGGAGTTCAGGAAGATCGCGCATTCGCCGGAGGTGAAGCGGCCTTCGCTCTTCGAATCGCGGCCCGAGTAGTCGTAGGTCTTGTCCTTCTGCAGGTCGATGAGGCTCTGCAGGTGCTTCACGTGCAGCGGAGAGTTGAACTTCATCTCCGTGTCGAAGCCGTCGAGACCGTTGGCCTTGGTGGCCATCGGCACATTGTGCCAAGCCGAGAACTGCTCGATCATCGCCCAGGTGGTCCACGCCGAGGAGAACCCGCAGGTCTCATGGCCGGCAGCCTTGAGCTTCTTGGCGGCATCGAACACCTGAGGCCAGGTCTTCGGAATCTCGGAGACGCCGGCCTTCTTCAGCTCGTCCTTGTTGACCCACATGACCATGGAGGAGGAGTTGAACGGGAAGGAGAGCATCTCGCCCTTCGCCGTGGAGTAGTAGCCGGTGATCGCGGGCAGGTAAGCCTTGGGATCGAAATTCTCGCCCGCATCGGCCATCATCTGGTAGACAGGCTTGATCGCGCCGCGGGCGCCCATCATGGTCGCCGTGCCGACTTCGAACACCTGCAGGATGTGGGGCGCGTTGCCCGCGCGGAAGGCGGCGATGCCGGCGTTCAGCGTATCGGCGTACTGGCCCTTGTAGCTGACGACGACCTTATAGTCCTTCTGCGAATTGTTGAACTCTTCGGCCAGCCTGTTGACGACCTCATTGTTGGCGCCGGTCATGGCGTGCCACCACTGGATCTCGGTCTGGGCAAAGGCGGAGGTGCTCGTCGCCAGGCCGAGGGCCAGAGCGCCGAGGAGAGACTTCTTCATCATAGTAATCTCTCCCATGTCATCCCGTTGGGGACGTTCTTGTCGTTCATCACCCCTGCGTTAAGGCCGGATGACGTTTCTATGACGAAAACATGACAATCATAGCCGGCTCCAAAATGGAAGCCCTTTCATCCAAAAGGCTTAATGGCACCCCCTGGGAACAGGCCGGAACACCTCTTCGTTGAGGGAGTGTCCTAACGGAAGAACCCCATGCCCCAGATGATCACTGCCCTGTTCAGGGATCCCGCCCAGGCCCGTCAGGCGCTTCAATCCCTGCTCGAGATGGGCATCGCCCAGAACCGAATCGTCGCGGTCGGCAACGCCGATGCCCGTGAGATCTCGTCGATCTCCGGCTTCCGCAGCCTCTCGGTGCGGGATGACGCGCTTGACGCCCTGCACGACCTGAACCTGCCGGAATCCGACAAGCGGATCTTCGAGCAGGGACTTCACAGGCATCTCACCCTGATCGCCGCCCAGGTCGACCGGGACAATGCCGAGGAGGCCGCGCGCGTGCTGGAGATGTTCGAGCCGGTCGATCTCGACAGCGGCAGCCGGGAATGGCTGAAAGAGAGCGGTTCCGACCAGGCTGGAGCCGATGCGGGCGCTCCACTGGCAGCCGGGATCACCGGCGGCTCGGGTGGCGGAACGACCACCACGAGCATCCTGCCCGGCATGGGCCTCATGGCGGAAGGGGCGGACGATCTCGGCACCGCAGACCTGAGGACGGACGAGTTCTCCCAGGCGAACCAGGGCTCGAACACGACGGTCGGCACCGGCTCGCGCCGCGACGACGAACGGGCCGACCGGGAGGGCGTCAACGAGCTTGCCGTCGACACCCGGCCCGATCCGGACCAGCCCGGCTTGATGCAGCGCCACATGAACCGGGGCGGTCGGGTCTGGGCCTACCGCACCTCCGAGGAGACAGGCCTCTAGATCACGTTCCGTTCGAGCAGCGGCCGGTTGGCGAGAACGCGCTCGTAGCCGAGCTCGGACAGATCGAGCGTTCGGTAGCCGCCATGGACGATCAACTCGGCCAAGCCCCGGCCCACCGCCGGAGCCTGTTGCAGGCCGTGGCCCGAGAAGCCGTTGCAGAGGTAGAAATTGTTGAACGCGCCGGCCTGGCCGATAATGGCATTGTGATCGAGCAGGCTCATGTCGTAGGGCCCTGACCAGGCACGGCCCGGCTTGATCGCCTCGAAAGCCGGCACGCGATGGGCGAGCGACGGCCAGATGAACTCCTCAAAGAACGAGTGATCAATCTCCTGGGACGCGGGATCCTCGTCGAACCAGTCGGGATCGAGATCCGCTTCCGGCGAGGCACCGCAGATGAAGTGTCCCTCCCCTTCAGGCCGTACATAAGCGCCCGAGGTATCGATGAGCAGCGGGCAATTCTCGACTGGTCCCTTGCACGAGAAGGTGAAGACGTAGCGGCGCTTGGCCTGGACCGGGATCTCGAGCCCGGCCATGGCGGCGATCGCCCGTCCGCCGGAGCCGGCGCAGTTGATGAGCGTGCCGCAGGCAATCCGCGTGCCGTCCTTGAGGCGCACGGCGACGATGGTGCTGCCGTCCCGCTCGATCTCGGCCACCTCGCCCTTCACATATTCGGCGCCGAGGGAGCGAGCCTTCTTGCGGAAGGCCTGGAGCAGACCCCAGCCGTCGAACCAGCCCTCGCCCGAGTGGCCCCAGGTGCCGGCGGCGAGATCGTCCACGTTGAGCCAGGGGAAGCGATCCTTGAGCGCAGCCGGATCCATACAAAGAATGTCGGCGCCCTCGGCCGCTTGAAGCGCGTGGTTCTCCGCCAGGATCGACGCACCGGCCTCCGACGCACAATAGAGATAGCCGCCTTCCCTCAGCCCGATCTCCGGCCGCTCGCCATCGACGCCAAGACGGTCACCGATGCTGCGCAGGAAATCGATGCCATAAAGCGAGATGCGGATGTTCACCGCGCTCGAATATTGCTGACGAATCGAGGCCGCCGACAGAGCGGAAGCCGAGAGTTGGTAGGTCGGATCCTTCTCGATGACGATGACGCGCCCCTTGAAGCCGGAATCGGCGAGCAGGTGATAGGCCGCGGAGGAGCCCATGACGGCGCCGCCGACGATCACGACGTCGGCTGAAGGAGAGGCTGAGGAGGTCATCGTTCGAATTTCGTTGAGAGGATGATGGAGGATTGCGTGCGCTCCACCCCTTCGAGCGCGCCGATCTTGTCGATGGCGGCATCGAGGGAGGGAACGTCCTCAGCCTCTACCACCGCCAGCAGATCGAAGACACCCGCGACCGAATGAAGCGCGCGCAATTCTGGCATGCGCTGGAGCGCCGAGACGACGCCGCCCGAAGCCTTGGGCGCCACCACGATGGTCACATGCGCCCGCACCATGCGACTTGCGACCTCCTCGGCAAGGCGCAGGGTATAGCCGGCGATCACGCCCCGGCGCTCCAGGCTCTCGACTCGGGCCTGCACCGTCGTGCGGGAGAGCCTGAGCCGCCGGGCCGCCTCCGCATGACCGATCCGGGCATTCTCCCGCAGGAGGGCAATCAAGGCACGATCTGTGGCGTCGAGCATCACTATGACCAACCATAACGGCAATACGCCGAGAACTAATCGGCTTTCCGTCAGCTTGTCTATGGCGTTTTGCATGGCTTTGCCGTTTTCTTGAGGGACCACAGGGAGATTTTCATGCATTCGATCCTCGTCATCGGCGCCGGCAAGATCGGTTCCACCATTGTCGACATGCTCAACGAGGCCGGCGACTACGACGTCACCGTCGCGGACGCGTCCACCGCCGCCCTCGAAGCGGTCGCCAAAGATGGCATCAAGACGATCCAGCTCGATTTCAGTGACGCGGTCGCCCTGCAGAATGCTCTCAAAGGCCATTACGCGGTGCTCAGCGCTGCGCCCTATCACCTGACCAGTCACGTGGCGAAGGCCGCGCGCCTTGCGGACGTCAACTATTTCGACCTGACCGAGGATGTCGCCACCACCCGAATGGTGAAGGAACTGGCGGAAGGCGCCACCACGGCCTTCATCCCGCAATGCGGGCTTGCTCCAGGCTTCATCTCCATCGTGGCTCACGACATCGCGAGCCGCTTCGACAGGCTCGATACCGTGCGCCTGCGCGTCGGCGCCCTGCCGCAATATCCGTCGAACGCCCTGTCCTACAATCTCACCTGGAGCACGGACGGCGTCATCAACGAATATATCGAGCGCTGCGAAGCCGTCGTTGACGGCAAGCTGCGCGAGGTTCCGGCCATGGAAGAGCTGGAGGAATTCTCTCTCGACGGCACGCGCTACGAAGCCTTCAACACCTCCGGCGGCCTCGGCACCCTGTGCGAGACGCTGGAGGGCAAGGTGCGAAACCTGAACTACAAGACCATCCGCTATCCGGGCCATTGCGCTCTGATGCGCGTCCTGCTCAACGACCTTCAGCTGCGCAACCGCCGCGAGGTCCTGAAGGATATCCTGGAGAACGCCGTTCCGGCCACCATGCAGGACATGGTCATCGTCTTCGTCACCGTGACCGGCGAGCGCGGCGGCCGCTTCGTTCAGGAAACCTACGCCCGCAGCGTCTATGGCCAGAAGGTCGCCGGCATCCAGCGCACGGCGATCCAGGTGACCACCGCGGCCGGCATCTGCGCCATGCTCGACCTGCTGGTCGCGGGCGAGCTCCCGAAACAGGGTTTCGTGCGCCAGGAGGAGATCGGCCTCGAGACCTTCCTCGCCAACCGCTTCGGCCGCGTCTATGCCGGCGAGCGCCTGGACGAGGGCCATGAGCCGGCGGTGAAGCGCATCCACCTCGACGCAGTGGCATGATAGGCTGGACTATGTGACCGCTGCCGCTGAAGCGGGAGCGGTCCAAGTTCTTTACAAAATGGCATGACCCTATTCGGGAAAAGCAGTTCCCAGCTCATCCGGTCATGCATTAAGACGGTGGCATGAAAGCCGCCGTCTTCTTGTTCTCAAGACAAGCGAGGGTGGTAGGCCTTTATGAGCCTTCAGCCCGCATCCAGGGAGACCCGACATGACCGCGAGCCTGAAACCCGTATCCTCCGCGCCCGCTTCCGTTGCGGATGAGGCCCGCGCCATTCTCGCGCGCCTCGGCGTGCCGGAGAGCGCCTTCGCCTCGACCGGCCGGCCGGCCATGTCGCCGATCACCGGCGAGGTGATCGCCCATGTGCGCGAGACCACGCCGGACGAGGCCAGGGCGGCGATCGGCCGGGCCGACGCCGCCTTCAAGACCTGGCGCAAGATCCCGGCG
This sequence comes from Microvirga tunisiensis, assembly GCF_009296175.1. GTDB lineage: Bacteria > Pseudomonadota > Alphaproteobacteria > Rhizobiales > Beijerinckiaceae > Microvirga > Microvirga tunisiensis. The sequence continues at coordinate 25,848 of NZ_VOSK01000010.1, read as the reverse complement.
CCGAAGCGCGGCGAGTTCATCCGCCTTCTCGGCGAGGAACTGCGCGCCGCCAAGGACGATCTCGGCCGTCTCGTGACCCTGGAAGCCGGCAAGATCGTCTCCGAGGGCCTCGGCGAGGTGCAGGAGATGATCGACATCTGCGATTTCGCCGTCGGCCTCTCCCGCCAGCTCTACGGGCTGACCATCGCGACCGAGCGCGCCGATCACCGCATGATGGAAACCTGGCATCCGCTTGGCGTCTGCGGCGTGATCTCCGCCTTCAACTTCCCCGTTGCGGTCTGGTCCTGGAACGCGGCGCTCGCCCTCGTCTGCGGCGACAGCGTGGTATGGAAGCCTTCTGAAAAGACCCTCCTGACGGCGCTTGCCACGCAGGCCATCGTCGCACGTGCCGCCAAGCGCTTCGGCGGCGTGCCGGAAGGCCTCTGCGAGGTGCTGCTGGGCGGTCGTGAAGTGGGTGAGATCCTTGTGGAAGATCACCGCGTGCCGATTCTCTCCGCCACCGGCTCCACCGCGATGGGCCGTCAGGTCGGCCCGAAGCTCGCCGCCCGCTTCGCCCGTGCGATCCTGGAGCTCGGCGGCAACAATGCGGCCATCGTGGCGCCCTCCGCTGACCTCGATCTCGCGCTCCGCGGCATCGCCTTCGCGGCCATGGGCACGGCGGGTCAGCGCTGCACGACGCTGCGCCGTCTGTTCGTGCACGAGAGCGTCTACGACCAGCTCGTGCCGCGCCTCGTGAAAGTCTACGGCAGCGTGAAGATCGGCGACCCGCGCACTGAGGGCACGCTCGTCGGCCCGCTGATCGACAAGGCGGCGTTCGACGGCATGGAGCGCGCGCTCGACGAGGCTCACGCGGCCGGCGGCAAGGTGCATGGCGGCGGACGCACCACGGATGTGGCGAATGACGGTATCTATGCGCGTCCGGCGCTCGTCGAGATGCCGAGCCAGACCGGCCCGGTGACGCGCGAGACCTTCGCGCCGATCCTCTACGTGATGCGCTATTCGGATTTCGACGAGGTGATCGCGCTGCACAACGCTGTCGGCGCCGGTCTCTCCTCGTCGATCTTCACGCTCAACCTGCGCGAGGCCGAAGCCTTCGTGTCGGCAGCCGGCTCCGATTGCGGCATCGCCAACGTCAACATCGGACCCTCGGGCGCCGAGATCGGCGGAGCCTTCGGCGGCGAAAAGGAAACGGGCGGCGGCCGTGAATCGGGCTCGGATGCCTGGAAGGCCTATATGCGCCGCGCCACCAACACGATCAATTACGGCTCGACGCTTCCGCTCGCCCAGGGCGTGAAGTTTGACGTCGACGCCTGATCGCTTCAACAATCCGGCGGAGGGTGTTAGAGCATCGTGCGGAAAAGTGGATCCGGGTTTCCGCGCACAACGATGCTCTCATCAAAAAGAAGGCATCGGATTGGATCCCAAAAGTGGCGTCCACTTTTGGGTCCGATGCTTTAGCCCTCCGTTTTGTTATCTGCCCTCTCAACAATGCGAGCCTTCCATGACCGAGCCCTCCCGCACCGGCGGCCAGATCCTCGTCGATCAGCTTCTCATCCACGGAGTCGATCACATCTTCTGCGTTCCGGGCGAGAGTTATCTGGCGGCTCTCGATGCGCTGCATGATGCGAGCATCAACGTCACGGTCTGCCGCCAGGAAGGCGGCGCGGCCATGATGGCGGAGGCTTATGGCAAGCTCACCGGCCGGCCCGGCATCTGCTTTGTCACCCGCGGCCCCGGCGCGACCAACGCCTCACCCGGCATTCACATCGCCAAGCAGGATTCCACGCCGATGATCCTGTTCGTCGGCCAGATCGAGCGCGGCATGCGCGAGCGCGAAGCGTTCCAGGAGCTCGATTACCGCGCCGCCTTCGGCCCGCTCGCCAAATGGGCGACGGAGGTGGACGATCCGGCGCGCTTCCCCGAGATCGTCTCCCGCGCCTTCCATGTGGCGACCTCAGGCCGTCCCGGCCCGGTCGTGATCGCGCTGCCGGAAGACGTGCTGACCGAGATGGCAGCGGTGGCCGATGCGCCGCGCTACCAGATCATCGAGACGCATCCGGGTCTCACGCAGATGGCGGAGCTGCAGAAGCTTCTGCACGGCGCGAAGAACCCGATTGCACTCCTCGGTGGCAGCCGCTGGTCGGAAACAGCCGTGCAGCGTTTCGTGCGCTTTGCCGAGCGCTTCGAGCTGCCGGTCGCCTGCACCTTCCGCCGCCAGATGCTGTTTCCTGCCGATCACGCCTCCTATATCGGGGATCTCGGGCTCGGCGTGAACCCGAAGCTTCTGGCGCGCATCAAGGAAGCTGATCTCGTCCTGCTCGTCGGCGGCCGCCTCTCCGAGATCCCGAGCCAGGCCTACTCACTCCTCGACATTCCGGCACCCCAGCAGACGCTGGTGCATATCCATCCCGATCCGAGCGAGCTCGGCCGGGTCTATTCCCCGCACCTTGCCGTCAACGCCTCGCCGATCGCCTTCACGGCGGCGCTCGAAGGCGTACATCCGCCGGCTTCACTGCCGTGGAGCGAAGGCACGAAGACGGCGCATGCTGATTATCTCGCTTGGAGCGATCCGAGCGCCATCCGCACCGCCGGCGGCCTGCAGATGGGCGAGGTGATGGCGCATCTTCGCAAGGTGATGCCGTCCGATACGATCTTCTGCAACGGCGCAGGCAATTTCGCCACCTGGGTCCACCGCTTCTGGCCCTTCCGCGAATACGGCACGCAGCTCGCTCCGACCTCCGGCTCCATGGGCTATGGCGTGCCCGCTGCCATCGGCGCCAAGCGCATCCAGCCCGACAGCCCTGTGGTGGTGTTCGCCGGCGACGGCGACTTCCTCATGAACGGGCAGGAATTCGCCACTGCCGTGCAATACGACCTGCCGATCCTGGTGATCCTGCTCGACAACGGCATGTACGGCACGATCCGCATGCACCAGGAGCGCGATTATCCCGGCCGCGTCTCGGCAACCATGCTCAAGAACCCGGACTTCGCAGCCTATGCCAAGGCCTTCGGCGGCTATGGCGAGCGTGTGGCGAATACGGAAGAGTTCGGCCCTGCCCTGCAGCGGGCCCTGACCTCCAGCAAGCCGGCGATCCTCCACTGCATCATCGATCCGGAAGTCATCACGCCGACCATGTCGCTCACGGCGATCCGCGAGAAGGCGCTGGCGGGAAAGAAGTAACGAGGCTCTGACGATGCGTCGTCCCGGACAGAGCGTAAGCGAAGATCCGGGATCGTGTGCAGAATGAGGCGCTTGCTTTCCGTCATCACCGGTCTTGTGCCGGTGATCTCGACTACGCAAGGCGCGGCGTTTCACATTATCGAGATGGCCGGGACAAGCCCGGCCATGACGTGAAAAGTCCTAGTCAGCGCTTTTCTCGTCTTGCAATCCCGGATCGGCTTATGCTGTCCGGGATGACGTTTCTTTCGATCTCAAGCCGCCTTCGCCTCGTCCAACCGCTGCGCCACGAGCGTGCGCAGGCCGCGCAGATCCTTCACGAAGGAGCGGATACCCTCGGAAAGCTTCTCGGTTGCCATCGCGTCTTCGTTCAATGCGAAGCGGAAGCTCTTCTCGTCGAGGCGCGGCAGGGGCTGGATTGTCTCGATGGCGTCCGGCGAGAGCTTACGCGGCAGCTCGCCCTCGGCCTTCGCCAGTTCGTCGAGCAACGCGGGCGAGATGGTGAGGCGGTCGCAGCCGGCGAGCGCTTCGATCTCGCCGATGTTGCGGAAGGAGGCGCCCATCACCACGGTCTTGATGCCTTGAGCCTTGTAAGCAGCGTAGATCTTGCGCACGGAGAGCACGCCCGGATCGGTCTCGCCCGTGTAGGGGCCGCCGCCGGCCTTCACGTGCCAGTCGAGGATGCGGCCGACGAAAGGCGAGATCAGGAACACGCCCGCTTCCGCACAGGCCTGAGCCTGCGTCTGGCTGAACAGGAGCGTGAGATTGCAGTCGATGCCTTCCTTCTCGAGGATCTCGGCGGCGCGGATGCCCTCCCAGGTGGAGGCGATCTTGATCAGGATCTTCTCGCGTCCGATGCCGCGCTCCTCGTAAGCCTTGATGATGGCGCGCGCCTTGGCGAGCGTCGCCTCGGTGTCGAAGGAGAGATCAGCATCCACCTCCGTCGAGACGCGGCCGGGCACGATGTTCGCAAGCTCGGTACCGAAGGCCACCGCCAGCCGGTCGCAGATCGCCGTTACTACGCCTTCGCGGCTACCGCCCTGGGACCGGCCCCAGGCCAGGGCCTCCTCGATGATGTGGACATAGGCGGGGGTCTCGGCCGCCTTCAGCAACAGGGTCGGGTTGGTGGTGCAGTCCTGAGGCTTCAGGCGGCGCACCGCGTCGAGGTCGCCGGTATCGGCAACGACGACCGTCATGGCGCGCAATTGGTCGAGCTTGGAGGGCATTGGGATCTCCATGGGTTGTCCTTTGACCTCTGACTTAGTCCCATAAGAAGCCCGCGTGAAGGGCGAAGCCTCAGACAAATAACCCGCGATTGGCTCGCACCCGGCTCAAAATGAAAGAATAGACCTCCTCCACCCGGCGTAAGGACCGCACATCGGCATGGGTGACGAGCCAGTAGGTGCGCAGGTAGGACACATCGGGCAGCACGACCTGGAGCTCCGGGAACTGGCGCACCGCGTAATCGTGCAGGACACCGATGCCGACGCCTGCCCGCACGGCCTCCGCCTGCGCCACCACGCTGGCGCACTCGAACCGGCGGGCAGTGTATTTTTCGAGCGCCGAGAAGTAATCGAGCACGGGGCTGTAGAGCAGGTCGGCCACATAGGTGACGAGGGTCTTGCCCGTCAGATCCGACAGTTCCGTCACTGGCCCGTGCCGCATGAGATAATCCTGCGAGGCATAGAGCCTGAGGCGATAATCGGTGAGCTTGCGTGAGACGAGGCGCCCTTCCGTCGGCTGTTCCAGGGTCACGGCGATGTCGGCCTCTCGCTTGGAGAGCGAAAAGGTCCGCGGCAACGCCACGAGCTGCAGGGTGAGGCCCGGATGCCGCTCGGCGAGGGCGCCGAGTTCCGGCGCGAGGAAATAGGTGCCGATCCCGTCAGGCGCGCCGATACGCACGGTCCCCGAGAGCGCGAGATCGGCGCCCCCGAGTTCGCTCGCCACCGCAAGAGCCTGGGTCTCCATGGTCTCCGCGTGCTTGAGCAGTCGTTCCCCCTGTTCGGTCAGGGTGTAGCCCTGAGGGCTGCGCTCGAACAGCTTGGCCTTGAGCGCCGCCTCCAGGGCCGAGATGCGGCGGGACACGGTGGTGTGGTCCGCCTCGAGTTGGCGAGCGGCGGCGGTGAGGCGCCCGGCCCGGGCGACGGCCAGGAAGAAGCGGAGATCGTCCCAATCGAATGCGCTCATGCCCGTGCCCTTGCCGTATTGGTGTTTTCGCACAACGGTGCTTTGGTTTCACCCATAGTCGTGCGATTTCAACAATGATAGAAGAAGACCACGAAAAACACCCTTGAGGAGGAGAGACGCCATGCGCGAGGTCGGACATTTCATCGGCGGCAAGCAGGTTCCCGGCAAATCGGGTCGCACCACCGAATTCTTCCAGCCCATGACCGGCGAGGTCCTCGGCCGGGTCGCGCTCGCCTCCAAGGACGAGCTGCACCAGGCGGTGGAGAACGCCAAGGCCGCGCAGCCGGCCTGGGCCGCCACCAATCCGCAGCGCCGCGCCCGCGTGATGATGAAGTTCCTCGAGCTCATCGCGAAGGAAACCGACACGCTCGCCGAAATGCTCGCCCGCGAACATGGCAAGACCATTCCCGACGCGAAGGGCGACATCCAGCGCGGCGTCGAGGTAGCGGAGTTCTGCACCGGGATTCCGCACCTCCTGAAGGGCGAGTTCACCGAAGGCGCCGGCCCCGGCATCGACATGTACTCGATCCGTCAGCCGCTCGGCGTCGTCGCCGGGATCACGCCGTTCAACTTCCCGGCCATGATCCCGCTGTGGAAGCTCTCGCCCGCCATTGCCTGCGGCAATGCCTTCATCCTCAAGCCCTCCGAGCGCGATCCGGGCGTGCCGATGCGCCTCGCCGAGCTGATGATCGAGGCGGGCCTTCCAGCCGGCATCCTCAACGTGGTCAACGGGGACAAGGAAGCGGTGGACGCGATCCTCGACGATCCGGACATCAAGGCGGTGGGCTTCGTCGGCTCCTCGCCGATCGCCCAGTACGTCTATTCCCGCGCCACCGCGCATGGAAAGCGCGCCCAGTGCTTCGGCGGCGCGAAGAACCACATGATTATCATGCCCGACGCCGATCTCGACCAGGCGGCGGATGCGCTGATCGGCGCCGGCTACGGCTCGGCCGGCGAGCGCTGCATGGCGGTCTCGGTGGCGGTGCCAGTCGGAAAGGCCACGGCCGACGCGCTCATGGACAAGCTGATCCCGCGCGTCGAGAGCCTGAAGGTCGGCCCTTCCACCGATCCCTCCGCTGATTTTGGCCCGATGATCACCAGGGCGCACATGGAGAAGGTGCGCTCCTACGTCGATCTCGGCGTCCAGGAAGGCGCCAAGCTCGTGGTCGACGGCCGCGACTTCAAGATGCAGGGCTACGAGGACGGCTTCTACATGGGCGGCTGCCTCTTCGACGATGTGCGCCCCGATATGCGCATCTACAAGGAAGAGATCTTCGGGCCCGTGCTTTCGGTTGTGCGGGCCAAGAACTACGACGAGGCGCTGCGCCTCCCCTCCGACCACGAATACGGCAACGGCGTCGCGATCTACACCCGCGACGGCGACGCTGCCCGCGACTTCGCCTCCAAGGTGAATGTGGGCATGGTCGGCATCAACGTGCCGATCCCGGTGCCGCTGGCCTATTACACCTTCGGCGGCTGGAAGGCCTCGGGCTTCGGCGACCTCAACCAGCATGGCCCGGACGCGGTGCGCTTCTACACCAAGACCAAAACCGTCACGTCCCGCTGGCCCTCCGGCATCAAGGAAGGCGCGGAATTTTCCATTCCGACGATGAAGTAGGCACGATCATGATGGCCGGGACATAGATCCCGGCCATTTGTTTTTCGAGGCCGCATCTTTTTGCGTGACCTCAGGCCACTTCGCCGAAGGATGCTCTAGATCCAAAGTCGGGGTGCACGAAGCGCCTCTGTCGTGACGATTTAGGCCCATGACCCAGTTCTCACTCACCGACGATCAAATCGCCGTCCGCGACATGGCGCTCGCCTTCGCGGCGGACAACCTCGCCCCTCACGCCCTCGAATGGGACGAGAAGAAGCATTTTCCCGTGGATGTGATGCGCGAGGCCGCAAGCCTCGGCATGGCGGCGATCTACACCCGCGACGATGTGGGCGGATCGGGCATGACGCGGCTCGACGCGGCGCTGATCTTCGAGGCGCTCGCCACCGGCTGCCCGGCCATCTCGGCGTATCTCTCCATTCACAACATGGCGACGTGGATGATCGACCGCTACGGCTCCGAGGAGCAGCGGAGCCGCTACATCCCGCGCTTGGTCACCATGGAACTGATCGCGAGCTATTGCCTGACCGAACCGGGCTCGGGCTCGGATGCGGCCGCGCTCAAGACGAAGGCCGTGCGCGATGGCGATCATTACATCGTCAACGGCGTCAAGCAGTTCATCTCGGGCGCCGGCACATCCGACATCTACGTGACCATGGTGCGCACGGGCGAGGACGGCCCGTCCGGCATCTCGACCCTCGTGATCGAGAAGGACATGCCGGGCGTCTCCTTCGGCGCACAGGAGAAGAAGATGGGCTGGAATGCGCAGCCCACCGCCGCCGTGATCTTCGAGGACGTGCGCGTGCCCGTGGCCAATCGGCTCTCGGATGAGGGCATGGGCTTCAAGATCGCCATGTCGGGCCTCGACGGCGGGCGTATCAATATCGGCGCCTGCTCGCTGGGCGGCGCTCAGGCGGCGCTGGACAAGGCACTCGCCTATACGGGCGACCGCAAGGCCTTCGGCAAGCGCATCGCGGATTTCCAGGCGCTGCAGTTCAAGCTCGCCGACATGGCCACCGAGCTCGAATGCGCGCGCACCTTCCTGTGGCGTGCGGCCTCCGCCCTCGATGCGAAGGCGCTCGATGCCACGAAGCTCTGCGCCATGGCCAAGCGCATGGCGACCGATGTGGGCTTCCAGGTGGCGAACGATGCCCTGCAGCTCCATGGCGGCTACGGCTATCTCGCCGATTACGGCGTCGAGAAGATCGTGCGGGACCTGCGCGTGCACCAGATCCTGGAGGGCACCAACGAGATCATGCGCCTGATCGTGGCGCGCGACCTGGTGGGACGCGGCAACCGATGATGGTGAGATCGCTCGGCCTCGGCTTCGGCATCGCCGCGGCGATCTTCGCGCTGTTCTCGTGGGCAGGGCCGTGGTTCTTCCTGGAGGGACGCCGACCGTTCCAGCTCAACTTCACGGCAGGAGCGGTGCTCGGCTTAGGATTTGGTCTGTCGATCGACCGCATCCTGCGCGTGCCGCGAAAAGCTGCCATCCATGTCATGGGTCTGGCGGCCGTTCCGGGCATGCTGATCATGGCCGCCGTGGGTTCGCATTTCGCAGTCTTTTTCCCGCAGCTCGATCCTGCCCTCGACAAGGTCTTCGGATCGCTGATGCTGTGGTTCTACGGCTTCGCGTTTTGCGGAGCCCTGTGGGTGGCGCGACGCGCATGACGGCCAGGAGCGAACCATCGGGATTGCCTTTGCACGAGCCGAGCACTTGGTTCGTGTTCGCCTTGTCGGGCGTGTTCGTACTCTTGGGGCTGCTGTTCATCTTCGCGCCGCGCGCCGGGGCAGCGCTTTTCGGAATCGCGGCGCCCGAGGGGCTGGGCCTGTCCTATGTCCCGGCCATCGGCCTGCGCGACCTCGCCTTCGGGGCATATCTCGCTGCCCTGTCGCGTCTGTCGACCCGTCGCATCGTAGGCACAGTGCTCGGGCTCACAATTCTCATTCCTGCCGGCGACGTCATCCTCGTCTTTCTGGAGCGGGGCTTCGAGAGCCCGAAACATCTCTTGCTGCATGCCGGCAGCGGTATCGTCATGGCAGCGGGCGCATTCTGGCTGCTCAGCCGAACGTCACATTACAATCCGGGAGGAGTCTCATGACCAGCATCGCCTTCATCGGCCTCGGCAACATGGGCGGGCCGATGGCCGCCAATCTCATCAGGGCCGGGCACAGCGTCACCGGCTTCGATCTCTCACCCGCCTCCTGCGATCAGGCGCGGAACGACGGAGCGAGCATTGCGGGATCCACGGCGGACGCCGTGCGAGACGCTGAGGTGGTCGTCACCATGTTGCCGGCCGGCAAGCATGTGCTCTCGGTCTGGACCGACATCCTGCCCTCGGTAAAGGAAGGCACGCTGCTCATCGACTGCTCCACGATCGATGTGGAGAGCGCGCTCAAGGCGCATGTCATGACCCGCGAGCAGGGCCGCAACCTGCTGAGCCTCGATGCGCCGGTGTCCGGGGGCGTCGGCGGCGCGAGGGGTGCCACGCTCACCTTCATGGCGGGTGGCGCCAAGCCAGCGTTCGACCGGGCCGAGCCGATCCTCTCCAAGATGGGCAAGAAGGTCGTGCATTGCGGCGAGGCGGGCGCGGGTCAGGCGGCGAAGATCTGCAACAACATGATCCTCGGAATCTCGATGATCGGCGTGGCGGAAGCCTTCGTACTCGGCGAAAAGCTCGGACTGTCGCATCAGGCGCTGTTCGATGTCGCCTCCACGTCCTCGGGCCAGTGCTGGTCGCTCACCACCTATTGCCCGGTGCCCGGCCCTGTGCCGGCCTCGCCCGCCAATAACGGCTACAAGCCGGGCTTCGCGGCGGCGCTGATGCTCAAGGACCTGAAGCTGGCGCAGGAGGCGGCCCTCGGCTCGGGAGCTTCGACGCCGTTGGGTGCCGAGGCGGCCCAGCTCTATGCCCTGTTCAACAATGCCGGACACGAGGGCGACGACTTTTCCGGCATCATCAACTTCATCCGGGGACAAAAGGGCTAGGAACCTTCCCACGTCATGGCCGACCTTGCGCCGGCCATCTCGATTGGAAGAGCGCCGCGCCTTTCGGATCGGGATCACCGGCACACGGCCGGTGATGACGAAGGAGGGCATGCTCTCCCAAAAGACACAAGGGCTGGGATGTGTTGCATCGCACCTACAGCTTTTGGCGCTCCCGTCCATTACGCTTTGCGCTCCTGAATACTCAACCGCCGATTGTCCACCTCCATGATCCGCTCCGTTTCCCAAACGGCCAATCCTTCAGCCGATGCCGCCGCCATGCTGCGACGCCTCGGCTTTGCGATCCTGTTCTTTGCCGTACCCCTGGCGGCCCTTTTCACGCGGCGCGCGCTGGTGGTGATGGCGCCTCTCGCGGTCATTCTCCTCGTCCTCGCCTCGGTGCTCGACGGAGGCGCGAGGCATGCATGGGATAAGCTCACCGCGCTTGCCGCCTCTCCGGGCGGAGTGGCCGGGCTGGTCCTGCTGTTCTGGGCAGGGCTGTCCCTGGTCTGGACTCCCTTTCTGCCCCAGGCCTCCGAGCGGCTTCTCAACATCATCGGCATGGCCCTCATGGGGCTCGGCGGGTATCTCGCCATTCCCGAGCGCATGCGCTCGGCCAACCTCTATCTTCTCCCCGTCGGCGTCGGCCTCGCGGCCCTGATCGCCATTTCCCTGACGATCACCGGCGGCAGCCACTTCGACCCGGAGGGCCTGAGCCTGGAGCGCGGCATGCTCATGCTCGTTCTGCTGCTCTGGCCTGCCATCGCCTGGCTCCACTCCCGCGGACGCAACCTGGAAGCCATCGGCCTTGCGCTCGCCGTTGCCATCTGCTCCCTCCTCACGCGTGACGGCCTGCCCCTCTACGGTCTGGCTGCAGGCGCCGTTGTCTTCGTCGTCACGGCATGGAATCCGGTCTTCGGCTCTCGCTTGATCGGCTTCGTCATGGCAGGCCTTCTGCTGTTTGCACCGGTCCTGCCCTTCATCCTGAAGCCCGTGGCGGCCAGCCTGCTCGGTGCAAACTCCCCGACGACCCTTGGCCTCGAGGTGTGGCGCCGGATCATTCTGGACGAGCCGCTGCGGCTCTTGACAGGACACGGCCTGGAGACCGCCCTGCGCGGCCGCTTCTTCGGACTGGTTCCACCGAGCGCGCCATCCACGCTGCTGTTCGAGATCTGGTATGAACTCGGACTGGTGGGCGCGGCGGCCGGCAGCGTTCTTTTGTATCAGGCCGTCGTCGGCGCGAAGAGCCATCGTGCCACCGTGGCGCCCGGCATCATGGCCGCGTTCGCGTGCGCCTTCACTCTCGGCTGTCTCGGCATTGGCACCGCGCAGGTCTGGTGGTTCACGGCGCTCGTGGTTCTGGTGCTGATCTTCGTCGCCATCGAGCGCGGGCAATTCCGCACGAAGCGTCCCAAGGCCGCTCTGCGCCGCACAGTGTAACGACCTCCTTCTCCCTCGTGAAGAAGGATTGACGGAGAGGCCCTGCCTCTGCTTGGCTGACGGCTTGCGGATTCGTTAACCCGAGGAACGTTCATGCCGATCATCAACCGCGTCGCCGACCTTGCCGATGAAGTCGCCGCCTGGCGTCGCGACTTTCATGAAAACCCGGAGCTCCTGTTCGACGTGCATCGCACAGCCGGCATCGTGGCGGAGAAGCTGAAGAGCTTCGGCTGCGACGAGGTCGTGACCGGGCTCGGGCGGACCGGCGTCGTCGGCGTGATCAAGGGCCGCTCGAACAATTCGGGCAAGGTGATCGGTCTTCGCGCCGACATGGACGCGCTGCCCATCGAGGAGGCGACGAACGTTCCGCACAAGTCCAAGGTGCCCGGCAAGATGCACGCCTGCGGCCATGACGGCCACACGGCGATGCTGCTCGGGGCTGCGAAGTACCTGGCCGAGACGCGAAATTTCGACGGCACGGCCGTGGTGATCTTCCAGCCGGCCGAGGAAGGCGGCGGCGGCAACGAAATGCTGAAGGACGGCCTGATGGAGCGCTTCGGCGTGAACGAGGTCTATGGCATGCACAACATGCCGGGCATTCCCGTGGGCCAGTTCGCCATCCGGCCCGGCGCGATGATGGCGGCAGCGGACCGCTTTACCATCAACATCGAAGGCAAGGGCGGCCACGCGGCGCGCCCGCACGACTGCATCGATCCGGTGGTCGTGTCGGCTCACGTGATCACGGCCCTTCAGACCGTCGCTTCGCGCAGCGTCGATCCACTCGATTCCGTGGTGGTTTCCGTCTGCACCGTGAAGGCGGGCGATGCCTTCAACGTCATTCCGCAGACCGCGATGCTTCTCGGCACCGTGCGCACCCTCTCTCCGGACGTGCGCGATCTCGCCGAGACCCGCATCCGCGCCATCGTCGAGAATGTCTGCGCCGCCTTCGGGGCCAAGGCCGAAATCGACTATGACCGCGGCTATCCGGTCACCATGAACGATCCCGACAAGACCGAGTTCATGGCAAACGTCGCGCGTGCCGTCAGCGGTGAGAATGCCGTCGACACGACCGTGCTCCCCCTCATGGGCGCGGAGGATTTCTCCTACATGCTGGAGCAGCGCCCGGGCGCCTATATCTTCCTCGGCAACGGCGACACGGCCGGCGTCCACCACCCGGCCTATGACTTCAACGACGAGGCGAGCCCCTACGGCGTCTCGCTCTGGGCGAAGATCGTCGAAACCGGCATGCCGGCCCGGTAGTTTTCTTTGACAAAAGCCGCCGCCGGATCTCTCCGGCGGCGGCTTTCTTTTATCCCACGTCTTCCGTCAGTGCAGGACCATTTCCGTGAACGGATGGACATAGGCCTGCAGCATCACGAGCCCGCCGACGAGGCAGGCGAGCACGATGGAGTGCCAGAACACGAAGCGCAGGATGCTTCCCTCATGCCCGAACCAGTTCGTCGCCGTCGACGCCACGACGATGGATTGCGCGTCGATCATCTTACCCATGACGCCGCCGGACGAATTCGCCGCCGCCATGAGGATGGGTGACAGCCCAAGCTGGTTGGACGTGATCTTCTGCAAGCCACCGAACAGGACGTTGGACGCGGTGTCAGAGCCCGTCAGCGCCACGCCGAGCCAGCCGAGCAAGGTGCCGAAGAACGGATATAGGATTCCCGTCCCGGCGAAAGCCAATCCGAGCGTTGCGTCGACACCTGAAAAGCGGGTGAGCGTCCCGATGGCCAGCATCGCCGCGATGGTGATGAGAGAATAGCGCAGCACCCAGATCGTCTCGAACCAGGCGGTGATGAGCCGCAAGGGGGAGAAACCCATGACGAAACCGGCGATGATGGCTGCGATCAGCACGCCCGTGCCCGTATAGGACAGGTAGGTGAAGGCGAAGACGGCAGGCTCCGCCGTCGGATTGGCCACGATGGGCGCAACCTTCTGCACCATGTTGTGCAGGCCTGGGACGGGATAGCTCCAGGTAAAGATTGGGTTGACGAGCGCCTTGAACCAGCCCGTGCCCCAGATCGCGACGATGACGGAGAGGATGATCCACGGTACCCAGGCACGAAAAACCTCTCCCCGGTCCACCTGAGGGGTCATGGTGGGTGTGGCGGCGCTCAGGGGAGCAGGCCGGGTCAGGGTTCCCACCGAATCGTCGCGCGTGCGCAGGGCCGGCGAGGTCCAGATCTCCTTCGGGTGCCAGATTCGCATGAAGCCGACGAGGCACGCCATGCAGATCAGAGATGCACCGATGTCGACGATCCAGGGATTGATGTAATTCGAGATCAGGAACTGTGGGATCGCGAACGAGACGCCGCACACCAGGATCGCAGGCCAGATCTGCATCATGCCGCGCAACCCCGCAAACACCGCGATAAGCCAGAACGGCACGATGAGCGAGAAGAAGGGCAGCTGACGGCCGACCATGGCACCGAGAACGTAAGGATCGAAGCCGGTGACGGAAGCAAGGCCCTGGATCGGCGCGCCGAGGGCGCCGAAGGCGACCGGAGCGGTGTTGGCGATCAGCGAGAGACCGGAGGCCGCCAGCGGCGAGAAGCCAAGACCGATGAGGATGGCGCCCGTCACGGCAACCGGCGTGCCGAAGCCGCCTGCGCCTTCAAAGAAAGCCCCAAAGGCAAAGGCGACGAGCAGCAATTGAAGGCGTCGGTCGGTCGTAATGTTGCCGACCGACTGCTGAAGCGTGGCGAAATACCCCCTCTCCACCGTCAGCCGATAGAGGAAAATAACGTTCAGAATGATCCAGCCGATCGGGAACATGCCGGTTGCGACGCCGAACAAGGCGGCGCGTGTGGCAAGCCCGGTGGGCATGGTGAACAGGAAGACGGAGACGGCGATCGCCGCGAGAAGAGCGATGACGGCGGCAATGTGTGCCTTCACCTTGCCGGAGGCGATCATCACCAAGAGCAGAACGACCGGAATGGCGGCCGCTATGGTCGACAACGTCGCATTGTTGAACGGATTATAGACTTGGCTCCACATGGGCTTTCCCCCCTCAACCTGCCAGCGGAAGCTGGCATGCATGGCGTAGCGGTCGGGCCGGAGCGGTCCTTTCCGCCTTAAGGAGAAGCTAGAACATTGTTTTACAGTGACAATACAAGCTTGACAGGAATATTGCGGCGCTAACCGCTAATCCTTGTTCGAGCAGGCGAGCATGCCCTCGAGGTCGATGTAATGGCCGGCGCGGTCGCGCTTGGCGGCAAGATAGCTGACATTCTCCGCCGTCGGACGCCCCAGCACGCGGTGGTCGGAAATCACCGCGAGGCCGGCCTTGGTCAGCGCCGCGATCTTCTCGGGATTGTTGGTCATCAGGCGGACCTTGCCGACACCGAGCCCCTGCAGCATCGCGGCGGCGAAATCGAAGCGGCGCTGATCGGCCTCGAAGCCCAGAACCTCGTCGGCGTCGTAGGTGTCGTAGCCCTGCGACTGGAGCTTGTAGGCGCGGATCTTGTTGGCGATGCCGTTCCCGCGTCCCTCCTGGTCGAGATAGAGCAGGATGCCGCCCTCATGCTCCGCCATGAAGCGTACGGTCTCGCGTAGCTGGTCGCCGCAATCGCATTTGAGGCTGCCGAAGAGATCGCCCGTGAGACAAGCCGAATGCAGCCGCACGGTCACCGGCTTCGAGACATCCGGCCTGCCGACGACGATCGCCACCTGATCGCGCAGGCCCTCGCCGCCGCGGAACACCACGAACTCACTGGTGGGAGCGTCTTCCAGCGGCACCGGCGCCCTGCTGACGATCTTCAGGTCGGCGGCCTTGGCCCGACGATAGCCGCGAACGGCTTCGCCCGACACGCGCACGAGTGACGGGGCGATCTCGATACCCTTCGCCAGCGGCACCACGATCACGGCCGGCAGAACGAGCGACAGGCGGGCCAATTCCAGCGCCTCGCCGTCCAGCTCGTCGGCGGGGCGAACCGGCGCGTCGATGCGACCATCGACCTTGAGGGCTAAGGTTTCCACGCGGTTCCGATCCACCACCGGCAGGGCCACCCGGCCGGGAACCTCACGCTCGAGGCCGAGGCGACGGAGCCTTGCTGCCGGCAGGACGAGATGGGCGTGGCCGCCTGCAACGGCCTCGATCTCGAGGGCCATGGCCTCGTCCAGGGTCTCGACGCCGACCACGAGCGCGCTGCCCTCAGTCCCGTCGATCACCACGGGACGGGCGCTGCGAAATTCCATGATCGCCCGCTCGACCGAGGTCGTGGCGGGATTGTCGGACAGGCTCAAGGTCAGGCGCATCATCGAAAACTCAAGAAAAGCGGCCTCAAATCGGGCAGATCAGGGGGCTTTTGGGCCTTTCACCCCCCAAAGCCACGCTTCAGGACGGGCTTCACCCTATCACAGGCCACCCCCGATCCCTAACCCCATAGATGCGATGGCAGCCATGCCTCATCAACAGGCTCGGCTGCAAAGCGCTCTTGGCTCGACTGCATAATCGGACCGCGCTATCTCTGGCGCGTCCCTCCGCTTCAGCTTCCGCAAAGACATTCACGATGCCCATGCTCCTTCCCCGGCTCATCGCCCTCGGATTCCTCGGTCTTGCCTCGACGGCGGGTGCCGCCACCCTCGACGGGCTGGCCGTGGACGTGACGAATACCAGCGAACCGGTGCTGTGCGCGGAGAAGGACAACGTGGCGATCAACTTCGCCTCGCCCGAGGTCAAGCATTTCCAGATCGAGGCCGTGCATCCGGCCTATATGGGGTCCCTGCGCCAGGACCGCTGGGAGCCGGACTGGACCGCCTGTGAGGACATCACGCAGGAAACCTCGGCCAAGCCGCATCCCACCATGAACACCCTCTACGAGGATGGAAATCTCCGGATCATGGGCCTGTCCTTCACCGAGTTCTGGCGCCCGAGCGACGTCACGGTGACCATCGGCGACAAGGTCACGCACAGGATCCATCTCCTTCAGCTGCTCAAGAAGCGCGGCGACAAGGCGGTGGAAGTGCTCGTGATCTATCCGGGCGACGGCTATTGGCGCATCAAGCCGCTCCCGCCCGAGCATCTGGACTGGACCTCCTACGGCTCCTCTTTCCTCGTCGGCCCGGTGGAATTCGACCAGCGGCCCGTGGTGAATCTCAAGGACGTGGCCTTCGACCCGAAGACCATGACCTTCACGCTGACCCTGGCGAAGGGCGGCAAATCAACCGTTGCCGTCAAGGCCCTCAATGAGGAGCGCATGACCTTGGATGTCGCCTTCGATCTGGGTGTCTCCGGCCTGCCCTTCGCAGGGCTGCGTTCCATGTACGTGACCGAGTTCAACGCCGACGTGGCGCGCATCGCCGTACGGGAGGCTGGGGCCCGCTCCTGGCGCGAAGAGCCGATCATGAATTTTCCGGGCGCCAAGGTGACCGATGCGTGGATGGGCAGGCTCGTTCCCTCGCGCCACAATACCAGCGCGCCCGACATGATGTTCAACCGTTTCCGTGCGGCGCCGGCTCCTTAACGCTGAACCGCGCTTTCAAAGCCGAGAGGAGGCGGCCATCGATCAGGATGAGGCCTCCGCCGATCAGAGCCATGCCGGCCATATGCCGCATCGCCAAGGTCTCGCCGAGGACGAGCACGCCGAGCAGGATGGCGCTGACCGGGATGAGGAAGGTCACAAGGCCCACATTGGTGGCGCCCGCCCGCGCGAGCAGGCGGAAGAAGATCAGATAGGCGAAAGCCGTCGAGACCAGGCCGAGGGCCGCCAGGGACACGATCGCCCCGGTGCTCGGCATCGCCAGCGTCCAGGGCCGATCGACGATCAGCGCAGTGGGCAGAAGGATCGCGCTTGAGACCGTGACCTGTCCGGCTGCGGTCGCAAGAGGTGGAATGCCCATGGTCTTGAAACGTCGCCCGAACACGCCGGAAAAGCCATAGGAGAGGGCCGCTCCCAGGACCGCCAGCTGCGCCAGGATGCTCGCATCCAACGAAGCGAAGGCCGCGGCCCCGATCATCACCGCAACGCCGGCAAAACCCACGATCACGCCGGCGAAGCGCTGTCCCGTCAGGCGCTCGTCCTCGGTCAGGTAATGGGCCACGATCACCGTGAAGAGCGGCGTCGTCGCATTGAGAATGGACGCGAGGCCGCTGGCGATATGGCTCTGCCCCCAGACGATCAGGGTGAAGGGGATGACGTTGTTGAGGATCGACATGCCGAGAAAGGCAGACCAGACCTGACGGGTACGCGGCAGATCCACCCCCATGAGTCTTAAGGTGAGAAGCAGCGCCGAGGCCGCCGTCACCACCCGCAGCGCCACGATCGTCAGGGGCGGCAATTCGCGGACGGCCACGCCCACGAAGAGGAAGGAGCCACCCCAGACGATCGAGAGAATGGCCAACAGCGCCCAATCGGACGCGGTCATGGTTTTTTGGATGGAGGCTTGCGTCATAGGGTCGATTCCGGATCTTACCGATCGGAAATGACACAAAGCCGACCGCCGCACGACCCGTTTTCTGCGGTCAGGAGAGGTCGTACCATTCCCCGTTGGCTTCGGCACGCGAGCATCTCGCCGGTCCGCGTGGCGCCACGGCTTCGCATTTCTCGCCGGACGAGGCGGCAATCGAGCGCGCCGAACGCCTTCTTGTTCATCGGTTTCAAGCTCACCTTGCCGGAAGCCCCGGTCGACGGATTTTGCCAAGTGGCGCTGGCTGCGCCGGCACCATTGAGGATGGAGAGAACGACCTGTGCCTCCGCAGGGCGATCCGCATCGGAAACGAGTTGTTCGGCAGCCCGCTGAGCCTCCGCCTGTGCGATGGCGGCGCTGGCCTGACCTCTCGCGGCGGCCAGCTGGCTTGTCGTCATGCCTGCTGCTGCAGCCTGCATGGCGAGAGAAGGAGCCGCGGCCGCCAAGCCGACACCGCCGGTCATGGCTCCGCCGATGGCAGCCGATGCAACCGTACTGGCCATCCCAGCCGCGTGCCTGGCCATCATCAGGCTCGACTGGCGATCGAGTTCACCCAGATAATTTGGTCGCGCCGTGTTGCCGGCAGCCACATCGGAGAGACGTGAGGCGAATCGGCTGAAATCCACGCTCTGCGAGTCCGGATCCCGCTCGGGCTGAGCGCTCTGGACCATACTGACCGCGGTTCCGGACAGGCCGGTCGGATCCAGGCCCGTGGCCGCTCCAAGCGCAACCGATCCGGCTCCATTCTGATTACAGGCGGCCAGAAGGAGCACCATCGCAAGAGCGCCTACCCCCGCTAGAGCGCCTGCCCCGGTTGCGATCTTGATCATGATTCGCCTCTTCCGCTGAAGTTACGACATAATATAACCATAAAACGTTGGAAAATGAAATAACAGCCCTGAATGGTCCGGACGATCCACAGGGAAGATCGAAGGGCTATCAAGGTTTGGTTTACGACGATGGAAAGTGGCTCCGCGCCTTTACCACTCGTTCACGGCTTTAGGGCGAACCTCTCGCCCGTAATCTTGTCCCATGTAGCGCCCCGCCATGACCCCGCCGCTCTCCCGCGAACCGTCCTACAGCGTCCGCCATCACGCGGTGCGGTCGAGCTTCTGCGTGCTGCCTCACGATCCTCGGCCGGCGCGGAATACCAGCTTCATCTTCGGTCGCTCGGATTCGCGTTATCGCCCCCTGCTCAATCAGGAGGAGCGGGACCGGCTGCACATCTGGGCCATGATCGTCGCGCTCTCGTCGTCGGTGGCCGGCACCACCCTGCTCCTCACGGCGATCTTTCGCTGATTAATATTACTGCAGCGGCCAGACCAGCATGATGAGCGGTACGCCGATCACCACCACCAGGATCGAAAGCGGCAGCCCGAGCCGCCAGTAATCGCCGAATCGGTACCCGCCCGGCCCCATCACCAGGGTGTTGCACTGATGGCCGATGGGGGTGAGGAAATCGCAGGCTGCCCCGATGGCCACCGCCATGAGAAACGCGTCGGGCTTGAAGCCGAGTTGGGTGGCGAAACTCGCCGCGATGGGGGCCATCACCAGCACGGTGGCCGCATTGTTGAGGAACGGCGTCACCGCCATGGCGGCCACCATGATGAGCACGAGAGCACCGGTGGGCGGCAACATGTTGGCGGCCATTGAGAGCCATCCCGCGATCAGGTCCGTGCCGCCGGTCGTCCGGATCGATTCGCTGACCGGAATCAGGGCTCCGAGCATGACGATGATCGGCCACTCGATCGTCTCGTAGGCCTCGCGCAAGGTGAGGGAGCCGAACAGGACGAGGAGGACGCCCGCCCCGAAGAAGGCGATCGCCACCGGCAGGATGTTGAAGGCGACGAGCACCATGGCACCCACGAGGATCGCGGCCGGCATGAAGCTGCGCCGCGCGCTGCCGAGCCGGATCTCCCGTTCGGCCAAGGGCAGACAGCCGAGATCGCGCAAGGTGTCGGGCAGCCGCTTGAGGTTGCCTTGCAGCACAATGACATCCCCGGAGCGCAGAGTGATGGTGCGCAGCCGTTCCTTGAAGCGCACGCCGCTGCGACTGACCGCAATGAGGTTGACCCCGAAGCGCTCATAGAGACCGATCTGCTCCGCCGAGAGGCCGGTCAAGCGGGAATTCGGCCCGACGATCGCCTCGATGACACCGATCTCGTCGGTTGCTTCCTCCATCTCCGGTTGGCGATGCTCTCGGCTCAGTTTCAGCCCGGCCCGAACAACGGCGCTCTCGAGCGCATCCGATTCACCCTCCAGCATGAGAACGTCGTTCTCGCGGATCCTTGCATCCGGCAGGGGACTGGAGCTGCGGGTCTCGTTGCGGATGATGGCCGCGACCTTCACCTCGCCATTGGCGAGTTTGTGCAAATCCGCCACCGTTTGCCCGATCACCTCAGATTCGGGGGTCACCCGCGCCTCAGTGACATAATCCTTGATATCGAGAGCATCATAGAGGGAGGCGGAGCCCTTGCGGCCCTGCGGCAGCAGACGGTAGCCGAAGGCCAGGAAGGCGACGCCCGCCAGCGCTATACCGAGCCCGACCGGCGTGAAGTCGAACATGCCGAACGGCTCGCCCAGAAGCTCTTGCCTGACCCGAGACACGATGATGTTCGGCGAGGTGCCGACCAGGGTGACGATGCCGCCGAGAAGGGAGCCGAAGGCCATCGGCATGAGAAAGCTCGAAGGCGGCGTGTTCGTCCGCCGGGCGATCTGAAACGCCACGGGAATCATCATCGCCAGCGCGCCGATGTTCTTCACGAAAGCGGAGAGCACCGTCACCACGGTCACCAGCACAACGACCTGGATCTGCGTGGTGCGCAAATAAGGCCCGACCCGGTTCAATCCTGCCTCGAGGATACCGGACTTCGCCATGGCGGCGCTGACCAGAAGCGCGCTCGCCACGATGATGACGATGTCGTCGCTGAAGCCCTCGAAGGCCTTGTCGGCGGGCACGATGCCAATCAGCACGGCGACCAGCAGCGACAGAACAGCGACAAGATCGTAGCGGAAACGTCCCCAGACGAAGAGCGCCATCATCCCGGCGATGACGGCGAAGGCAAGCATTTGTTGGTGGGTCATGCGAAGCGCAAAAGAGAGGAACTGAGATCCTAACGCTTCACGCTTCCGTTAGTGCCCGGACTTACTGACCGAGAACGAGCGCCCAATACCGTCCGTAGCGATTGTTCGCATCGGCGCGGGCGAGGCCGATCTTGCGGGCCTGAGGCATCAGGAGATTGCTGTTATGGCCCGGAGAGGCCTTCCAGCGCCCAATGGCGCCATCGACCGAATCCGAACCGGCCGAGAGATTCTCGGCCGAGTAGCCGATGATGCCGTATTCACCCATGCGGCCGGCGAAGCTGCCATGACTGAGCCGGCCTGCCGCCGCCACCGCCCGCGCCTGATGCTCCGCGGTCTTGTTGAGCGTGGAATCCACCGACACCGGGCTCAGGCCTCGCGAGACGCGATAGGCCGAGATCAGTCGAGCGGCTTCGGCAGCATCGCTCGTGGAGCTCGCCAGGACGGCATCCTTGGGTGTCAGGGCCGATTCGCCCGCGCAGCCGGCCAGTCCCAGGGCAACCAAGCCCAGGATGAAAAGAGAACGCATGAAATATCCCCTTCGGGCGGCATTCAAGCGCCGCTCCCCTTGCAAAAAGTGCCTGTGGCGTTCATGTGCAAAAGCCATGAACCCGATGACGCTCCATGCCATGTTGAAGCGTAAGGGTCCAGATTCCACACCCTCCCGCGTCAGCTGACCGCATGCCCGCAAGCTCCTCCCCACCCGAAGTCGCCATCGTCGGCGGCGGCCCCGCCGGCCTGATCGCCGCGGAGGTTCTGGGACATGCGGGCCTTAAGGTCATCGTCTACGACCGGATGCCGTCCGTCGGGCGAAAACTCCTCATGGCGGGCCGGGGTGGTCTGAACCTGACCCATTCGGAAGAGTTCGAGCGTTTCGTCACCCGTTACGCCGAGGCCCAGCCGCGATTGCGGCCTCTGATCGAGGCCTTTCGCCCCGAGGATCTGCGTGCCTGGAGCGAGGGGCTGGGACAGGAGACCTTCGTGGGCTCCAGCGGCCGCGTCTTCCCCACGGCCTTCAAGGCCTCTCCCCTCCTGCGCGTCTGGCTGTCGCGGCTGGAGAGCCTTGGCGTCCGCTTCGCCCTGCGCCATCGCTGGCAAGGATGGGACGAGGACGTCCGTCTGATCTTCACCGATGCCGCTGGCGAGTCAGTTCGGGTCAAGCCTGCTGCCACCATCCTGGCGCTCGGCGGCGCGAGCTGGCCCCGGCTCGGCTCCGACGGGACCTGGGTGAAACTGCTCTCTCGACAGGGTATCGCGGTCTCGCCCCTGCGCCCCGCCAATATGGGTTTCACCCTCTCGTGGTCCGACATCGTGCGCAGCCGCTTCGAGGGCCAGCCCCTGAAGCGAATCGCCCTGACCTTCGAGAGCACGACCGTGAAGGGCGAGGCCATCGTGACAGTGGACGGGATCGAGGGCGGAGCGGTCTATGCCCTCTCGGCCAGGCTTCGCGATGCCATTGAGCGGATGGGCAACGCCACGCTGTACCTGGATCTGCGGCCTGACCTTTCCGAGGAAGTCCTGGCGAAACGCCTGAGCGCTCCGCGAAAGGCCCAGTCCGCTTCCACCTTCCTGCGAAAGAGCGCCGGCCTCAGTCCAGTCGGGATTGCCCTGCTGCGGGAAGCCTCCCCTGCCCTTCCGTCGGAACCCGGGGCACTGGCCCGCCTGATCAAGGCGGTGCCCCTGACGCTGACGGGCACGAAGTCCCTTGACCGAGCGATCTCCACCGCCGGCGGCGTGCCGTTCAGCGAGGTGGACGAGCACCTGATGCTGCGCCGAATGCCAGGTGTCTTCGTGGCCGGCGAGATGCTGGACTGGGAGGCGCCCACCGGGGGCTACCTGCTCCAGGCAACCTTCGCCACAGGCATTGCCGCCGCGCGAGGGGTGCTGGCCCACGTCGGGATCCCCTTGGAGATTCCCGATGCCGCATTGACGGGAAGCCTCTCCTCGGCCACACGGCAGACGTGATCGATCCCGCCAAGATTCTCCACGACGTTTTCGGCTTTCCCTCCTTCCGCGAAGGACAGGAGGAGATCGTGCGCGCCGTGCTGGCCGGCGAGGACGTTCTGGCCGTCATGCCTACGGGTGCAGGCAAATCCCTCTGCTTTCAGCTGCCGACGCTCGCCCGTGAGGGGCTGACTCTCGTGGTCTCGCCTCTCATCGCGCTCATGCGCGATCAGGTGGCGGCTTTGCGCCATTTCGGGATCGAAGCGGGCAGCCTCAACTCCGCCAACGATCCGGAGGAGAATCGCCGCGTGGTCGACGCGGTGCGCGACCGGCGCATGCGCATTCTCTACGCCTCGCCGGAGCGTCTGGCGAATACCGGCACCACCGAATGGCTGGGACGGGCCGGCGTGAATCTGCTGGCCATCGACGAGGCGCATTGCGTCTCGCAATGGGGCCATGACTTCCGGCCCGAATACGCCATGCTCGGCGAGGTGCGTCAACGCCTCGGGAATGTGCAGACCATCGCGCTCACCGCGACCGCCGATGTGGCGACGCGCGGCGACATCATGCATCGCCTCTTCGAGCAGGAGCCGCGCCTCTTCATCCATGGCTTCGACCGGCCGAACCTGCGCCTTGCCATGCAATCGAAGGAGAATTCCAAGCGCCAGCTCTTCTCCTTCCTTGACAAGCACCGGCACGAGAGCGGGATCGTTTATTGCTCGTCTCGCAACGCCACCGAGAGGCTGGCCGACTCACTGAGCCAAGCCGGTTATCGCGCCCTGCCCTATCATGCGGGCATGGCCCAGGCGGACCGCGCCAAGAATCAGGACATCTTCCTGCAGGAGGACGGCGTGGTGATGGTGGCCACCGTCGCCTTCGGCATGGGCATCGACAAGCCCGACGTGCGCTTCGTCGCCCATGCGGCCCTGCCGAAATCCATTGAAGCCTATTACCAGGAAATCGGCCGCGCGGGTCGCGACGGCGCGCCCGCCGACACGCTCACCCTCTACGGCCTCGACGACATGCGCCTGCGCCGCCTGCAGATCGAGGAGAGCGATGCGGCGGACGAGCAGAAGCGCGTCGAGCGACAGCGGCTCAACGCGCTCGTCGCTCTATGCGAAGCGCCGCGCTGCCGCCGCCAGACCCTGCTCGCCTATTTCGGCGAGAGCACGGAACCTTGCGGCAATTGCGACCTGTGCATCGACGGCGTGATGTCCTTCGACGGCACGATCGAGGCGCAAAAGATTCTCTCCGCCATCGTGCGCACGGGCGAGCGCTTCGGCACGGAGCATCTCATCAGCATCCTCATGGGCGAGGAAACTGATTCCGTCCGCCGCTTCGGCCACGACAAGCTGAAGACCTTCGGCGTCGGCAACGACCGCTCGAAGACGGAATGGCGCTCGCTTCTGCGGCAGATCTATGCGGCAGGTCTGATCGGATTGGAATTGGCGGAATACGGTCGCTGGACGCTCACCGATAAAGGTGTCGCCGTTCTCAAAGGCCAGGAGCGGATCGAGCTGCGCTCCGACGTGCTCATGAAGCCGGCCGAGCGGCGCCGCCGGCGCGGCCGGATGGAAGCGGAATCCCTGGTGCCGTCCGACGATCCGCTGCTCCTCGATCTAAAGGGCCTGCGCACGCGGCTTGCCAAGGAAGAGGGCGTGCCGGCCTATGTAATCTTCTCCGATCGTAGCCTGATCGACATGGCGGCCAAGCGACCGACGACAGTCCGCGCCTTCGGCGGGATTCACGGTGTGGGTCAAGCCAAGCTCGACCGCTATGCGGATGCCTTCCTCGAGGTGATGAAAGCGCACGCGGGTTGACGACAGCTGAGCTGCATATCGCATCTCCACCTACACAAACCTCATCCTGAGGAGCAGACGGAGTCTGCGTCTCGAAGGAGGCTCCAGTGCACTCTTGATCCTCCTTCGAGACGGCGCTGCGCGCCTCCTCAGGATGAGGTGAGAGGTACGCTGGGAGCGGAGCTTTACCGTTCGAGATACGCCTCCAGATCCCGCAGGTGGTGATGCCACTCCGCCGCATGCTGCTCGATGAGCCGCTGTCTCTTCTCTGCAGGCAGCCCTGACCAGCCGCGATGTTCCAGCCGCAGAAGCGTTCCCGTCTCGGCGACCGGATCGAGAATCATGGAGACCTGCGTCGCATAGGGCCAATCCTCATCGGCCCAGGACAGTTCGAGGAATTCCGGTGGCTCGAATCGGTTGACGGTCCCTGACGTGACCACCTTCCGCCCGGTCTCATCCGTCCACTCTTCGCGGAAGGCGCCGCCGGCTTTCGCGTCCAGGCTCACATGCGCACCCCACCAGGATGCGATGGCCTCCGGAGCGGTCAAGGCTGCCCAGATCTGTTGCGGGTCCTTCCCGATATCGTATTCGATAACGATCCGATCCGCCGTTGTCCCGACTTTCATGATCGAACCTCCTCAAGCGGCTTGTCTGCCCTCTCCCGTTGCGATGTCTATCCAAACGCCGGAATGCGCGCTTCTCGCAATCGCATCCACAACCCGCTCGATGCGAATGCCGTCGTCGAACGTGATCAGATGCGCGGCCTCTCCATCGATGCGGCGGATCAGCTCCCGGCACTCTATGATCTTCAGGTCGTTGAAGCCGAGCCCATGTCCCGGCGCGGGAATGAATTTATCATAAGGCGGGTGATGCGGGGAGGTCAGGATGGTGCGGAACCCTTGCGTCTCTCCTGCTCCGTCGGCCGTGTAGACCTGGACCTCGTTCATGCGCTCCTGGTCATAGACGATGGAGCCCTTCGAGCCGAAGAGCTGGACGAAGATGCGACCCTTGCGGCCCCAGGCTGAGCGGTTGAGCGCGATCACACCGGAGGCGCCGTTGTCGAGCTCGACTAGAGCGCGTTGACATTCATTTGGTCCAGATGAACGCGCTGACGAGGCAAAGGATTGACATAAACGCCCGTGGGGTCTGTTCGTAGCGCGTGGCGATGCGTCTGAAGTGCTTGATTTTCAGGAAGAAG
>NZ_VOSK01000109.1 GCF_009296175.1 Microvirga tunisiensis | reverse complement strand
TATTCAGCACGCGCTGCACATGAGCCAAGAGGAGCGGGTTGCACGCTGGCAGGTCATGTCGAAAGTTCTTTGGAATTCCGATGTCTCACGGTGGGCGGCGGCGTTTATCAAGGATCTGGCCGCCAACAAGGCAAGCAGAACGCGCAGCAAAATGGCGCTGGCTACAAAAGAGAGTGATAATCGCTAGGAGCAGAACAAGGAGCACCGTGGGATCTGTTGCAACGCAAGCTCTGTGTTGGGGCCAATGCGGCCGGACATCTTGGAAAGCGATCAATTTCGTGTGTAGGTGAGCAGCCCGGCCGATCGTCGTTCAGCGCCTCTTGCTTCGACCCGCAGTCGCACTGCCGCCACGCGGCCCGCTGCGGCCCGACGTCTGGTTGCTGCTTTCCTCTACCAGCTTGCGCCAACGGGTCAGACGCTCCGGGTCCAGCACACCTGCGGCTACCGCTCCTCGGACGGCGCAGCCGGGTTCGTGGGCGTGGGTGCAGTCGCTGAACCGGCAGAGAGGGGCAAGCTCGGTAATTTCAGCGAACAGGATCTCAATGCCAGAAGCCGCATCGCTGACACGGAGCGTGCGCATTCCCGGCGTGTCAATCACCCATCCGCCACCTGCAATGGCATGAAGCGAGCGCGAGGTTGTGGTGTGGCGTCCTTTGGCATCGTGTTCGCGAATTCCTCCGGTTTGCTGGGCCAACTCCTGCGTTGGGCCTGCCAGTGTGTTCACCAACGTCGATTTGCCGACACCGGAGGAGCCGACCAGCGCCACTGTCTGCCCCACACCGCACCATGGGGCTAAAGCACCTGCGGCATCTCTGGATAGGGGGTTTAAGATCACGACGGCCAGCCCGTGTTGCAGCGCGAGGGACTGTTGTTCATACGCCCGTGCATCCGCCACGGTGTCAGCCTTGGTCAGCAGGATCACCGGGTTGGTCCCAGCCTCGTTCGCCAGCGCCAGATAGCGTTCCAGCCGGGCGGGGTTGAAATCAGCATTGCATGAGGTGACGATGAACAGCGTATCGACGTTGGCACCAGCGAGCTGCGGGGTCTTGCTGCCTTCGGTGCGACGCTCCAGCACTGTCTTGCGGATCAGTCGGCGATGCAGCAGTTGGGTTTGATGGTCGGCAAGCACCCAGTCCCCTACGGCAAAATCGCCGGTCTGGCTGTGAACTGGAAGTGTCAGCTCGACCGGCCCGGTTTGAGAGATCGCGGTCAGGCGGGCGCGGTGGACCGTGGCAATACGATGCGGGGCGAGGCCTGCCTCATGGGGCTCAAGCTGATCCTCGAAAAAATCAGACCATCCCAGACTTGAAAGCAGTACGGGGTGAGCGGCGTCGGAGTCATCTGTCACGGCTTTCCCAATCGCAGAGTGTCACATTCGTGGGCGACGTCCTTTGGAACATAAGAGTAGCGCCAACAAAACAACCCCCGGCAAACGCAGGTCGGCCGCCACCGACCTTCAATGACCGGGCTCAGGATCGAAACAGCTCTGTACGCGTTATTCTTAAGCGCCGGATCGAAGCTCTCGACTCCAGGCGGCCCAGGAACCCCCATCAATGTCAGTCCTAAAGCCAAAGAGTTCCGAGCGGGACATGTATGTCTCGGAGCCCTCAACGGGCGGCATTGGCGTCGTCGGCATGATCGCCCTCGTCATTGCAGGTCTGTTCGTCGGCCGGGAAGTCTTCGTTCCGGTGGCCCTTGCGATCCTCCTGAGCTTCGTGCTGGCGCCTTTGATCCGGCTGTTGCAGAAACTCCGCGTGCCCCGTGTTCTCGCAGTTATCGGGGTCGTCTTGGTCGCCTTTGCCGGGATTACGGCACTCGCCACAGTGATGGCGACACAGGTCACCCAACTTGCCGGAGACTTGCCGCGCTATCAGCTCACGATGCGCGAGAAGGTGCTGTCCTTGCGCGGGTCCGCCGCAGGCAGCGGTGCTTTGGAGCGAGCCGCGGACGTCTTGCAGGATCTCGGCAAGGAACTCGACAGGCCGCAGACTGACGCTGCCCGGCCGGCTAACCCGCTGACGCCGAGCGCCGCACCCGCCGCCGAGACGAAGCCCATCCCGGTCGAAGTGCGCCAGCCCGACCCGGGAGCTCTGCAAACCCTCGGCGCCTTCATTACCCCGCTCATTCACCCCCTTGCGACCACCGGGATCGTGATCATCTTTGTGATCTTCATCCTGCTGCAGCGCGAGGATCTGCGGAACCGCCTGATTCGCCTTGCGGGCTCGCATGATCTCCAGAAGACGACCGCGGCCCTTGACGATGCCGCAGGCCGCCTGAGCAAGCTGTTCCTGACGCAATTGGCCCTGAACGCAGCCTTCGGCGTGGTGATCGGCATCGGCCTGTACTTCATCGGCGTGCCAAGTCCGGTGCTCTGGGGCATCCTCGCAGCCATCCTGCGCTTTGTTCCTTACATCGGCGCGTTCATCTCCGCCGCTTTCCCGCTGGCCCTGGCGGCGGCCGTTGATCCGGGCTGGTCGATGCTCCTGATGACTGCCGCGCTGTTCATCGTCATGGAGCCCTTGGCCGGACACGTGGTCGAGCCCCTGGTTTATGGTCACAGCACGGGTCTGTCTCCGGTCGCGGTCGTCGTTGCGGCAACATTCTGGACCTGGCTCTGGGGTCCGATCGGATTGGTGCTCGCGACCCCCCTGACGGTGTGCCTGGTCGTGCTCGGCCGCCATGTCGAGCGGCTCGAGTTCCTGGACGTCATGCTGGGCGACCGCCCGGCCCTCTCGCCGCCGGAGATCTTCTACCAGCGCATGCTGGCCGGAGATCCGGCGGAGGCGGCTGATGTCGCGGAGGAGTTCCTGAAGGAGCGCTCGCTTTCCGTCTATTACGATGAGGTCGCTCTGGCGGGATTGCGGCTCGCCCGCGCCGATGCGCTTCGCGGCGTGCTCGACGAGGCGCGCCTGGAACGCATGAGGGGCACGGTCGAGGAACTGGTGGACGACCTGTCCGATCATCCGGATCTGGAGCCGGCATCCGGTCGGACGGTTGATCCGGAAGCAGCGGCGGCCGTCGATGCCAGCGCGGAAGCGCTTGGAACCGCCGATCTTCCGGTTCTGGCGCCGGAGGATCTTGATCCCCGCTTCACGGGAGAGGCGCCGATCCTGTGCATTGCCGGCCAGAGTCCAGTCGATGAGGCGGCCGCCCTGATGCTGGCGCAACTCCTGACAAAGCATGGGCTCAAAGCACGTGTCGAAGGTGCAGCCTCGCTGTCAGTCCAATCGATCACCCGGCTTGAGGCTGCGGATACTGCCGTGGTGTGCCTGTCCTTTCTCGATGCCGGCAGTCCGGCCCACATGCGCTATGCGGTGCGTCGCCTGCGCCGGAAGATGCCACAGGCGAAGATTGTGCTGGGATGCTGGGTTGCCGACGCCACGGCTGCCGAGAGCCTCCGCGAGGCCGCACGTGCGGACCTTGTCGCTTCGACATTGCGTGCGGCTACGGCCCTGTGCATAGAACTCGCCAGACGAGACACCATTGAACCTTCAAAAGCCGTGACCACAGCAAGCGCTGCATGATGCTGTCCTGTTTGGGGGCTAATGCCTCGTTCTGCTCAGTAATCTCTCTGTCGATCTCCACTATCATCTTATCTCCCACCTCTCTCTTGCTTCAGTTCAGATAAGGGAGGCGGCCACGGTGCCCCATGGATGACCATGCAGCGAATGAACACGCTCAAGACTGGCGCTCCCATGTCGGCGAGGAGCCCAGCTCAAGCGGGCGGTCGGACGATTTAACCCGCGCTGGTGAGCCGGGTCGTGGACGCCAGGCCAGCACACCCACGGATATCCCGGCACGCGGCTGGAAGGATATTCTCTGGCGCGTGTTCTGGTCCATCCCGGACGACCGCATCCTGTCGACCTCAGGCGGAGTCGCGTTCTTCGCCCTGCTCGCCGTGTTCCCGGCGATTGCCACAGTCGTGTCGCTCTACGGGCTGTTTGCCGATACCGGCACGATCAGGGGCCATCTGTCGCTTCTCGCTGGGATTCTGCCCGGGGGCGTGCTGGAGCTCATCGGAGAGCAGGTCACCCTGATCATCACCCAGGGCAGCGATACACTCAGTCTCGCCTTTGCAATAGGCTTTCTAGTGGCAATCTGGAGCGCAAACTCGGGAGTTGCAGCCCTCTTCGATGCCCTCAACGTGGTTTATGGCGAGAAGGAGAAGCGGAGCCTGCTTCGGTTCTACTTCACATCGTTCCTGTTCACCCTTGGCATGATCCGTGTCGTCATGACGGCCATCGGCGCGGTGGTGGTTGCGCCCATCATCTTTACCTTCATAGGCATTGTGACGCCGGCCGAACAGTTCCTGGCCGTCCTGCGCTGGCCTGTCCTTCTTGTCGTCGTTTGTGCGTGGCTGGCTATGATCTACCGCTACGGCCCCAGCCGCAATGATGCCAAGTGGCGCTGGGTGACCTGGGGCAGCGTCGCGGCGGCTGTGCTGTGGCTCGGGGCTTCGATGCTGTTCTCCTGGTACGTCGCCAACTTCGACAGCTACAACAAGACCTATGGCTCGCTCGGTGCGGGCGTCGGCTTCATGATCTGGATCTGGCTGTCGGTGGTGATTGTTCTGCTTGGCGCCGAGCTCAACGCTGAGATGGAGCACCAGACGTCCAAGGACAGTACGCAGGGCGCTGCGCTTCCGCTCGGGTCTCGAGGCGCCAACATGGCGGATCACGTCGGCGCATCGCACGCCTGACGGCTCCGTTGCATTAACCTTGGCGGCATAAGGAGGAGCAGCCAGTCGAGGAGCCGTCCTGTTGTCGATCTTCAAGCGCCGTCGCTTTCCGGTTGAGATCATCCTGTTGTGCGTGCAGTGGTACTGCAAGACGGGATCAGCTACCGCGATTTGGCCGAGATGATGCAGGAACGTGGGGTCGAGGTGGACCCATCCACGATCTTCCGCTGGGTCCAGAGGTATGCGCCGGAGCTTGAGAAACGGGTTCGCCGCTACCAGGGGCATAGGCCTGGCTCTTGGCGCGTCGACGAGACCTATGTGCGGGTTGGCGGCAAATGGAAGTATCTCTTTCGTGCGGGCGACAAGCACGGACAGCTGATCGACTTCATGCTGTCAGACCGCCGCAACACCAAAGCAGCCTATCGCTTCCTGCGCAAAGCCCTGAGGACGATGAGCGACTACCCACCATCGTCCATCACGACCGCCAAACTGGCGTCGTATCCCAAGGCAATCCAGCGCCTGCAGAAGGAAGGCCTGCTGTCGAAAAAAGTTGAGCACCGGACATCGAAATTATTTGAATAGCATCATTGAGGCCGACCATGGAGCACTCAAGCGCGTCATCCGGCCGACCCGCGGCTTCCAGAGGATGGCAACAGCCTCCGCCACCATCAAAGGCTTCGAGGTGATGCGGATGATCCGCCGCGGCCATTGCATGCTGACGGAGCCCGGATCCACAGGCGAAATCCGTTTCGTCAACCAGCTCTTCGGTCTTGCTGTCTGAGCAACCCGTTCGACTGGGTTCGTTGCGACCGTTCCAAGTTAATGCAACGGAGCCTTGCCAAGGACCATCCAAGATCGACCGGCGTACCGAAATCGGCAGGTTCACCTTCAGGGAACCTGCAAGGACCAGATCCAATCCACTCTTCGGCTCATCCGCTGGACTGCTCTGGTCCGGGTTTGATCCGCGGAAGCACGCGCTCCACGTCCTGATCCGCCGTCGCCTGCAGCCTTGCATCGGGCGCTCGTGCAGCGTCGTGCTCACGCAGCACATCGGCGACAGCTTCAGGGTCAATCTCCTGGGCTTGGATAAGCAAACGATCTGCCTCCTCGTTGTGGCCGGTCGCTTGTTCATGCAGGCCCTGTTCCGCTAGTCTGCGAGCCTGCGCCTTTGAGCCTAGGCCTACACTAGCCTGATCTAGCTTACGATCCGCCACATTGCCCTCCTCTCATGAGGCACTGTGCCCAAGGATCACACTGTCACGCCGAGCGGCCACGGTGCGAACTCGGCGGAGCCGAAGTCATACAACTCGCTTTTCGTGCGCTCGCCGGAGGCGACCCGTAGGATTAGATCAAAGATACGCTGTCCAGCCTCCCGCACGGTCTCCTCGCCATCGACGATGGTGCCGCAGTTGACATCCATGTCGTCTTCCATGCGCCGGTACAGAGGCGTATTGGTCGCGATCTTGATCGATGGCGATGGCTTGCACCCGAACACGCTGCCGCGTCCCGTGGTGAAACAGACCACGTTGGCCCCACCGGCGACCTGACCTGTGGCCGAGACGGGATCGAAGCCGGGAGTGTCCATGAACACGAAGCCGCGTGCTATGACGGGTTCGGCATACTTGATCACGTCAACGAGGTTGGTGCTGCCCGCCTTGGCCATGGCGCCAAGCGACTTTTCCAGGATTGTGGTCAGCCCACCAGCTTTGTTGCCAGGTGACGGGTTGGCATTGATCTCCGCCCCGTGCTTGTGCGTGTACTCTTCCCACCAGCGCATCAGCTCGACCAATTTCTCGCCGACCTCGCGGCTTACCGCCCGACGGGTGAAGATGTGCTCGGCACCATACGTCTCAGTTGTTTCGGACAGGATCACCGTGCCGCCGTGGCGCACGACAAGGTCGCTGGCGATTCCGAGGGCCGGGTTCGCGGAAACGCCGGAATAGCCATCCGAGCCACCACATTGTAGCGCCACCTTCAGCTCGCTCGCAGGCACCGCCTGGCGCTGCACCTTGTTTGACTCGGCTAAGACCTCTCTCACGAAGGCTATGCCAGCCTCAACGGTCTTGCGAGTGCCGCCCATGCTCTGGATATCCATGTTACGGATCCGGTCGGTGAGCTTATGCTCCTTTAACATCCCGCTGATCTGGTTCACCTCGCAGCCGAGGCCAAGCACCACGATGTGGGAAAAGTTCGGATGGCGGGCATAGCCAGCGAGCGTGCGGCGCAGCAGCTGAAGGGGCTCGCCTTCCGGCATGCCGCAGCCAGTCTTGTGCGTCAATGCAACCACACCATCGACATTCGGGAATTCGGCTAGAGGATCAAAGCCGGTAAAAGGGTGCCGCTTAAAGGCATCGGACACCAAGTTGGCTGCATGAGCGCTGCAGTTTACCGAGGTCAGAATGCCGATGTAGTTGCGGGTCGCCACACGCCCATCCGGGCGTTGGATGCCCTCGAACGTGACCGGGGTGTCGACATACTCTGTCGGCCTTGCATCTTGGCCATAGGCATAGTCCTTAGTGAACTCACCCATGCCTAGATTATGAACATGCACGTGCTGGCCCGGGGTAATTGGGGCTGTGGCGAAGCCAATGATCTGGTTGTAACGCCGTACCGCCTCGCCTGCAGCAATCGGGCGCACGGCAACTTTGTGCCCAGCCGGGATCCGGTCATAGGCTGCGATACCGTCTGCAACTTGCGCTCCCGGCAACAGTGTCGCGCGCGCTATGACCACGTGATCGTGGGGGTGAAGGCAAATCACCGGATGGGACGTGGCAGTATGCGTAGTCATCGAAGATACTTCCTCACCGCTCACGAAGAGCATCTCTGGTGCACAATAACGGCGATCAGCCATTTCTTCCATCAGGTAATCCGGCTTAAGAAGCTGTCAGGACGACTTTAACGCTCTGCGATCGATCTAGAGCTGCGCGGAAGCCTTCTGTAGCTTCGGAAAGCGGACACTCGGAGGTGACGATGGGAAGGACATCAATCATCCTGTTGTCAATGAGACGCACAGCTTGCTCAAATTCCTCGCCAAAGCGGAAGGAGCCCTTGAGGTCTACTTCCTTAGCCATCACAGCGTTGGCAGGGATTGGGATCTGACCGCCGGGTAAATTGCCGACTTGAACGACTGTCCCGCCGCGACGCACGTTGGATATCGCCGAAGCTAAACCGGAGGCTGTCCCAGAGACCTCGAAGGCCAGGTCAAAAGACTTCGCTGCAGCAAGTTCTTTCAGAGCATCCTCGCCCCCAGAGATATCAACGGTATGATCAGCGCCTAAACGCTGCGCAAAGGCAAGCGGAGCGGCGGCGACATCGACCATCGCGACCTCCGAGACTCCGGCCAATCGAGCAGCCAATAGTGTCAGGAGACCGATAGGACCTGCGCCAAACACAATTGCTTTTCGGCCTTCCACCTGGCCGGCCCGGCTGATGGCGTGAAGACAAACAGCGAGGGGCTCTGCCAGCGCTGCAGCGGCCATTGGCGTACTGTCCGACACTTTGATACACTGGGCCGGGATGGCATCAAAATACGTGGCAAAGCCCCCCTGCATGTGCGGGGTCTTTGATGTCGATCCCATGAAATAGATGTTCTCACATAGGTTCGGACGGCCTTCCTGGCATCTATCGCAGTAACCGCACCACCGTGAGGGATTGACTGCGACGCGGTCGCCAATTTGAAGGTCACCGCTGTCAGCCGCGATATCTACGATCTCGCCCGCGATCTCGTGACCAAGGATTAACGGGGAGTTCACAACAAACTCCCCAGTCCGTCCATGTCGGTAGTAATGCATGTCTGACCCGCAGATCCCGCCTGCACCAAAGCGCACCCGGACCATGCCGGGCGTTAAAGGACCGATCGGCGCTTCCACCAGCCGAAGATCTTCGGCTCCAAAGAGCGTTGCAGCAAGACAAGTTTCGGTCACTTTGCCACTCCCATCGTTCGCGGCAACCAGAGAGTCAACTCAGGAATGTAGGTGATCGCGACAAGCGCAAGCATTAGTGGAATCAGCCAAGGAAGAATTGCCACGGTCGTGCGCTCGACCGAGAGCTTCGCCACGCGAGCTAGTACGAACAGGACCATCCCGAGAGGCGGATGGAGAAGCCCGATCATGAGGTTGAGGGTGATGATCAAGCCGAAATGGATCGGATCAATGCCGAGCTTGAGTACGATCGGAAGAAGGATCGGCACAAGGATGGTTATGGCTGCGATGGTGTCGATGAAGCAGCCAACGAACAGCATCAGCAGGTTCGCCAGGAGCAGAAAGACCCATTTGTTCTGCGTGATACCGAGGATCGCGTCCGATAGGATCTGAGCGGCCTGACTTACCGTGAGAAGCCACGCGAAGATCGATGCGGCTGTCACGATGAACAGCACCGAAGCAGTGGTCTCGATCGTATCGAATGTTGCTTTGACCAGCGTCTTCAAAGTCATCGAGCGGTAGCGCACGAGACCGAGGAAAAGCGACCAGATTACTGCGGCGACGGCAGCCTCAGTTGGTGTGAACAATCCGAGCGTCATGCCGCCGATCAGGATGACGGGCGCCATAAGGGCCATGACAGCGGAGAAATCGAAGTACCAGTCGAGCGCAAGGAGAATCGCGAGCGCAATGCCGATTGCGACGTTGGTCGACAGGCCGAACTGGACCATGGCCCAGACAGCGACCGGGAACATCATGACAACGATGACCTCGACCGTCGCATTCCCGAGTTGGCGCCAGGAGAATGGACTGTCACTGCCCCAACCGTTCTTATAGGCAAAATATGCCACCGTTGCCATCATCATGAGTGTCATGACGACGCCGGGGATTAATCCTCCAAGGAAAAGCGCCCCAATCGAAACGTTGGCCATCATGCCGTAGATCACGAATGGCAAGGACGGCGGTATGATCGGCCCAAGTGTCGCGGAAGCGGCGGTCACGCCGACGGCAAACTCAGTCGAGTAGCCGTGGTCCTTCATAGCCTTGATTTCGATTGTGCCAAGGCCAGCGGCGTCAGCGATCGCAGTTCCCGACATTCCGGAAAAGATTACTGAGCCAATGATGTTGACTTGCCCCAACCCGCCCTTCATCCAGCCGACTAGTGCGACCGCGAAGCTGTAGATCCGCCCCGTGACGCCAGCAGTATTCATCAGGTTGCCCGCGAGAATGAAGAACGGCACGGCAAGCAGCGGAAAACTCTCCACGCCGGCGATCATGCGCTGAGCCAGGACGACGTCGGGTGCGATTCCCGTGGCAAGGATATAAATCAGAGACGAGACGGCCATCGTTAAAGCCACAGGCAGGCCAAGGAGCATCAAAGTGAGAAATGAACCGACGAGGATAAGCATGGGCGAGCTCCGATCAAATCTTAGGACATCGGATTATTGAAGTTGTTAGATCGGGGCTGCGTCGAAAGCCTCTGGTCTCTCCAGAATAGAGTAGCCGCGGCGCCAGTTATCAATCGACACCTGAACTGATCGGAGAAACATCAGGATGAATCCCACGAAGACACAGCCATAAACCCAGTTCTTCGGCAGCATGATTGTGGTCATAGTCTCGCCTTCGACAATCGCCATGAAGTTCCACACAAGATAAGCCGCGTAGGCGAAGAAAACTGTGCGAATGGCGTCGATCATGATTGCCAATGCTCTCGCGACCCTTGCTGGCAGATAACGGAAGAGCAGATCAACGTGGATATGGCGCCCCAAGCGGACGCACATCGCAGCCCCAAGAAACACCACTGCTACCAAGCAGTAGGTTGCGATCTCCTCGGTCCACGCGAAAGAGTCATTGAGCACGTACCGCGTCAAGAATTGCAGAAAGACCGCGAAGGCCATCAGCCAAAAGATCGCTAATGTCGCCCAGTCCTCAACACCATACTGCTTGAGATCGACCTCAGGAACCGGCTCCTCGAAAGCGTGGGCCAGTTCCTCAGCCGTGATCTCAGTATGAATCTCGGGCTTCATCCCGTTCACTCCAGAATTATCGTTGAATAATCGAGATAGTCGACGGTTTTCGGTCGGAAGCCTGCCAGGGGAGTTGGTACCCCTGACAGAGCAACCACGAGCTTTACAACGCAGGCTCGCTCTTGATGGCCTGTATTTTATCGTAGTCCGCCTTGCGATACCCGAAGGACTCGAATGTGACGTTCTTCAAGACGTTCTGCTTGAAGTCCTCTTTGTCGACCTCAGAGACGGTTAGTCCCTTATCCTTAAAGAAGCCAACGAGTTCTTTCTCCTTGGAATGGATTTCGGCGGTTGCGCGGGCGGCTGCTTCCTGGGCGACCTCCGAGAAGATTTTCTTGTCCTCGTCAGAGAGCTTCTTCCACAGATTGGCGGACACCACCGTGTTGAGATGGTCGACGATATGCCCGGTCAGGGCGATGTGCTTCTGCACCTCGTAGAACTTCTTGGCCTCGATCGTAGTCAGAGGGTTTTCCTGAGCCTCGACGGTCCCGTTCTGAAGCGCAAGATACACTTCTGCGAATGCGATCGGAGCAGTGTTGGCACCGCACGCGCGGGGCATCGCCAGGTAGGCTGGCACGTCCGGAACGCGGATCTTCAATCCTTTCATGTCAGCACATGTTTTAATGGGCTTGTTCGACGATGTGTGGCGCGCGCCATAATAGGTCACCGCAAGGATCTGGTGTCCGGTTTTGTCCGTGTAGCCCTTGGCAAGCTCCTTGAATACGTCGCTTTTGGTATATGCTAGGAGGTGGTTCGCATCTCGAAAGACGTACGGGTAATACGTGACGCCAATGGGGGGATAGCTTCGAGCGGCAAAGCTGGACCCTGAAATGATCATGTCAACTGAACCAAGGGACAGGCCCTGATTAATGTCGGTTTCCTTGCCAAGTTGCGAGGAAGGATAGACGTCGATCGTGTAGCGCCCGTTGGTGCGCTTGGCGAGTTCGCCGGCGGCCCACACTGACTGCGTGTGGAATGGCTCGTTTGGCTCGTACACGTGAGCCCATTTCAGCTTCGTTTGGGCCTGCGCCGCCCCTCCCGTAATTGCGAGGCCAAGTACAGCTGCTACAACCGCTGACCATTTCACTGTCGTCATATTTTTCTCCTGCTGGTTTTCATTTGCAACTCGCGCGGGCTTTCCGCTCGTCTGCGAAGTACGGGCGTGACCTTGCCCGATCGGTGGGACAGCACTGCAATTTCACCGAAACTTCTCGAAAAGCGCTCTTGAGAGAGCCTCAAGTGTTGTCTCATTGCCTGCCGCGCTGCTTCAGGATTGCCCGCTGCAATGGCATCGCGGATGACCCTGTGCTCAGCGAGCGCTTGGCTCCAAGTGCTTGCATCCTCGAAATAACTTGCTAGTCGCCGGAAGTAGGGATTCATCCGTTGATCAAAGAGCTGCCCAATGAAGCGGGCTAACACCCCATTCGAAAGAGACGCTGCGATTGCGACGTGGAATTCGCGATCAAGCGAGATCCATTTATCGTTGCCTCCAGATTGCTCCATCTGGGCAAGAATTCGGTCAAGGGCACCGACGTGCCCAGGATCCGCGAGAGTAGCCGCTTCCGCTGCCACGGACGGCTCTAAGATCTCACGTGCATGCAGAATTTCGAAGGGGCCTTCGATCGAAGCTTCGCCAGAAGGTATTGTCAACCTTGATGCTGACGGTCCCAGAACGTAGATGCCGGAGCCGACATTGATGCGAACAAGGCCTTCGACTTCAAGAGCAATGAGCGCTTCTCGCACACTTGTGCGAGAGACCTGGAGGCGATCGGCAAGCTCGCGCTCAGAAGGCAGCCGTCCGCCAATCGGATACTCACCGCTATCAATCAGATCGCGTAAGTGCTTGGCAATTTGTCGGTAAAGCCGCCGTGACTCATCGACCTTGAGTGACAAGGTCCCCTCCTGCGATCGTTTCCCGCCCCAAGCCGGTTATGTGCGGCCGCCTTTTCTGGATTGGTCCGGCCAATTTTCTTAAAAAAGATAGTAATATCTGTAGTGTGTCAAGTGAGATTAGTTCAGCGTA
This sequence comes from Microvirga tunisiensis, assembly GCF_009296175.1. Classification (GTDB taxonomy): domain Bacteria; phylum Pseudomonadota; class Alphaproteobacteria; order Rhizobiales; family Beijerinckiaceae; genus Microvirga; species Microvirga tunisiensis. Next base: position 7,694 of record NZ_VOSK01000109.1, on the reverse strand, counting down.
GGGCGTTGGTAATGCGCCTGAACGATCGACTTTAGACGACTAGGTTCATCATAACTTGCCCTCTCTGGATTTATCAGGAAGGGAGAGCGGCTATTGAGACTCGGCGGAGACAACGGGCTTCAGAACATAAAGGAAGCTGCAACGATCCACCTTAGACTTTCGGCAGATTGAGTAGCCTAGACCCTGCACCCCTCACCTACAGTGAAGTATGTAAGTTTCATTCCGGGTACTTGGCCCTTATGCGAGCAGGGATTAGGCCTAGTCAGCGTACAACGTTTATCTGATCCTTAGGACAGCTTATCAGTGACAAACCACATAGACACTCTGCCCTGTTTTCTGGACGTTGAGGAATAGGTTGCGAGCATCACCGTCTTAATCCGACTATAGCGTCTGAGGCATGTAACTGTTAGCACTCCCGCACCATGCAAGCACCCGACAACAATAGTAAATATACGTTCCTTTCTCGTCTCGAGCATCGGCCCCGCGGAAGTACTTTGGAGCAGGTAGAACAGTCGCTGCGAACCTCTATCATTTCCTTGGATTTCACCCCGGGCGAGTTGATTGACAAAAGAGCCGTCTGCGCCAGACTCGGCGTTTCGATGTTCCCCGTTTCGGAGGCGCTCGCGCGCTTAGCCGTAGAAGGCCTCGTTGAGGTTTTGCCACAACGCGGCACCCGAGTAACTCGAATACATCTGCGTGTGATCAGGGAGTTCATGCTAATCCGACAAGCTTTAGAGGAGCTGGTGGCTGCGACAGCCGCTCACCGTCTATCACCTTCCGCATTGGACGTACTTCGGAGTAATCTGAGGGCCCAGGAGCAAGCTGTTGCGCGAAAAGATCCATTGGGATTTCATAACCTTGACTTAGCCTTTCATAACACTCTGGTCGAGGCCCTGGAGCTTCCGCGGATTGCAGCGATCATTGAGGTATCACGTGCTAACATTGATCGAGCTCGTCGCCTTCTCTCTTCGCCGCGCCGGCATATGGCTACCCTTATTGAACATCGCGAGGTGCTCCATGCCCTTGAGGTTCGTGACGCTGAGGCAGCACGACGCGCTATGAAGACCCATTTGGAAGCTGTCATGGAGGAGTTGGAGCGTGTGTCAGGTCAGAACCCTAAGATCTTCACGCCAGACTAAGGGAGCAGCACGTTTGCTGTGGCTGTTTTCGCTTGTCTGGCATCCGACGACGCCTCGCATGTGACGGTTAGACACTTTATGCTTGCGGCGGAGTTAGCCTCTTCGCCGATTTCAAGGTCAACTGAGCGTCGTAAACCGGCTGGATCCCGAACGCGCGAAATCAAAAGAGATTGATGTGACAGACGTTATTATTGCTCCACTGGACCAGCTTGAAGCCCGAACTTTCGCCGGACTCCAGAACGCCGGTGCCGACGAAGTTTCAGCCGGTGCAGCTATTCGTGCCATGCTGCACGCGTCGCGCCTTGGGATCGACAGTCATGGGGTCCGGCTTACACCACATTATGCCCGCGTGCTGCGGAGCGGACGTGTCAATCCAACGCCAAAGATGCAGATCCGCCGCACGGCTATAGGCTCTGCCGTTCTTGATGCCGACAACGGCCTCGGTCATGCCGCCGGTTATGCGGCAATGGAGCTGGCCTGCAGCTTGGCGAAAGAAGCCGGAGTTGGTGCAGTCGGGGTGATCAACTCGTCCCATTTTGGCGCGGCCGGAGCCTATGCGCTTGCTGGAGCCGAGGCTGGTTGCATCGCAGTCTCGATGTCGAACACGGACTCGATCGTTGGCCTTCACGGCGGAGCTGAGCGGTTCCACGGCACAAACCCCGTTGCGGTCGGAGCACCCGTTCCAGACCAAAAGCCCTGGCTTCTGGACATGGCAACCTCGTCGATCCCTTTCAATCGCGTGCTCCTCTACAAGACCTTGGGCAGGACTCTGCCCGCGGGTGTCGCTGCCGATCAATCAGGCCAGCCGACCCAAGATCCTGCCCTTGTCGAGATGCTGATGCCACTCGGAGGGATTGACTTTGGGTTCAAGGGAGCTGCCTTGGCCGGAATGGTGACCCTATTTTCAGCAATATTGACTGGCAGCACCCTCGATCATGAGCTGATCCGGATGGCTGAGACGCATGATTTTGAGACGCCCCGTCGGATGGGGCATTTTTGCCTCGCGGTCGATCCTGGTCAGTTCTTGGGACGGGCCCTCTATGATGAGGCCATCAGCCGCTATCTCGCCGCACTCCGGACGAGTGCGGCCCGGGAGGGGCAGACCGTCATGGCCCCGGGCGATCGAGAATGGGCGGTCGAGGTCGAGCGGCAGCGCAGCGGCATCCCAGTGGATCAGGAGACTGCGCAATTCTTGGGATTGATCCCATAGGGCATTGTCAGGTTGGGGCTGGAACAAGATCTGCTCCCAAACACACGGTAACGTAGTACGTAGCAAGAACGTGAGTCGGTAAACTGACCAAAAGACCCACGCTATGGCTGAATGCAGCTTGGATCTCGGTGTTTGTGCCATCATCCAAGGCCGAGCACCTGATGGGAAAGCGTACTGCTCCCCAAAGGATCGTCCGTGAAAGAGTGCAAGTGTCGGGATAGGTTTGCCGAAGCCGATTAGCGCGGGAGCTTCAAACGGGTACCAGAGCGAAGTGACGATCATCTGGCTTCAAATTGCGGGTCAGTCCTGAAGCCTGGGCGTGAAGGGTTGCCAATCCGTTCTACCTAATCGTGCCATTGAGAGCAGCTCTTGTTCCGGCCCCGATTAGACCTCCTGCTGGATGACGTTCTGCCCATCAAAATACATCTGGATAATCTGGCGTCCTCTTTCGTGATGAGACGTTCAGTGAGCTTGATGCGCCACCGGCAATGACCTTCCCGTTCTCCAGACGAACGCGACCGGCGCTCACCACCGTGGCTGGCACAGCTTGAGCCATGTGAGCGTGCTGCATGAACGCGGGAAAGACGAGCGGCAGCAACTCGCCGCCATCAAGTCTCAGCATGACGTACTTCATGGCCATGGAGCACTCCAGTTCAAGGTGCGGTTCTCACCCCAGACCTGACAATCCAAGAAATCGTCGTCAGGGGCGCGAAGGAGTGCTGAAATCGAACTTGGCCGCAGCTTCTTTATCCGAGGCAGCCGTCAGTACGCCGGGACCAGCCGCCGTTCGACCAAGGGCGCATTCATCCGAAACCGCAAGCCTTCCGGATCATACCTGACCTCCACCTCGGCATGGCACTGCATGGGCAGAACCCGCTGGAGCAGCATTGTGCCAAAGCCTTGGTGCTGCGGCTCGCTCACAGGCGGACCACCAAATTCGCTCCATTCCAGGTGAAGCTTCCTGACCCCCTCATTCTCACTCACGCTCCACTGAACCCGCACATATCCCGCCGGGACCGAAAGAGCCCCGTACCGGACCGCATTCGTGGTCAGTTCGTGAAGGGCCATACCGACCGGAACCGCCAGATCAGCCGATAGCTCGACATGCGGTCCGATCAGCATGAAGCGAGGCTGCCTGCTCTCAGCAAACGGCTTGAGTTCGTTGACGGCAATCTCCCGCAGGGATGCGGTTTGCCAGTAGTCCTCGGTCAGCAGGTTATGGGTCTTCGCCAGAGAGGCGATGCGGTTCGAGAAGGAGCGGTAGAACTCGTCGAAGCTGCCCGTGGATCGGCCTGTGGCTCCAACCAGCGCCTGGACGGTCGCCAACGTATTCTTCACCCGGTGGTGAAGCTCGCGCACCAGCAGCGCCTGCCTCTGCTCGATCTGCCGAGCGGCCTCCAGCCTCTCATCCCGCTCAGCAATCTCCCGCCGTAGCTCCAGTTGCGACATCACCTGCCGCGCGAGCAATGTGAGGGTGGAAGCCTGCTCCTCTGGGAGGTCACGGGCCACGCGGTCGAACACGCATAGTGCTCCCAAAGGCACCCCATCCGGTGTTCGCAGCACCGCCCCGGCATAGAAGCGCAAATGCGGCTCCCCTGTCACCAGCGGGTTGTGGGCAAAGCGAGGGTCGTTGGTCAGGTTGGGAATGATGGTCAGCCCCGGCTCAAGCATGGCCGTGAGACAGATCGAGCGGTCGAGCGGCGTCTCACGCACCCCGAGCCCCACCTCGGCTTTGAACCATTGCCTGCGCTCATCAATCAGGCTGATCAGGGCAATGGGAGCCTGACAGGCACGGGCGGCGAGTTGCACCAGATCATCGAAGGTGGGCTCCGATGGCGTGTCGAGAACCCGGTAGCTGCGCAGGGTTGCAAGCCGGTCATCTTCCGTCCAGACAGGCTGCATTTTGTTGTCCACGACGCGCCACTTACCGCTGAGACCACCCATGAGAACGTACTGAATGTGCGAGCGTTCACGCGAAGCGACTGATTTCCCCAGGCAATTTAGAGACCGCCGACCAGAAGCTGCTGACAGGCTTGGACCAGAACAGCACACGGAACCGGCTTTTCGATCCAGGTGACATGCTGGAACTCGGCCAGAAGGTGCTGGTCCTCTTGGTATCCTGAGTAGATCAGGAACGGGACCTCGCGACGGGTTAGCTCCAGGGCGATCTCGCGACAGGAACCATCGGTCAGAGCCGCATCCAGAATGGCCATCGCAGGGGTGACTGTCTGAAGCCACTCCAGAGCAGCGGCACAGGCTGTGAAGGGACCAGCTACCTCATAGCCTGCATTCTGCAACTCGTCCTGAAGGTTGAGAGCAATGAGGGCCTCATCCTCCAGAAGGAGGACGAGCGGTTTGCCGTCAACCTGCTTGGTCATCCCATAAGCCTTTGCCCCTTAGCCTTGAATCTAACCTGAACAGGCAAGCTTGGCCATCGAGATTATCGGTGAAGCGACAGTATTCGTTGGTGGCGTGAACCAAGCGGCTGTCCCATGATGACAAAAAAGAACCCGGCTGCTTTCGCAAGCGCCGGGTCGAGCAACTTCTCGCAAGTCTTGGACCCACTGCACAAGGGGAATGCGGGGATTAGTAGGGGTCCGTATGTTCAACTAATTCTATAGCCGCCGATCAGTTCCAAAGTTGCCAACCCGCTCATGTCTGAAGTTCCGAAGCTTATGAGCATCATTCCCGAGATTAGCAGGGCTGAACGTATGACGCCGTCAGAGCCCACAAGGATCGTGCTCGTACTCCTCATAGCTGATCTCGTGTGGTAGGAGGAGATCAACGCGAAGTCCAAAAGCAACCACTCAAGATAAGCTCTCTGATTACCACCACTGCATTCCTTAACCGATCACACAATGATTACCCTCCGACCGGCTCTTTCAGCCGACTATTCCTTTGCTCTCAGTCTGTATGTTCAAACGATCAAACCTCTGGCCATTGCCTGGATGGCGTGGGTGGACCACGAGCAAGAAGCACAGTTTGCGAGCCTGTGGCGTCCAGACGACACCTGGATCATTACGCTCAATGGTCAGGAGATCGGCTGGGTCGAGTTTCGCCAGACAGGCGACGAAACCTTCCTGAAGCAACTGTATGTCGCGCCCCTGCATCAACGGCGCGGGGTTGGCTCACAGGTCATGCGGCGGCTGAACGAACAGGGCAGAACAGCAAAGTCCATGGCCCTGTTCGTGCTGAAGAATAACCCAGCGTTTCGGTTCTATAAGCGGCATGGCTTTGAGGTCGTCCAAGAGACCCACAGCACATTCGTCATGCGTCGCAAGTTGGATCGTGCAGCCTGAACTCTGAAATCCAGCCCACGGAGCAGGACAATGTTGCTGGAACTGGACCAAGAACAGTTGGGTGTTCTCAGGCGAGCCCTGGAGGCGAGAGTGCGTGATATGCACCTGCGCCTGGGGAGCGACCCAGGGGATCAAGGTTTTCGGCGCGAAGCGACATTGGCGACACAGCTTCTTCGGCAGGTGGAAGCCTTGGAGCGGCAGGCTGGTCACCGCGCCTGGAGAATAGGGCAGATCGAATCCCTGCCGGAAGACGACGAGAACTGAGCAGCAACCCTCCACGATGCTGATAGACCGTCGCTATCTGAACCTCCCAGACTGTAGCAACGAGGATCACGGTTCGCATCGTCCCAGCATGAACCGACGCCCCAGCCTCGTCTAACATTCTCATGGGTAAAAGTGCCCTCGACACGCCTCCGGGTCTGTCACGTTTGTCGCAACGAACGAGCGTAGCGATAAACGTTCTAAGGAGGGATGCCATGGCCGAGGACCGGTTTGTGTCGTATCTGCGGGTGTCCACGGCCAAGCAAGGCCACAGCGGCTTGGGCCTCGAGGCGCAGCGCCAGGCCGTGGCCGACTACCTGAATGGCGGCTCCTGGCAACTCGTCACTGAAGTGGTCGAGATCGAGAGCGGCAAGCGCTCTGACCGGCCCAAGCTGACCGAGGCGCTGCGCCTGTGCCCGGCTGCACAACGCCACCCTCGTTATCGCCAAGCTGGATCGCCTGAGTCGCGATGCGCACTTCCTGCTCGGGCTGGAGAAGGCCGGAGTGGAGTTCGTGGCGGCTGACATGCCGAGCGCCAACCGGCTGACGCTCGGGATCATGGCCATGGTAGCCGATGAAGAGCGTCGCATGATCTCCCGGCGGACCAAGGATGCCCTGGCGGCGGCCAAGGCCAGGGGAAGAAGCTCGGAGGGAACCAGGGCAACTTGCCGGTTATTGGCGACAAGGGCCGGGCCATCAGCCTCGCGGCACGCCAGGCCAAGGCCCGGAGCCGCGCAGCAGACCTTGTTCCGATCATCGAGGAACTGCGGGCCGCCGGTGTTGTCTCCCTCCAGCAGATCGCGGCGGAGCTGAACGCCCGCGGGATCAGAGCCGCCCGGGGTGGCGCCTGGAGCCGCGAGCAGGTGCTGGAGCAGGAAAAAGCCCCGTTGGGATCCCTCTGAACGGGGCTGAGTTTACGGAGGTCGTGTGCCTGTTCACGCACAAGATGGTGCGAAGAGCCTCCGCGTCATTCCAACTCCCGCCATCTTGGATTGTTGCGCTCCTGAATGAGCGTCACATCCAGACCGCCTGGGCATGAAAAAGCCCCGTCGGGATTGGTCTGGACGGGGCTGAAGTCGCGGAGGACGGTCAAAGAGACCTGTGGGGCAGGCCCTCCGCACCAAGATAACTCTCAATCGCGAAGGTGGGTTTCATCAGCCTCCCCGCCCTGATGAAGAAGCTTCCGAAGAACTGCATTGGAGCGAGCGATGTCGCCGTTGCGGTCGCACACGTAGGTCGCTCCACTCCGCTCGCTTTTGACAAAGCGGTTCTGGGCCGGACAAGTCGCAACCTCGACAGCAACAATGCCGAACAACAAAACAACACTGTACCAAATCACGAACTTCGCGAAGGCATACAGAATAAGCTCAAGGTAGCGCATCACGCGTGCCGGGGAGTCTCCGACCAATCTCTCCGCAGTCCGGCACCAGCATCATACTACGGTTTGGGCCTTGCAGAGCAGCCCATGAGCAAATCTCAACGAAGCGAAAACGCTCCACATCCGTTCCATGCTCAGTCCGCATGACAGGGCCGACCACTTCAAGATTTGTCTCGGGCCCAGTGCGCTGTAGATGACCCGTCCTCCGCCACGGCCTCCCGGTGGCGGATTTCCTCCCTAAACTTGGCTCGCAGCTCAGACATGCGAATGTAAGGTGCGACTAGTACTACTGTGTCATAAACTCACGAGGCGAGCTATAGTCGGGAGATCCATCATGCGGAGGCGTGTGATGAACCTTCCTATCCCATCAGAGACGCGCGAGGCGCGGTTTGCCGCCTATGTTGATG
>NZ_VOSK01000108.1 GCF_009296175.1 Microvirga tunisiensis | reverse complement strand
CGCCATCGGGGGGAGAGACGCCCGTCAGACGCGCCGCGGGGCTGTTGCCGCTCACCGTGCCGGAAGTGCGCCGTCTGCTCTGGCATCTGGTGTGGGAGCGGCCGCCTTCGGTTGAGGCCGTCGAGCACTGGTCGGTGTGGCGCCGGCGCCATCAGCAGCGGGCGCGCGAATGCCACTGGCGCAAACGCACCCGACGCCGACGCAAGGCCCGGCTGTAGTATTAGGCCATTCCTCATCGATCCGATAGCGGCTCGACGGTTTGGAGACGCGCCACGGGCAAGCCATGGACGTATGGACCGCTTCGGAAGGCCGGAGCCGGCGCACAGTGCCATCCGCCTGCAATTCATCGATGACGACGAAGCCGAAGATGGTGAGCCGCGTTGCCATGATCTTGGTTGCGCGATCGCTCGCCGCAATCGGCAGCGAGCCCGCGGTATAAACCGCATCCATCAGGCTTCGTTGATCGCGGCTTGAATTGGCCGACGAGCGCGCGCCCGGAAAGCGGATGACGTTCGTCGCCTGAGACGATCTCGATTCCATGTAAGCAACCCTTGGTCCCGAATCGAGCCAAGAATCGCCGGAAGGGATTAAGAAGCGCCTAATCGATCCTGTGCAGGGAAACATAACCCGTGCCGGTGGCCGTCAGCCCCAGCGCCAAGGCAGGGCCTTTGGCGAGATCGATGATTCGCCGATGAGCGAATGGACCGCGATCGTTCACCCGGACGACGACCGAGCGGCCATTGGTTTCGTTTACGACCTTGAGTCTCGTGCCGAACGGCAGAGAGCGATGGGCGGCCGTCATGTCATAGGAATTGAAGCGCTCGCCGCTGGCGGTTTTGCGACCATGAAATCCCGGTCCGTACCAGGAGGCGGTGCCGCGCTGAATGGCTTCGCCGGTCTCGATATTCGCTTGTGAGATGGATCCCGTGATGGCGGGATCGTTTGAGGCGGTTGTATTGCAGGCTGCTACGAGAAGAAGAGGCACCATTGCAGATGCCCGGGTGAGGATATTCTTCAAGGACAGTCTCCCCTTCCGTTTCGGTTGAAAGTGAAACTGAGCCTTAAAAAGGCAAGAATAAGGCGCTGAGAAATTTTTCTACGTTCAGTTATCCTTCAGAGTTATAGAACTATTCGCAATACTAGCCTGGAGAAAGGTTCCCTTCGGCTTTTATAGCCTGAATAACGTTACTTTTCCGCAGCGGGAAAGTTTCACCTTTTCGTGATCCTGCGCCGCGACCTCTGGTCGAACGACAGGTCAAGTCTAGTTCTGACAGCCATTGTTTCACGACAGCTGAGGGCAGCCGGCTCATGCTCGAATCCGCCCGCTTGCCCCAGGTCGCCATCGTTGGCTCCGGGCCGGGAGGCTTGGCCTCCGCCATGCTGCTGGCACGAGAGGGCGTGCCGGTCACCGTGTTCGAACGCGAATCCGCCGTTGGCGGGCGTACCCGGACCATTCACGCACCAGGCGGCTACAAGTTCGATATCGGCCCAACCTTCTTCCTGTACCCGCGCGTCCTGAAGGACATTTTCGAGGCCTGCGGCGAGCGGCTTGAAGATCATGTCGAACTCAAGCGCCTCGACCCGCAATATCACCTCGTCTTCGAGGGCGGCGGCTCCATTCGCGCCACTTACGATCTGGACCGGCTCGAACAGGAAATCGGTCGTCTTGCGCCTGCCGATGCGCGCAACGTGCGCCGGTTTCTCGACGACAACCGCGACAAGCTCGAGGCCTTTCGGCCGGTTCTGGAACAGGCCTTCTCAAGCCCGGCGGATCTCTTCTCCCCGGCGATGCTGGCGGCTCTGCCGAAGCTAAGGCCCTTTTCCAGCGTCGACAGCGATCTCAAGCGCTATTTCGCCGATCCGCGCGTGCGCCTCGCGTTTTCGTTTCAGACGAAATATCTCGGCATGTCGCCATTCCAATGTCCGAGCCTGTTCACGATTCTCTCGTTCCTCGAATACGAGCACGGTGTCTTTCATCCCATGGGCGGCTGTGGCGCGGTCTCGGACGCGATGGCGAATGTCGCGCGCAAGATGGGCGTCGACATCCGCTTGAACACGCCGGTGGAGCGCATCGTCTACGAGAACGGCGAAGCGGTCGGAGTCGAGGCGAACGGCGAGTGCTTTGCGGCTGGCTCCGTGGTGGTGAATGGCGATTTCGGCCATGCCGTGCGCCGCCTTGTTCCGGAAGCCATGCGGCCACGCTGGAAGAACAAGAAACTCGATCGCGCAAAGATCTCCTGCTCGACCTTCATGCTCTACCTGGGCATCGAAGGCGGTGTCGGCGATCTGGCCCACCACACGATCCTGCTGTCGCGGGATTACGAGCGCAACATCCACGAAGTCACCAACGGGATCCTGCCCGAAGAGCCGTCGGTCTATGTGCAGCATGCCGGTGTAAGCGATCCATCGCTCGCACCCGAAGGCCACACCAGTCTCTATGTGCTCGTCCCTGTGCCGAACCTGCGTTGCGGGATCGATTGGGCGCGCGAGGCGCCGCGCTATCGCAAGCTTGCGCTCGAGCGGCTGAAAGTCCTTGGACTCGGCGACATCGAGAGCCGCATCCGCTTCGAGCGCGTGGTGACGCCGCGCGGCTGGCAGGACGAGTTCGCCGTATTTGAGGGCGCCACCTTCAACCTCGCGCACAATCTCACGCAAATGCTCTATTTCCGGCCGCACAACCGCTTTGGCCGCAACGTCTATCTGGTCGGCGGCGGCACGCACCCCGGCAGCGGGCTGCCCGTGATCTATGAAGGCGCACGCATCACGACGCGCCTGTTGCTGGAGGATCGAGAGCGCCGCAGAGCGGGCCACGCAGAAACGGAACCCGCAATTGCTCCACTCGGCGAAGCGGCCTTGTAAGGGAGGATCGGATGAGGTCTGTTGGACTGACTGCGGTTCTTCTCCTTTCTGTCTCATCCGCTCACGCGGCAACGCTCACGATCCGCGCACAGGGCGTACAGCCGGATCGGAGCATGGTCTATGCCGGGATCTGCGACACGAGCTTCGACGAGGCCACCTGCCCCTACAAGGATCGCGGCCGGGCCACGGCGGGAACGGTCGAGCTGCGCATCCGGAACGTGAAGCCCGGCTCGTATGCCATCGCGGTCTTTCATGACGTGAACGGCAATGGCAAGCTCGACCGAAGCTTCATCGGCCTGCCCAATGAACCTTACGGTTTCTCGAACGATGTCGGCCGCCGTGGCCCTCCGAACTTCGAGGCCGCCCGCATCGTCGTCACGGAGCCCGCGACGACGGTCGTGATCCCGATCCGATAGGGCTGTCATGCTGTGGCGCGCCTATGCTCTTCTGTCTCACGGAGGAGACCGTATGGGGCTTGGCTCCATCGGCCTCGGCTCCTGGCATAGGCCGACCGCCCCGTCGTTCCGGCGGCCGGGCGCTGTGCTGAAAGTTCTTGAGGAAGCCGATTGCGCCGTCTGGTCGGCCAGTGCGCTTTCGGCCTGTGCCGAGAGCGGTCTTCTCGGCCATCTCGGCAAGCCGGCAGCGATCGATGAACTGTCACGCGCTGCGTCGCTGCCGTCAGAACTCGTACGAACCTTAATCGACGTTCTCGCAAGTTATGGATTCGTGGTGTGGGAGCAGGATCGCGTTCGCGCGGCCCCTACCCTGATGCCCTTCACCACGCCCGAAGGTCTGCTGACCTTTCGTGCGTCCCTTCGGGCTCCTCTCCTGCAAGCCGACAGCTTTCGGCGCAGACTTGCGGACGGCACCCTGACCCTCGACGGCTGGACCCATAAGGATGAAGCCATCATCGAGGCTCAAGGCATCCTGACCCGGCTCTGGACGACCCGGGCCCTGCCCAAATTGAAATTCCTGCCGGGCCTCATCCCCCAGCTCGAAAGGCCCGGTGCGAGCCTTCTCGATGTGGGAGCGGGAGCCGCGGGCCTTTCGATTGCGCTCTGCAAGCACTTTCCTCATTTGGCAGCGGTAGCGCTCGAGCCCGCGTTACACCCGGCAGCCATCGGCGACCGCCACGTGCAGGAGGCTGGATTGGCGGCGCGGGTCGTCGTTCGGCGGGAGCGGGTGGAAGATATGACGGATGAGCAGGCATTTGATCTTGCCTTCGTGCCCCAGATGTTCCTGCCCGACGCCATTATCCAGGGGGCGATGAAGCGGGTCTTTCGCGCCTTGAGACCCGGAGGCTGGCTTCTCGTCGCCGTTCTGTCCCAGGAGGGGCATGGGACGATCTGCGCGATCAACCGACTGAAGAACCTGCTCTGGGGCGGGAGCATGCGCGACGTGAGCCACCTCAAGCCACGCTTGGCCGCCGCCGGGTTCGACCCGGTGATCCGTGCGCCCGGTGGGCATTCGCTGCGCATGATCTGCGCCCGCCGCCCAAACCTTCGTGACCCGACTTGAACTGGCCCCTGCCCTTCCTAGAACCAACACGACTGGACGCGGGCCCATGACGGATCGGTTCGTGCCTTGCGGGAGGAATGCGTGAAGGCTCAAGGAACTTCGGTTGCGGTCGTCGGCGGAGGATTGGGCGGATTGGCGGCGGCCTGTGTCGCGGCGGCGCGCGGGCATAAGGTCACTCTCTACGACAAGAATGCCTGGGTCGGCGGCAAGGCGGCGGTTCTGCACGAGGACGGCTTCCGCTTCGATATGGGACCGACGATCCTGACCGTGCCGCGGGTTCTGGAACGCATCTTCACGGAGGCCGGTCGCAACCTCACCGATTATCTCGACCTCGTCCGGCTCGATCCACAATGGCGCTGCTTCTTCGATGACGGCACGCAGATCGATCTGCAGGAAAACATCGACGCCATGGCTGAGACCATGGATCGCTTCGCTCCCGGAAAGAACGCCGGCGACGGATACAAGCGCTTCCAGGAAATCTCCGCTCACCTTCACGACATCTCGAACCGGTTCTTCTTCTGGAAGCCGGTGGAAGATCTCTTCGACACCATCAACATCCGGGCCAACATGAATCCCGCAACCCTGCGGGATGTTTTGTCCCTGCGCATGGGTTCCTCCGTTGCCGGAACCATCCGCTCCAAGGTGAAGGACGAGCGTCTGGCGCAGATGCTCGACCACTTTACGCAATATGTCGGCTCCTCTCCCTACGGCTCGCCCGCCGTGCTCTGCGCCATCGCCCACATGCAGGCGGCCGACGGCGTCTGGTATCCCATGGGCGGCACCCGTGCCGTGGCGGAGGCCCTGGCGAAACTTGCCGCCGAACTTGGCACCACGATCAAGACCGACAGCGATGTGGCATCGCTTAGGATCGAGAACGGCGAAGTCACGGGTCTCGTGCTCGCAACCGGCGATGTCGTGGCCTACGACAACGTCATCTCCAACATGGATTCCGTCCGCACCTATCGCGAACTCGTCGGCGGCGAGGTGGGCGAGCATTATGCTCGGAAGGATTTCGAGCCCGCCTGCTCCGGCGTGGTGCTCTATCTCGGCTTGAGCAAGCGCTACGACCATATCCTCCATCACGACTTCGTGTTCTCCCGCGATCCGGAGGAAGAGTTCGACTTCATCTACCGACGCGGCGAGCCTGCGCCCGATCCCACCTGCTATCTCGCGGCGCCTGCCGCCACCGATCCGAGCGTCGCGCCGGACGGCGGCGAGGCGCTCTATGTTCTCGTCCACACGCCTTACCTTCGCCCGCACCACGACTGGTCGCAGATGTTCCCTGCCTATCGCCAGGTGATCCTCGACAAGCTGAAACGCACGGCCGGAATGGGCGATATCGAAGAGCGCATCGTCGTCGAACGCCACCTGACGCCGCAGGACATTCACGACCGCTACAAGGTGCTCAACGGCGCCATCTACGGGTTGGCGAGCCACGGCAAGTTCATGGGCGCGTTCAAGCCGGGCAACCGCAGCCGGCAGGTGCGCGGCCTTTATCTCGCCGGCGGCGCGGCGCATCCGGGCCCCGGCATGCCGATGGTCATGATGTCGGGTTGGATCGCCGCCGACGCCCTCGACGCGGATTGCAAGGTCGAGAATCTACGGAACGTGTCTTGAGGCAGGAAGCGAGCACAGAAGCCACGAAGCCATCGTCCTCTCAGCGCGCGGGAGGCGCACCCGTCGCGCGCCGCTCCGCCCTGCTTCATCGCTTCATGGTCTCGACCTTCCGGCGTTATTTCACCCGCCACATGAACGCGCTGCGGATCGCTCCATGGGGCATGCCGGCCGTGCCCCCGCAGGGTCCTGTCATCGTCTATTCCAATCATCCGGCGTGGTGGGATGCGGCTGTCTACATCCTGGTGGCCGATCGCTTCTTTCCCGCTTACGAGAGCTATGCGCCCATCGATGCCGCGATGCTGAAGCAATACGGCATCTTCGGCCGCATTGGGGCCTTCGGCGTCGATCTCGAAAGTCGGCGCGGCGCAGCGGACTTTCTCAAGGTGGGTGCGGAGATACTCTCCGCCCGCAACCGGACGCTCTGGATCACCGCGCAGGGCCGCTTCGGCGACGTGCGGGAGCGTCCTCTCGGCCTCAAGCCCGGCGTGGCGCGCCTCGTCGAGAGGGCGCCCGATTGCACCATCCTGCCGCTCGCCGTCGAATACGGCTTCTGGCTGGAGCGCGGGGCGGAAGCCTTCATCGCCTTCGGTGAACCCATGCACGGGCAGGACCTTTTGAACCTCCCGCGTCCTGCTCGCCTGGAGCGGCTTGAGAACGAGTTGACCGCAACTCTCGATCACTTGAGTGCCGATGTGCAGAGTCGCGACCCGGCCCGTTTCCGGGTCGTCCTCGAAGGGCGCGCCGGCGTCGGAGGATTCTACGACGGATGGCGGCGAATGGCGGCGGCCTTGCGCGGGCGCACCTTCGACCCGTCCCATGAGGGGCGTCCCTCATGATAATAGTTGGCTTTATCCTGTTTGCGCTGGCCGCCATCCCGTTCGTGCTCACCCTCATGAATCTGAGCATCTTAAGCGCAACGCCCCGCCACGCGCCGCAAGGACACGTCCTCGTCTCGATCCTCATCCCGGCGCGCAACGAGGCGAAGAATATAGGCCCCGCTCTCGATGCGGCTCTCGGCAGCATGGGCGTGCCGGTCGAAATCCTGGTCATGGACGACGGGTCGACGGATGCAACGCCCGACATCGTCCGCGCCTATGCGGCGCGCGACACCCGTGTGCGTCTCCTCACCGCACCGCCTCTGGAGGAAGGATGGACCGGCAAGATCCATGCCTGCCACCATCTCTCGGAAGCCGCTCGTGGCACGCATTTTCTGTTTGTGGATGCCGACGTGCGCTTAGGCTCCGATGCGGCGGCTTTGCTGGCAGGCCATGCGCAGGCCACCGATTCCGGACTTGTCAGCGCCGTGCCGCGCCAGATCATGATCACTCTCGGCGAACTATTGACGGTGCCGACCATCAACCTGCTTCTGCTCGGCTATCTGCCCATGGGCTTCATGCGCCTCTCGCGCGACCCTGGTCTGGGCGCCGCCTGCGGCCAGCTCATGCTCGTCGAGCGCGAAGCCTATCGCGCAAGCGGCGGACACGCGGCAATCCGCTCTCGGATTCACGACGGTATCCAGCTGGCGCGGCTGTTCCGCCGCAAGAGCATCATGACGGATCTGGTGCCCGGACAGCGCCTCGCTACCTGCCGGATGTATGCAGGCTTCGACGAAGCGTGGGCCGGCTTTGCCAAGAACGCCCATGAAGGGATGGCGACGCCGGTCGCCCTGCCGATCTGGACCGTGCTGCTGTTCGGTGGCCATGTTCTGCCGTTCATGCTTCTACCGTTTGTCCCGATCCTTCCGCTCGCCTGCGCGGCCCTTCTCTCGCTTGTCACGCGTACTCTCGTGACCGTCGCGATGCGGGAGAATCCCTGGTCCATTCCCTTGCATCCTTTCACGACTCTCGTCGGCCTCGCGATCCAGTGGAGCGTGCTCTTGCGGATCGGCAATGCGCGCCGCGCCGGGTGGAAAGGCAGGCTTTATCCTGTGGGGGAAAAGTCATGAGCGCGGGTGCCGGGCAGTCTTCAAAGCGGCCGCGGGACGAGAACTTTCCGGTGGCTTCCCTCGTGCTCGCTCCCGAGCATCGCGACGCGGTTGTGGCCTTCTATGATTTTGCCCGCATGGCGGATGATATCGCCGATGCGCCCGACCTCGCGGCTGCCGAGAAGCTGATGCGTCTCGATGCTCTCGAACGGGCGCTCGTTTCCGGCGATCCGGCGTTTCCCCAGGCCGCGCGCCTGCATGCCGTCGACAAGCAGCACAAGGCCGGACTGATCCAAGCCCGCGATCTGCTGCGGGCCTTCCGCCAGGATGTGGTCAAGGCCCGCTACAACGACTGGGCAGAGCTGATCGATTATTGCCGCTTCTCCGCCAATCCGGTCGGCCGTTTCCTTCTGATCCTTCACGGTGAGCGCGATTCGGCTCAGGCGCCGGCGGATGCCCTGTGCACGGCGCTCCAGATCCTCAACCATCTGCAGGATTGCGGCAAGGATCGTGAGCAGATGGGGCGTATCTACGTCCCGATCCGGTGGATGCTGGCGGCAGGCTCCGAGACAGCTTTCTTCGATCCGTCGCGCACGGCGATCCGCCGCAATGTCTTCGATGCCATGCTCGACCGGGTCGACTCGTTGATCGATCAGGCGCAATCCCTGCCGGAGCATCTGCAGAACAAGCGCCTGCGGGCCCAGAGCATCGCGACCATCGTTCTCGCCCGACGCCTGAGCCAGTGTCTGCGACATGCCGATCCGGTTCTGGAACGTGTGCAGGTGAGCAAAGCCGATGTTTGCACGGCGTTCCTGCGAGGCCTTCGCGGCACAATTCAAAAGCCTTCTCCCAGCGACCGTCACGTGACGGCGGCGGTGGTGCGGCGTTCGAGCTCGTCGTTCCGCCTCGGCATGCAGAGTCTCGGACCGGAGCGCCGCCGCGCCATTCATGCAGTCTATGCTTTCTGCCGCGTGGTGGACGATATCGCCGACGGCGCGGCTCCTGCTTCCGAGAAGCGTGTCTTCCTGCGCGAGTGGCGGCGCGAGCTCGACCGGCTGCACCGCGCGCCGGAAACGCCCATCGGACGGGAACTCGCCCGCGCCTCGACACTCTTCAAGCTGCCTCTTGAGGAATGCCACGCCCTGCTCGACGGCATGGAGACGGACAGTGCCGAGCGCGTGCGCCTGGCCGACGATTATGAGCTTGGTCTCTATGGGCGCCGTGTCGCCGGCTCGGTCGGCGCCCTCTCGATCCGCATCTTCGGAGCGCCTTCGGCCCATGACTTCGCGCTCCATCTCGGACGCACCCTGCAGCTCGTGAATATTTTGCGCGATGTGGACGAGGATGCCTCTTGCGAGCGCGTTTACGTCCCCCTCTCACGGCTCGCTCAGCTGGGATTGCGCGATGCACCGGCCGCGACCCTCGTGGCCGATCCGCGTTTTGCACGCGTCTGCGAAAGCCTTGCCGATGAAGCGCGTTCCGGTTTTGAGGTGGCGGATGCGGCCCTGATGCATCTCGATCGCAGGGCGCTGAAACCGGCGATCCTGATGATGGAGAATTACCGCCGTGTGCTCGACCGGCTGCAGGCGCGCGGCTGGGGCAAGCGCGAGGGCAGATTGCGCTTGAGGACCGCCGACCGGCTGCATCTCATCACCCGCGCCATGAGGCCTGCATGACAAGGCGCACACATATCGTCGGAGCGGGCATTGCGGGCCTGAGCGCGGCGCTCGCCGTGACGGCCGATGGCAACGACGCTGTCGTCTACGAGGCCGCACCGCAGCCGGGCGGACGCTGCCGGACGCTCCAGCCGGTCGATGGCTTCATCCATGACAACGGCACCCACGTGCTGTTCACGGCCAATGCGCACGCAATCAACCTCCTCAAAGCCATCGGCGCCCGCGGCCGTTGGTTCGAGCCCGAGCCCCAGGGGCTCCCGCTCTATGATGGACGGACGGGAGAGATGCAGCACGTGGGCCTCTCCCCCTGGTCATGGCTTCTCCCCTCGCGCCGTCCGCAGGGACTGACCCTGCCCGACCTCGCGCGCATCCTGCGCCTTGTCTTTACTGCGAAGGATCGTCCGGTGGCTTCCCTCATCGGCAACCGTCCGATCATGGACAGCTTGATCGAGCCTTTGACGGTGGCGGTGCTCAACACACCAGCCGCGCAGGCGTCCTCGCAGCGGCTCGCCTGCGCCCTTCGGAAGCTCCTCCGGCCAGGCGCCGGACGGCTCCTGGTAGCGAGAAACGGCTTGAGCGAAGACCTGATCGAGCCGGCGGTTGCGACCCTCGAGGCGAGAGGCGCATCCATCGTCACCGGACAGCGCCTGCGCATGCTTCTGACCAGCCATGAGCGCGTGATCGGGCTGGCGCTGACGGACCGTACCGTGATGCTCGGTCCCGACGACCGGGTCATCCTGGCGCTTCCGCCCTATGAGGTGCAGCGGCTCCTGCCGGCACTTCCTGTGCCGACCTCCTTCGAGCCCATCCTCAACGTTCATTACCGCATGCCGGGTTTGGCGAACCCGCGCTTCATCGGCTTCACCGGCACGCTTGCGCAGTGGGCGCTGATCCGCCCTACCCATGTGAGCGTCACCGTCTCGGCCGCCGATGCGGTCGTCGATCAGAACGCATCCGATGTAGCAGAGCGGATCTGGCGCGAAGTCGTGCCGGCGCTGCGCGGCCTTGGGCTCGATGCGACAAGCGGCCGCCAGCCCGAAACCCGGGTGGTGAAGGAGAAGCGCGCGACGATCCGACAAGCGGCGGAGGTTCTCCCGCAGCCTCCCCTGCAGCCTCTCGCCAATCTTGCTCTGGCGGGCGACTGGCTCGGCTCCCTGCCCGCCACCATCGAGAGCGCCGTCATGGCCGGCGAGCAGGCCGCTTTCATCCTGCGCCATGCCCGCTGCACCCGCCCTTCCGTTCCGCGCGACCGCCCCTTGAAGACGGAGGATGCGGCATGATCCAGGACCACCCGCCGCTCACCGTGCTGCTCGCGGCGCCACGCAGCTTCTGCGCGGGCGTCGAGCGCGCCATCCGCGCCGTAGAGGACGCCCTCGAGCGGACGGGCAAGCCCGTCTATGTGCGCCACGAGATCGTGCATAACGGCCGCGTGGTGGAAGAGCTCAAGCGCAAGGGCGCGATCTTCGTCGAGGACATTGCCGAAATTCCGGACGGTGCCGTGGCCATCTTCAGCGCGCATGGCGTTCCGCGCACGGTGGAGCGGGAAGCGGCGGGACGCGGGCTCTCCGTGCTCGATGCCACCTGTCCTCTCGTGCGCCGCGTTCACCTCGAAGGGCAACGCCATGCCAAGGCGGGGCGCGAGGTCATCGTCATCGGCCATCGCGGCCATGTGGAGATCGAAGGAACGACCGGACAGATCGACGGCATCGTCCATGTGATCGAAAGCGTCGCGGAAGCCGTGAGCCTGCCGATCAGCCACCCGGAGCGCATCGCCTACATCACCCAGACGACGCTCTCCGTCGACGACACGCGGGAGATCATCGCAGTCTTGAAGAAGCGCTTTCCGGAGATCCAGGGACCCGACGTCAAGACGATCTGCTACGCCACGCAGAACCGGCAGATGGCGGTCCGCGTGATCGCGAAGCGCGCGGAGCGGATCATCGTGTGCGGGGCGCGCAATTCATCGAACACGAACCGCCTGTGCGAGGTGGCCGTCAACGAAGGTCGCCAGGCCCTCCTCATGCAGGATCCGAAGGACCTGACGCTCTCCTTCATCGACGGCGCCGCCGTGATCGGCCTCACCGCGGGCGCCTCCGCGCCCGAAGATCTGGTGCAGGATGCCTTGGCCCAGCTCGCGCAATGGCGGCGGCTCACGGTGGAAGAGGTCCGCGTGACCCGTGAGGACGCGCAGTTCGCGCCCGTCGATCTGTCGCGTCTGGTATCTCAGCTTGCAAATGCTTCCTGAACGTCGCGCGGGGTCGCCGTGACCAGCCCCAGCCTGTCGCGACGGAGCCAGCGCCACAGCATCAGCAAGGCCACCACCGCAAGAGCAGTGGCAAGCCCGATCCAGATGCCGACGCCGCGGAGATTCGTGCCGAAGGCCAGGATGGCGCCGAGCGGAAGGCCGATCCCCCAGTAGCCAAGCGCCGCATAGAGCATCGGAACGCGGGTATCCTGCAATCCGCGCAGCATCCCGGCTCCGACGGCCTGAGCGCCGTCAGCCAATTGGAAGATGGCAGCGAGCACCAGGAACGAGCGCGCCAGATCGAGGACGAGTGCGTTCTTGGGATCGCTCACGTCGAGAAATGCGCCGATCAGGAAATGGGGTGCAAACAGCATGAGCGATGCCGTCACGGTCATGAAGCCGGTGCCGAGCGCAAAGGAGGTCCAGCCGGCGCGGGTGACACCCGCCGCATCCCTCGCGCCATAGGCCCGGCCCACGCGTACCGTCACGGCCTGCCCGATGCCCAGGGGGACCGAGAAGCAGAAGGACGCGATCTGCAGGGCTATCGCATGAGCCGCCAGTTCGCTCGCGCCGATCCGGCCCATCAGCATGGCGGCCGCATTGAAGATCGTCACCTCGAAGGTCAGCGTCAGACCGATGGGGAGGCCGATCTGCCAGAGGGTGCGATAGCGCGGCCAGTCGGCCCGCCAGAAGCGCCCGAAGATGTGGTAGCGCTTAAGCCTGGGATGAAAGGCGATCACCAGGGCGAGCGCAACAAACATGAAAGTGCTCGAGAGCACCGTCCCGAGCCCAGCCCCGACCAGCCCCAGGGCCGGCAGGCCGAAGGAGCCGAACATCAGAGCATAGGCGGCGCCGAAATTGACCGGAATGGTGAGCAGGCCGATGAACAGGGCCCAGCCTGGGCGCTCCAGGGCTGCCAGGAACGAGCGCAGCACCAGGAAGAGCAGAAACGGCAGAAGGCTCCACTGCAGCGCGCGCATGTACGCGCCGGCATTATGAGCGAGTCCGGGTTCCTGCCCGATGGCCAGCAGGATTTTCTCTCCGTTCCAGGCCACGATCCAGATCGGGATGGCGACGGTGACCGCGGCCCAGAGGCCCTGGCGCACCGTGCGCCGGACCTCGCGCACGGAATGGCGCTTGCGGCCAAGCTCCTCGGCGATCATCGGCGAGGTCGCATTGACCAAGCCGATCCCGAAGATCAGGAAGGCGAAGTAGAGATTGGTGCCGAGCGCACCCGCCGCCAGCGCGTCCGACCCCATCCAGCCCATCAGGATGACGTCGGACGTGATCAGGGCGTTCTGGGCGATGGTTGCAAGAACCAGAGGCCAGCCGAGGGCCAGCGTTGCACGCATCTCCGCCATCCAGGCGGCGCGCTCGAAGGTCGATTCTCTCGAAATCATGATGGTGGCCTTGTAGCCAACCCGAAGTCGGAAAGCCACACCTGCAGGGGCACGAGGATCTCTCCTTGAACGAAGGAACCTGAGCGGAAGCGCACCCGTTCATCCCATTGCTCATGTTTTCGTCTTGTTTTCCGGAGCTTTCGATGGCGCAGCCTGCGCTCTCAACCGAGATCGAGTTCGCCCTGCCGCCCGTCGTGCACAACGAGCAGGGGCAGGTGCGCACGGTCGGAATCGAGATCGAGTTCGTCGGTCCCTCTGCCGAGAGAACCGTGCAGGCTTTGCAGGAAGCGCTCGGCGGCCGGCTCGTCGAGGAGGATCCGCATGCCTTCGCGTTGAAGGAATCAGCCATCGGCGATCTGACGGTCGAGCTCGACAGCCGGATTCTGCATCCGGGCAAGCAGGCCGGAACGCAAAGAGGCGTCCTGCCCAAGATCGCCGCCCTTTTTGGCTTCGCGGCCCGCTATCTCGTTCCGTGCGAGCTCGTGACGGCACCGATCCCCGTGGATCGACTGCAGGAGCTCAATCGCATCCTGACGATCCTGCGCGGGGCTGGCGCCAAGGGCACGCAGGATGCGCCCTTCTATGCCTTCGGCCTGCATTTCAACCCGGAGATCCCGCGCCAGGATGCGGCGACAATCACGGCCTTCATGAAGAGCTTCGCCCTGCTCAATCCATGGCTCCGGCGCGAGGCCTCGCCGGATGCCACCCGCAATCTTCTGGGCTTTGCCGATCCGTTCCCGGCCGAGTACGTCCGCAGGATCGCCGATCCGGATTACTGGCCGGACATTCCCAGCTTCACCGACGATTACCTTGCTTTCAATGCGACCCGGAACCGGGACCTCGATCTCCTGCCGCTCCTGCATCATTTCGATGCGCAGCGGGTGCGTGCCATTCTGCCGAACGAGAAGATCAACGGCCGACCCACCTTCCATTACCGCCTGCCCGATGCGCGGGTGAGCGATCCCGGCTGGAGCATCGCACCGGACTGGAACCGCTGGGTCTGCGTCGAGCGGCTGGCGAACGACCGCGAGAGATTGGATGCCGTCGGCTCCGCCTATCTGTCGTTCGAAGGGGAGGACAAGAGCTGGGCCAACGTGGTGGAGCAGATCGTACGGTCATGACGAGCCCCCTGATCGGCGTCACCACATCCCGGCATGGTGGATGGCGCAGCTACCTCATGCACCGGCTGGCGCTTTATCGGGCGGGGGCGCGCTCCGTTCGCCTCATGCCCGGTCATCCGCTGCCGACAGAGCCGCTGCAGGGCCTCGTGATCGGCGGTGGCGACGATATCGGCGCGGAAATCTATGGCGGAAAGGTCCTGCCCGATGTGCGCATCGATCCCGAACGCGACAAGCTGGAGCTCGGCCTTCTGAAGGCGGCTCTCCCGGCGGGGCTGCCGATCCTCGGCATCTGCCGCGGATCGCAGATGATCAACGTGGCGCTCGGCGGCACGCTGCACACGGACATCTACGAGGTCTACGTTCAGGCGCCGAAGATGCGCACGGTCCTGCCGCGCAAGACGGTGACCGTCGAGCACGGCTCCCGGTTGGACCGCATCCTGAGCTGCAATCCCTGCCTGGTGAATGCGCTGCATCACCAATCCGTCGACCGGCTTGGGCAGGGATTGAAGATTGCAGCCCGCGACGAGAGCGGCATCGTACAGGCCATCGAGAGCGAGAGCGCGCCGTTCCTGCTCGGCGTCCAATGGCATCCGGAGCTTCTGGTCTGGAAGAAGCCGCAGCAGCGGCTGTTTGCAGCGCTAGCCGAAGCGGCGCGCGAGGCGACAGCCCCACTCTCGGCAACAGCGCTTGCTGGGTAGATCAGCGCATCGTGCGCAAAAGTGGACCGGTTTTCCGCTCGACCGATGCGCCAGCATAAAGACCAGCGATCGAATGGAGCCCGAAAGGGGTGTCCGCTTTCGGAGCCGACGCTCTAGCGAGCCCGCCTCGATGCGCGCGGAAACAGCGGGATGACCTTGTTGTCGCTCCGCGCGTTCAGGTGCCGCTGGATCGCAACGTGCAGGTCACGGCTGACGATGGGCTTCTGGAGCAGCGCGAACTCGCTGTCCTCGCCGGCGACGACGGGATTGCCGGTGATCAAAAGCACGGGCAGGCTCGGGAAGACCTGCCGCACTTCGCGCGCCAGCATGACCCCGCTCATCGTCCCGGGCATGGCGACGTCGGCCAGCACGAGCGCAGGCCTGCGCGTGCTCAAGGCTTTCACGGCCTGTGCCGCGTCAGTCGCGATGCTGGTAACGTAGCCGAATTCTTCCAGGGTCGATTGCAGCGCGAGCGCGACCTCGAGCTCGTCGTCCACCACAAGGATTTCCGTGTGATTCTGCACGCCCTCGTCCAGCGCGTCATCCTCGCTCAGCAGACCGATCGGCAACAGGGTCGCCGCATCGGTGCGCGGGATGTAGAGGATGATGGAGGTTCCACCTCCATCCCGGCGCACTTCCGAGGCGCCGCCGAGACCCTGCAGAAAGTGCAGGCCCTGGCGCAGGGACAACCAGGATGACAGATCGAGATCCCGCAAGGCGAAAGCGTGTTCCAGCTCGGTCTCCGGAACCTGGCGCCCTTCGAGGTCAGGACCGGCGCTGCGGATGGTGAGCTGCACGAAGTCCCCCTCGCGCGTCAGGTCGGGCAGCGAACCTTTTTCGACCTGCACGTTCCGGGCCTCGAGCGTGATGGTGCCTCCCTGAGGCAATGCATCCCGAACATGGGCGCTCAGGGTCACGATGGCCGTTTGGATGTCGTCGGGATTGGCCTCGATGGACCAGAGATCCTCCGCGAGAGAGACGCGCAGTTCGACCGTGTCGCGCAAAAGCGAGCGGCTCATCAGATCGGCCACCGAGCTCACCTGTTCTGCAATGTTCACATATTGCAGCTTCGATTCACCCTGCCGGGCGAAGGCCGTCGATTGGGCAATGAGCTTGGCGGCCTGGTCGGAGGCCACGAGGGCCGAGAGCAGCTTGCGCTGCAGGATCGGCTGATCCTTCAGCTGGCGTGCTGCCGCATCGATATTGGCGCTGATCACCATGAGCCGGTTGTTGAGATCATGGGTGATGCCATCCCGCAACCGGTCGACGGCCTGCGCCTTCTGAATACGGCGCAGGGCATCGTCCTCGTCGGGTGCAGGCGTTTCCTCGAACGCGGAGAATTCAGCGAAGGAGAGAGATGCATCAGCAGACGGCTCGAAGGGAGCGGCCGTCACGTCTTCGAACACGGACAACTCGTCGGATGCGCCGTCATCCCTGTCCCGGAGAGCCTGCCTGATCTGCCGTCCGATCAGCAGGGGAGCCCCGGCGGCAAGCAGCAGAAAAAGCCCCATTGCGGCAGCAACGAGAGCCGGATTCCTGACATAGGCGGCAACCGCCAGCGCGAAACCCGACAACATCAGGGCGCAGGACAGGCTCAGCAGAGACAGCTTCAACGAGACAGGCAGCAGATGCATAACGCTTTTCTAAAATATGATTGACCTGACGGCCCCCAGACGCCACTTGCACAACTTATCTTGTGTAGCACGAGCGGGCGGCAAGCGAGGGCGACCTCGCGATAAAGTGTTATTGTTCCATGAAGGAGATAATTGTGCGGCTTTCTGATGTCCCTGGCTTGACGCAAATGGCGCTTGCGCTGGCTTTGACGGCCTCGTTCCTCCCGGCGGCAGGCGCCCAGGAAGCCGGTGCGCAAGCCATCGAGCGCCGGGTGAACGAGCTTCTCGGGCAGATGACCCTGGAAGAGAAGATCGGCCAGCTGAATCTAGTCTCCCACGGTCCGCCGCTGCGTTGGGAAGACATCTCCGAGGGGAAGGCCGGGGCCCTGCTGAACTTCAACAGCGCCCAGGACGTGGCACGCGCCCAGGCTCTGGCGCGCCAGAGCCGCCTCAAGATCCCGCCGCTCTTCGGGCTCGACGTCCTGCACGGCTTTCGCACCCAGTTTCCGTTGCCGCTGGGCGAGGCTGCAGCGTTCAGCCCCCGCGTTTCCCGTCTCGCCTCCGAATGGGCCGCGAAGGAAGCGGCCTATGTTGGCGTGAACTGGACCTTCGCGCCCATGGCCGACCTGTCGCGCGACAGCCGCTGGGGCCGCATCGTCGAGGGCTTCGGCGAAGATCCCACGCTTGGTGCCGCCGTCACGGCCGCCCGCGTGGAAGGCTTCCGCAAGGGCGGCCTCGCCGCAGCCGCCAAGCATTTCGCAGGCTATGGCGCTCCGCAGGGCGGGCGTGATTACGACACCACCTACATCCCGCGTGCGGAGATGTACGACACCTATCTGCCGCCATTCCGGGCAGCGGTGGAAGCGGGCACGGCAAGCTTCATGGCTGCCTTCAACGCCTTGAACGGCGAGCCCTCGACGGCAAACCCGTGGCTGCTGACGGATGTGCTGCGCACCCAATGGGGCTTCGACGGCTTCGTCACCTCCGATTGGGTCGGCATCGGCGAACTCATCAACCACGGCATCGCGGCGGATGGCGCGGAAGCTGCCCGCAAGGCGATCCTCGCCGGCGTCGATATGGACATGATGGGCCAACTCTACATCAAGCACCTGCCTGACGAAGTGCGTGCAGGCCGGGTACCGGAGAGCGTGATCGACGAATCCGTGCGGCGCGTGCTGCGCACCAAATTCCGCATGGGTCTCTTCGACCGCCCGGACATCGACCCGTCCCGTCTCGATACGGCCTTCCCGTCGCCGGAATCGCGCCAAGCGGCCCGCGAAGTCGCCCGCGAAACCTTCGTGCTGCTGCAGAACCGGGACGATGTGCTGCCGGTGCCGTCGAGCGTCCGCTCCATCGCCGTCGTCGGCCCCCTGGCCGATGCGCCTCACGACCAGATGGGCCCTCACGCGGCCCGCGGTCACAAGGAGGACAGCGTCACGATTCTCGAAGGCATCCGCCGCCGCGCCCAACCGGCGGGACTTTCGGTGCGCCATGCCCCGGTGTGCGACCTGTTCTGCCGCAACACGGACGGGCTGCCCGCAGCGCTCGAGGCGGCAAGGCAGTCGGATTTCGTCATCGCCGTCTTCGGCGAGCCGCAGGAACTGTCCGGAGAGGCCGCCTCCCGCGCCCATATGGAGCTCAGCGGCAAGCAGATCGAGGTGCTGGAGGAACTCGCCAAGACCGGTAAGCCCATCGCCCTCGTCATCATGGGCGGCCGCCCGCAGATTCTCGGCCCGGTGGCGGAGCGCATTCCATCGATTCTGATGGCCTGGTATCCGGGTACGGAAACCGGCCCAGCGGTGGCCGATGTGCTGTTCGGCGACGTGAGCCCGAGCGGGAAGCTGCCGGTCACGTGGCCCCGCGCCACGGGCCAGCTGCCGCTCTACTACAACCGTCTTCCCACCGGACGTCCGACCCTGCCCAACAACCGCTTTACCCTGAACTACATCGACGAGGCGATCACGCCGCTCTACCCCTTCGGCTGGGGCCTGAGCTACACGCAATTCGCCTATTCCGATGTGAGGATGGGCCAGAAGCAGCTCGACGAGGGCCAGATTCTGGAGGTCTCGGTCAACGTGAAGAACACGGGCGCGCGGGAAGGCCAGGAGGTCGTGCAGCTCTACACCCGAGACCCGGTGGCAAGCCGCAGCCGCCCGCTGCGCGAACTGAAGGCCTTCGAGAAGATCGCGCTCAAGCCCGGCGAGACGAAGCAGGTCACGCTGCGCGTGCCCGTCGAGTCCCTCGGTTTCCATCTCGATGACGGCACCTATCTCGTCGAGGCCGGCGCCATTCAGGTCTTCGTCGGCGGATCGGCGCTCGCCGATCCGGTCGGCGAAGCCGAGATCCTCAAGACCTTCCGCATCCCGCCCATGGAGCGGCGCGCCTCGGCCTCGACCAGCGTTGCGCAATAAGGATGGAATCGGGCTGCCCGGCCGCCGCGGCCGGGCAGCCTTCGATTTGATGGATTCATGAAGCGATCGGCGCTGAAGCGTCGGACCCGAAGGTGGATCTGTACTACTGGGTCCGATGCGCAAGTGAAGGAATTGGGCATCCTTCGAGGCGAATACCCGGGTCCACTTTTCCGCACGATGCGCTAGGCTGATCGCAATGAGCGCCCAGTCGACGAAACCGGAGACTCGCGCCTTCACCATCCGAGCGGTGAAGGCGATCGCGGCTTTCGAGCGGACGAACGTGACGGACACGCTCCTGGGCATGGCCCTTACCTTCGTGGCCGGCGCCATCAATGCCGGCGGCTTCCTCGCCGTCGGCCAGTACACGTCGCATAGATACTGTCGGCGAATTCCCTGTTGGCTATTCAGCAAGAGGAGGATGGCATGAGTCTTCATCCCGAGCCGATTGGTGAGATCCCGGCCGAGACCGTGCGAGTTGCCCGGGCAGCTTTCCCTAAGGGCAACATTGTGACCCGGCTCCGGGATGAATTTAGCATCCTCTACCAGGATGAGGACTTCCGACGGTTCTACCCGAGCCGGGGGCAACCCGCCCTTGCGCCGTGGCGGCTGGCTTTAATCACGATCTTCCAGTTCCTCGAGCACCTCAGCGATCGGCAGGCCGCCGACTCAGTCCGTGCGCGGATCGACTGGAAGTACGCTCTGGGGCTCGAGCTGACTGATCCCGGGTTCCACTTCAGCGTGCTCACCGAGTTCCGGGCCCGCCTTGTCGCCGGCCAGGCCGAGCATCTGCTATTGGACACCATGCTCGAGCGGTTCAAGGCCCGCGGTCTGATCAAAGCGCGCGGCAAGCAACGCACCGACAGCACGCATGTGTTGGGGGCCGTGCATGACTTGCATCTTCTGGAACTCGTCGCTGAGACGCTGCGCGCCACTCTCGATGATCTGGCCGCCGTTGTTCCGGACTGGGTTCGCGGGATCGCTCAGCCGGCCTGGTTCGAGCGCTATGCACATCGCATTGAGGACTATCGTCTGCCCAAGAGCCGGGAGAAGCGTGAAGCTCTCTCGCTGGAGATTGGCACGGACGGGTTCTTCCTGCTCGACGCCTTGGACGATGCGAGCGCACCGGCTGCGGCGCGAGCGGTGCCGATGGTGCAGACGCTGCGCGACGTGTGGCGGGTGCATTACGCACGGGACGATGGGCGGCCGCGCTGGCGGGCTGGGGCGGAACTGCCACCGGTCGGCGAACGGCTGCAGTCGCCCTATGATCCCGAGATGCATTACAGCACAAAGCGTCAGATGGAGTGGTCCGGCTACAAGGTCCATG
>NZ_VOSK01000107.1 GCF_009296175.1 Microvirga tunisiensis | reverse complement strand
ATCCGCGCTTCCACCTGCACTTCACGCCGACCTCGGCCTCATGGCTCAACCAGGTTGAGCGCTTCTTTGCCCTGATCACCCAGGAGCGCATTCGGCGGGGCGCCTTCACGAGCGTGCCCGATCTGGAGAGTGCTATCATGGACTACCTGGAGCACCACAATGCCGACCCGAGACCCTTTGTCTGGACCGCCTCGGCCTCAGCTATCCTGGAAAAGGTCGCCCGTGCGAAACAAGCGTTAGAGTCACAACACTAGCAGACCAAGGCTCTAGCTGTAGCGTTGGCAGTGACTTCGAGCTATCGAAATAGGAGTAATAATGCACGTTGTTCACGTGCCCATAGGCATCGTTGTCCATCCAGCGAGTCGCGATGGGGCGAAAGAGCCTGAAGGCGGAGCGGGCGGGACGCGCGGGGCGGTCTGACATGAGAGTTGTCACCAGGCCGCTTCATAGATGGCGCGCGCATCCTCCAGGGTGAGCGGACGCGGGTTGTTCACGAGAAGGCGCGTCTGCTTCATGGCGTCCTCGGCCATCATCGGCACGGCATCCTGCGGAATGCCCACGTCGCGCAGGCGTGGGGGAAGCCCGACCTTGGTGCACAAGGTGGAGAGCGCCTCGACGAAGGCCGATGCCGTGGCGCGGCCTTCGAGTTCCGGAAAGGCATGCGGCGCAAGCTCCGCATAGGCCGCCTCGCAGGTACTGGCGTTGAAGCGCAGCACATGCGGCAGCACGAGCGCATTGGAGAGACCGTGCGGAATGCCGAAATGGCCGCCGATGGGATAGGCCAGGGCATGAACGGCGGCGACCGGCGAATTGGCGAAGGCTTGGCCCGCAAACATGGAGCCGAGCAGCATGGCCGAGCGGGCCTCGATATCGTGGCCGTGGTGCACAGCGCGCTCGATGTTGCGACCGAGCAGCCGCAGGGCTTCCTTCGCCAGCGCCTGCGAGACCGGATTGTTGTTGGGGCTCGTCGAGGTATAGGCCTCGATCGCATGAACCATCGCGTCGATGCCGGTTGCCGCCGTCACATGCGGCGGCAGGTTCATGGTGAGATCGGGATCGAGCAGTGCGATATCGGGAATGATGAGCGGCGAGACGACGCCCTTCTTCTCATGGGCGCCGGTGGTGACGATGGAGATCGGCGTGACCTCCGATCCCGTGCCGGCGGTTGTGGGAATGGCCAGCAGAGGCAGCCGCGGCCCTTTGGCGATGCCGACGCCGTAGATCTCAGGGAGCCTCTCGTTGCTCGCAGCGAGAAGGGCCACGAGCTTCGCCACATCGATAGAGGAGCCGCCACCGAAGCCGATGACGGCGCGTGCTTCGAAAGCCCTCGCCTTGGCGACAGCCGTCAGCACTACGTCCTCGGGCGGATCGGCAACGACTGCATCGAACACGTCGACCGCGATGCCTGCCTCCTCCAGCACATGGAGAGCCGGGGCGATCAGCCCGGCCTTTACAAGTCCCGCATCGGTGACCAGGAGCACGCGTGGTCCAAGGCGCTGGGCCGCGATCTCGCCCAGGCGCGCGATACTGCCGGAGCCGAAGATGAGCGAAGGGGCGGTGTTGAAGGTGAAGGGCGACATGGAATTTCCCAAGGTAGGGGTCCTTTGCGCCGGAGATTGCCTCGGCCTTGGCGGGCCAGCAACCCGCCTCCGCTTCAGCCATTAGGAGAAGGGCTACGGCAGCACTTCAAAAGGCGCATCTTTTTGTTCTCGGAAGACCAAGGCTGGTCTTCGCTGACGCGCCCTTCGGTTCTCACGATGCGCTAGTCCTGGAACTCCTCGATGGCATCCACCTTCTCCGGATAGAAGGCCAGGTGCTCCTTGATGGCGGCGACGGAGGGAGCGGGCTCCTCATAAGTCCAGGCGGCGTTCTCCCGCACGAGCCCGCCGCCGTTCACGGTGAAGTAAGACGCGTCGCCCTTGTAGGGGCAATGGGTGTGATGATCGGTGGAGTCCAGCAGATCCATGTGCACGTCCTCGCGCGGGATATACAGCACGGGCGGGAGGGTCGCCTCCTGCAGGGTCAGGGCCTCGGTCGTTTCGGCGATGATGAAGCCGCCGAGCATGACTCGGATGCGGTGCGGGTTCTTCGTGACGGTGATCGGATGATCCGGGCCGGGCTCTATCATGGCGTTCCACTTTCCAGGAGGGTCCTCTGGAGAATGAACATAGGGCAACCTGGTTGCAGCCAAAGGCCGCGAGGCTCACCCGCCTTTCGGCTCGTCCTCGGGCCCGCCCTCCTTCACGCCGAGCGCGTCGGCGAGCCTAACCTTCGCGGAGCCGGGGCGCAGCGGCTTCTGCTGGCTTTCGTGCGGTGTCCAGCCGGACAGCCAGACGATCTCGAAGGTCGCCGGAATGCGGCCATCCGCATCGCCGAACCGCTCCGCATAAATCTCCGCCGTCCGCATCAGGGTCACGCGCCGGAGCGGGGTTTTGCGCCGGTCATGCAGGGCGTTGGTCAGTCCCATCCGGCGCAGGTCCTGCATGAGCGCGAAGGCATTGGCATAGCGGACCCGGACGACGTCCGAATCGGTGACCGGCAGGGCGAAACCCGCGCGCTGCAACAGGCCGCCGATGTCGCGAAGGTCGGCAAAAGGCGCCACGCGAGGGCTCACGCCGCCCTCGATCTCGGCTTCCGCCTGCGTCAGGGACTGGCGCAGCTCGGTCAGGGTCGAGCCGCCCAGAAGTGCCCCGATGAACAGGCCGTCGGCCTTGAGCGCGTGGCGAATCTGGATGAGCGCCCCCGGCAGATCGTTGACGCCGTGCAGGGAGAGAAGAGACACCGCGAGATCGAAGCGCGCACCGGAAAACGGCAGGCGCTCCTCGTCTCCGAGAATGCTGCCCGCCTCAGGCACGGACGCCAGGCGGATCACGGTCTCGGCGCGTCCGGTCCGGCGCAACATCTCGGCGGCTATTGGCGTCGGCGTGCCGACATCGAGCGCCAGGGAAAAGGTCCGCAGCACCGTGGAAAGCCGCTCCTCCAGATCTTCGACCGCGCGAACCAGGAGAAAATCGGCATAGCCCTGGTTCAGCGCACGGGCCAGCCTGCGGCGGACGAGGGAGCGGTCGAAGACGAGGGGCGTGTTCATGTGGCGCTCGATATGGCGTGTGCCGGGCCAAGAACCAAGGATTTTTTGTCCTTTCAGGGAGAGAGATGTCAGGAGCCTGCTCATCGGCTAAGCTCGATCCATGCGCAAGCCTCTCGAAATCCAGTCAGTCCCGCTGAGTGCCCGCCTCCGCTCGGGCACGAGAGAGGCATGGCGCGTGGCTCTCGGCCTTCTCTACCCGCCGACCTGCATCACCTGCCAAGCCGCCACCGGGGAGCCTCATGCCCTGTGCGCCGCCTGCTGGTCGAGCATCCGCTTCATCGAGCGGCCCTTCTGCGAACGGTTGGGATTGCCCTTTGCCGTTGATCTCGGCCAGCCGCTCCTCTCGCCCGCCGCCATCGCAGACCCACCGGTCTTCGGGCGTGCCCGGGCCGTGGCGGAATATGACGGGACCGCGAGCCTGCTCGTGCACCGCCTCAAATACAACGATCGTCTGGAGCTCGCCCGTGCCATGGGCGGCATGATGGTCCGGGCCGGCGCGGAGCTGCTGGCCGATGCCGACGTGATCGTGCCGGTGCCCCTACATCGTTGGCGGCTGTGGTGGCGGCGCTTCAATCAGGCGATGGCCCTGGCCAGGGTGGTCTCGTGCGAAAGCTGCGTGCCCTGCGATCCCTTCCTGCTCGCCCGTGTCAAGCGCACCCGCCGTCAGGTCGGGCTCACCAAGGCGCAGCGGCAGGACAACCTCCAGGGTGCCTTCCGCATCCCCACCGAGGCGAAGGCAAAGCTCAAGGGCAAGCGGGTGCTCCTCGTCGACGACGTGCTGACCACCGGCTCCACGGCCAATGCGGCTTCACGGGCGCTCCTGCGCGGAGGCGCCGCCTCGGTGGATATTCTGGCCTTTGCCAGAGTTGTCCAGGAGTTGTGATGGGAGCCCAAGGCTTCCTATATCCTGGCCATCAAAGGAGAACTCTCTGTCATGCCGTCCGTCACGATCTATACCAAGGGCTGGTGCCCCTATTGCTCGGCCGCCAAGAAGCTTCTTGACGACAAGGGCGTCGATTTCACCGAGATCGATATCGAAAAGAAGCCGGAGGCCCGGGCGGAGATGATCCAGAAGGCCAAGGGCCGTTCCACCGTTCCGCAGATTTTCATCGGCGAAAAGCATGTCGGTGGCTGCGATGACCTGTATGCTCTTGATGACAGGGGCCAGCTTGAGCCTTTATTGCAGGCCTGACGGAGACCAGAATTCATGACCTCGACCCGCTTCACCGCCGCCTGCGTCCAGATGCGCTCCGGGCGCGACGTCCTCAAGAACCGCGATGATGCGGTCGCCCTCGTGCGCGAGGCCGCGAGCCAGGGAGCGCATTTCGCCCAGACGCCGGAAATGACCTCCCTCGTGTGCCGGGACCGGGCGGAGCTGTTCGACAAGGTCGGTCCGGAGGCGCAGGACCCGGTGCTCGCGGCCCTGCGCGAGGTGGCGCGGGAGCGGGGCATCGTGATCCAGATCGGCTCCATCGCCGTCAAGGAAGGCGACAAGGTCGCCAACCGCGCCTTCCTCATTGGCAAGGATGGCGAGGTCATCGCCTCTTACGACAAGATCCATCTCTACGACGTGGACCTGCCGAACGGCGAGAGCTGGCGCGAATCGGCCACCTATACGGGCGGATCCTGGGCCGTGGCCGCCGAGACGCCCTGGGGCTATCTCGGCATGACCATCTGCTACGACGTGCGTTTTGCCGCCCTCTACAAGGCGCTCGCCGAGAACGGAGCCTCGTTCCTCTCGGCGCCGGCCGCCTTCACCAAGCAGACCGGCGAGGCGCATTGGCATGTGCTGCACCGGGCGCGGGCCATTGAGACCGGCTCCTTCATGATCTCCGCCGCTCAGGGCGGCCTGCATGAGGACGGGCGGGAGACCTTCGGCCATTCCGTGATCATCGATCCCTGGGGCTGGGTGCTGGCGGAAGGCGGCACGGACCCCGGCGTGTTCCTGGCCGAGATCGACACCGGCGTCGTCGCCGAGGTGCGCGGCCGCATTCCGACCCTCAAGAATGCCCGTCCCTTCAAGGTCGAGGTCATTCCCACCATCGAGACGGATCAGGCGGCCAGAGCCTGATCCCCTTTCCTTTCCGAGCCTGAATTCCTACGTCTTACCAAGATATGATCAAGTATGCCCTGGCCTGCGAGCAGGCCCATGAGTTCGAGAGTTGGTTTCCCTCAAGCGAGGCGTTCGAGACGCAGCGCAAGCGCGGCTACGTAACCTGTCCGTACTGCAACTCGGCCAAGGTCGAGAAGCAGGTCATGGCTCCCTCCGTCGCGCGTACGGATAAGGCCCCGAAAGCGCCGACGCCGGA
This sequence comes from Microvirga tunisiensis, assembly GCF_009296175.1. Lineage (GTDB taxonomy): Bacteria > Pseudomonadota > Alphaproteobacteria > Rhizobiales > Beijerinckiaceae > Microvirga > Microvirga tunisiensis. The sequence continues at coordinate 15,065 of NZ_VOSK01000107.1, read as the reverse complement.
GGTCCAGCCCGTTGCGGTTCTCTCCGAGCGGGAGCGGGACCTGCGCTCCGCGTTGAGGGCCCTGCGCGAGCACGTGTTGAAGAACGCCGAGGATGTCGGCAAAGGCTTCGTCGAGGAAGCGCGCAAGATGTATTACGGCGAGACCGAGGAGCGCTCGATCTACGGCGAGGCGGATCTCGCCGAAGCGCAGGCACTGCTGGAGGAAGGCATCGACGTTCTACCGCTGCCCGTCGTGCCGGACGACAGGAACTAGGCCAGCCTAAGCCTCCAGATCCGTCTTCAGCTGGTCGAGCATCTCCACCGCCCGGCCGGCATAGGCGCCGATCCAGCGGTCGTAAATATGCTTGATCGGGAGCGGATTGAGATGGTTCCACCGCTCACGCCCCTCGCGCTTGACGATCACGAGATCCGCACCTTCCAAAATCCGCAGGTGCTGCATCACGGTGCAGCGGTCGAGCGCCGGGAAGCGGGCGCACAGTTCGCCCGTGGTCTGCGGCTTGTCTTTCAACGCATCGAGAATGTCGCGGCGGGTCGCGGCCGATAAGGCCTTGAAGACTCGATCACTTTCGTCGCCACTTGACATGTTATGTTTTTATAACATGATGACCCGGCGCGCAAGGAGATCGATCATGGATCTGACGTTCAAAGTGTCTGCCAGGATTGCAAAACCGGTAGCCGAAGTGTTCGAGGCCATCGCCAATCCCTCCGAGCTGTCGCGCTATTTTACGACGGGCGGCGCCAAGGGTCGTTTGGAAACCGGGGCAACCGTCACCTGGGATTTCCACGACTTTCCGGGAGCGTTCCCGGTTTGGGTCGTCGAGGTGGTGCCGGAAAAGCGGATCGTCCTGCAATGGGAGGCCGGCGATGAGCCTCCAAGCAATGCGAATGAAGCAAACGCCTCGGGCCGCTACAAAACGACGGTGACGATCACCTTCGAGCCGCTCGACGATGGACAGCGGACGCTGGTCTCGATCTCGGAGGAGGGCTGGCGCGAGACGGAGGCCGGTCTGAAATCATCCTATGGCAATTGCCAGGGCTGGATGCAAATGCTCTGCGCGCTGAAGGCCTACAAGGAATATGGCATCAATCTGCGGGAAGGTATGTTCAGGTAGGATGCCTGCAGGGCGTGTGCTCATCCCTGTCACCAGAGGCGACAGGGATGAAGGCCTGCTTCGTCTTTCAAACCGGGAACGAGGCGTGGGCTATTTCTTCGGCGTGATCAACTCGACACCGAGCTGCGTCTCGCCTTTGAAAGCCCAGATGCTCTTGTAGCCACCCTTCGTCTCATCGTCCTCGACGAGAAGGGCCGTACCGCTCGCGCCCTTGCTGCTGAAACTCGCAGCCAGAACGCGCTCGTCTCCGATGGCAAAACCGTCGTACCTGTCGCCGGCGATATTCCAGGTGAGCTTGAACGTATCCTTGCTCGTCTGGACGATCGTCAACGTGCCCGTGTAATCGCTGTCCGGCTCACTATTGTGACCTTTGACCGTATAGACGCCCGGGCCGCCCGCCATCGCGGGAACGCTTGCGCCCATGGCCAATCCGAGCATCGCCAATCCCAAAAGTTTCGACTTCATGATATCTCCTCCCGCAAGCGGGCCTTTAAAGAACAGCAGTGTCAGCGATGGTAGGTGAAGGTCGAAATCGAGCAGACGTTGATGGCGCGTTGCACGAGAGAAGTGCCATTGGTGAAGACGGCCTTGAAATCGAATTTGCAGGCGCCGGTGCCGTCGTCAATGTCGATCTCGAAGGTATCGCCTACCTCCAGCGTATCGGAGCCGAGAATGTCCTCTTCCCAGTCGTCCGCGCCAGTATTGGAGGCGTAGAACTCAGACATCGTCAGTCCGGTGTCGTTGACGATATCGACCTTCCGGTTGGCGGCGGAAGCGGCAGTGAAAGCGGACGCGGCAAGAAAGCCGGCCGCGATGAGAGTCGCGACAATCTTCATGGATAGCCCCAGGCTGTTGATGGATTCAGAACGAGTCGATGCTTTGCATCGTGACTGCAGCGAGCCTAGCTGTTGGGGACTTTTATTGTCTCGGTGGGCCTGACGCGAGGCATGGATATCAATGTTTCCGTTACGGAAGTACTACCGCCGCCCCATTTGCGACAAATATCTTAAAGGAATTCCGGCGGCTCTCCTTCGCTCTCGAAACCCAAACCTAAGCGGAACGGCCTTGCCTCTCATGACTTATGCTTGCGCTGAACCAGCTATCGGAGCAGGCATTCTTTGACGGTATTCTTCACCAGCGACACCCATTTCGGCGATCCCCGGGTGCTGCGGATCGACAAGCGCCCGTTTAAGACGATTCCCGAACACGATGCCGCCCTCATGGCCAATTGGAATGCCGTCGTCTCTCCCGAGGACGAGGTCTGGCATCTGGGCGATTTCGCCTTGCATGTGCGGCCGGAGCGTGTCGACGAATTGCTCGGCCTGCTCAATGGCCGCAAGCATCTGATCACCGGCAACAACGATGGCCCGGCAACCCTTGCGGCGAAGGGCTGGGCGAGCGTTCAGGCCTATGCCGAACTTATGCTCGACGGCCATGCGCTCGTCATGTGCCATTATGCCTTCCGGACCTGGAAGAACATGGGTCGTGGCTGGATCGACCTGCACGGCCACTCTCACGCCAAGCTGAAGCCGCAGACGCGCCAATTCGACGTGGGCGTGGATGCCTTCGATTACCGTCCCGTGACCCTAGAGACGATCCTGGCCTCCCGGACACGTCGCCGGAAGGCCAGTGCTGACATGGTATCCGACTGACAGAAGCTGTCAGATACCGGCTTTCACAGGCTTCCATTTCATCGATGCCCCGGCACGATCGAGCCTGCGACTCCACAGCGCCAGGAGAAGGCCGGAGGCCGGCAGCAGGGCTGCGACCCAGGTGACGGATCCCAGACCAGGGCCGTGGTCGATCACGAAGCCGCCGAGCCAGGCCCCGAGGGCATTGCCGAGATTGAACGCGGCGATGTTGAGGCTGGACGCCAGGCTCTGGCCAGCACCGTCGGCCTTTTCCAGAACCCACATCTGCAGCGGCGGCACGGTCGCGAAGGCGGCGGCGCCGAGCAGGCCGACGAACGCGACGGCGGCGACCTTGCTGTGGATGCCGAGGGTCATCGCGGCGAGGACTACGGCCAGCAGGCCGAGGGATCCCAGCAGGGTTGCCATCAAGCGGCGGTCGGCGAGCTTGCCGCCCAGAAGATTGCCCAACACCAATCCGCCGCCGAAGACGAGCAGGATCGGCGAGACGGCGTCCTCCGAGAAGCCGGTGATCTGCGTCAGGATCGGCGCGATATAGGTGAAGACCGCGAACACGCCGGCATAGCCGAGTACCGTGGTGAGAAGGCCGAGCAGCACGGGGCGACGCGACAGCACCTTCAGTTCGTCGGAGAGACTGCCGCCCTCGGTGGTTTCCTGACGATCCTTCGGGACGAAGAGCGCGATCACGGCCAGCGCCGCAATGCCGACGAAGGTCACGGCCCAGAACGTCGCACGCCAGCCATAGGCTTGGCCGAGCCAAGTGCCGAAGGGAACGCCGAGGATGTTGGCGACCGTCAGACCGGTGAACATGATGGCGATGGCCGAGGCCTTCTTGTCGGCGGGCACGAGGCTCGTCGCTACCACGGAGCCGACACCGAAGAAGGTGCCGTGCGCGAAAGCCGTCAGCACGCGGGCCGCCATCAGCGTCGCGTAATCCGGCGCGACCGCGCAGGCGAGATTGCCGAGGGTGAAGACGACCATGAGGGCGAGAAGCACCGTCTTGCGCGACCAGCGGCCCGTCAGCGTGGTAAGCAGCGGCGCACCGACCACGACGCCGAGCGCGTAGCCGGAAATGAGCAGACCCGCCGCCGAGATCGAGACGCCGAGATCGGCGCTCACCTGAAGCAGCAGGCCCATGATGACGAATTCGGTGACGCCGATGCCGAAGGCACCGGCCGTCAGCGCGTAAAGAGCAAGAGGCATGGGAGACGTCCTTGAGCGAAGTGTCGCCGCAAGATGGACGCAACCCCGCTTATGAACTAGCCTGACGGCAGGCACATCATCTATGAATTGAACTCACAATGGCCAGGATGGACATCAACCGGTCCGGCGAGATGGAGGTCTTCGTCCGGGCCGTCGATCTCGGCGGTTTCTCCGCAGCCGCGCGCGCCTTGCGCATGACGCCCTCGGCGGTCAGCAAGCTGATCGCACGGCTGGAAGCTCGTCTCGGCGCCCGCCTCGTCAACCGCTCGACCCGCAAGCTCCAGCTGACGCCGGAGGGCTCGGCCTTCTACGACCGCGCCGTCAGCGTCCTGGCCGATCTCGACGAGGCCGAACGCAGCGCCGCAGCAGGCGCAACACCGCGCGGTCGCCTCCGGGTGAACACGAACGTTCCCTTCGGCACCCATCATCTCATCCCCCTCCTGCCGGATTTTCTCTCCCGCCACCCGGAGGTGACTGTCGAAATCACGCTGACGGACACAATCGTCGATCTGCTCGAGGATCGCGCCGACGTCGCCATCCGCGTCGGCCCGTTGAAGTCCTCGCAGCTCGTGGCACGCAAGCTTGGCGAGAGCCGGATGATGCTGCTGGCCGCGCCCTCCTATCTGGACAGGCACGGCACGCCGCAAAACCCGGAAGACCTCGCCCGCCACAACCTGCTCGGCTTCAGCTTCGCCCGCCAGAGCAACGGCTGGCCCTTCAGGGATCGGGAGGGCAATGCCAGCGCCGTCGTGCCGACCGGCAACGCGCAGATCAGCGACGGCGAATCGATGAGGCTTCTCGTGCTCACCGGCCTCGGCATCAGCCGCCTGTCCCGATTTCATGTCGGGCGCGACGTGGAGGCCGGACGGCTCGTACCCCTGCTGGAAGCCTACAATCCCGGCGACACGGAGAGCATTCACGCGGTCTATGTCGGCGGCGGCCACCTGCCCGCGCGGGTTCGTGCCTTCCTGGATTATCTCGTCGAGACGGTTCGGCTCGATTGAGCAGAGTTCCTCCTGATTTCGTCATTGGACAGGGTTATTCTCGACACTTTAAGCCCCGGGCCATTCACCGTAAGGTTCGCCCCGCAAGGAGCTATCCATGGATCGGCCGGGACACAGCCCGAAATCTCAACGCCGCGTCTCCTTGATGCGCCGGTTCTTCGACAGCGAGGCGTCAGGCGGCATGATCCTCATGGGCGTGACGGTGGTCGCCCTTGTCATCGCCAACTCCCCCGTGGCCGGCACCTATTTCGCCGTCCTGAAAACCTATGTTCTGGGCCTGAGCGTCCTGCACTGGATCAACGACGCGCTCATGGCGGTGTTCTTCCTGCTGGTCGGCCTCGAGATCAAGCGCGAGATGCTGGACGGGCAACTCTCCACCTGGCCTCGCCGGATCCTGCCCGGCATCGCCGCCGTCGGCGGCATGGTCGTGCCGGCCCTGATCTATCTCGCCATCACCTGGAACGAGCCGCGGCTTCATTCCGGATGGGCGATTCCGACCGCAACCGACATCGCCTTCGCCCTCGGTGTGCTGGCCGTCCTCGGATCGCGGGTGCCGACCTCTCTCAAGATCTTCCTGACCGCACTCGCGATTCTCGACGATCTCGGCGCGATCATCATCATCGCGTTCTTCTACACGGGCGACCTCTCGCTCCCGATGCTCGGCGCAGCCGCCCTGTGCCTTGTCGTGCTCATCGCCTTCAACCGCTTCCATGTGACGGCGCTCCTGCCCTATCTCGTCGTCGGCGCGGTGCTGTGGTTCTTCGTGCTGAAGTCGGGTATCCACGCGACGCTCGCCGGCGTGGCGCTTGCCCTCACGATCCCGCTCCAGGCCCTTCCGAAGAAGACCAGGGCCGAGGACTCGTCCCTGCATCGGCTGGAACATGCCCTCCAGCCCTGGGTCGCCTATGCGATCATTCCGATCTTCGGTTTCGCCAATGCGGGCGTGCCGCTCTCAGGGCTGTCGTTCGACTCCCTCTCGAGCCCGCTGCCGCTGGGCATCGCCCTGGGGCTTTTCGTCGGCAAGCAGCTCGGCGTTTTCGTCTTCTCGGAACTGGCGATCAGACTGAACTTCGCCGACATGCCCGCGGGTGCAAGCCGTGCCCAATGTTACGGCGTCGCGCTGCTCTGCGGCATCGGCTTCACCATGAGCCTGTTCATCGGCGCCCTCGCCTTCCCGGGCCAGGAGGACCTGATGAACGCGACCAAGATCGGCGTGCTCATGGGCTCGGCCCTCTCGGCGCTCGCCGGCTATCTCGTGCTCAGCCTCGCGCCGCGGGAGCAGCCTCACGCCCGTGCGGCGAGGAGCATGTAGTTGACCCCCGTGTCGGATGAGAGCGACCAGGTATCCCGCAGCGGGTTGTAAGACACGCCCTCGAGATCATGGACGGCGAAGCCCGCATGTCGAATGGCATCGGTCAGCTCGTCGGGGGTGACGAACTTGTCCCATTCATGAGTGCCCTTGGGCAGCCAGCGGAGGATGTATTCGGCGCCCACGATGGCGGAAGCGAAGGAGCGCAGGGTCCGGTTGATCGTCGCCATGGCGAGGCACCCGCCCGGCTTTACTCCTTGAGCGCAGGCGTTCACGAAGGCCTGCCGGTCCGCCACGTGCTCGATCACCTCCATGGCGAGCACCATGTCGAAGGTCTCACCCCTGGCGACCACGGCCTCCACCGTCTCGTTGCGATAATCGATCGCGATCCCTGCCCGCTCGGCATGGAGCCGGGCGACCGAGATATTGGTGGGGGCCGGATCGAGCCCGGTGACCTTGGCGCCCAGCCGCGCGAGCGGCTCCGACAGCACGCCGCCGCCGCAGCCCACGTCGAGGATCGTGATCCCCTCCAGCGAGCGGGCCGAGCGCGGATCGCGCCCGAAGCGTCGGCAGGCCTCGTCCCGGATATAGGCCAGCCGCACCGGGTTGAACTTGTGCAGGACCTTCATGGGTCCCTTCGGGTCCCACCAGGTTTCGGCGATCGTCTCGAACCGGGCGACTTCGGCCGGATCGATGGTCGTGGATGCGCCTGCGGACATGGCGGACTCCTTTTTTCGTGCCGATGGAAAAAGGCAACAAAACAGCGCGTTGACAGGGCGCACCCCTCCCGTCATGTATACGCGCCTTTTCGCGGCGCGAAGGGGCAAATTTCTCATTTTCTCATCACGGCCTTCCTCGCCCATGCCCCGTCTTGTCATGAAGTTCGGCGGAACATCCGTCGCCACCGTAGAGCGCATCCGCAACGTGGCGCGGCACGTCAAACGTGAGGTCGAGGCCGGTTACGACGTCGCCGTCGTCGTCTCCGCCATGGCGGGCAAGACCAACGAGCTCGTCGGCTGGGTGAAGGACGCCTCGGGCCTCTACGATTCGAAGGAATACGACGTGGTCGTCGCCTCCGGCGAACAGGTGACGTCCGGCCTTCTCGCCATCGCCCTTCAGGAAATGGGCCTCAAGGCCCGCTCCTGGCAGGGCTGGCAGATCCCGATCATGACCTCGGAAGCCCATGGTTCGGCGCGAATCGCCGCCATCGACGGCACCGGGATTCTCAAGAGCTTCACGGACAACAGGGAAGTCGCCGTCGTCTCTGGCTTCCAGGGCGTTCACCAGCCCACGGGCCGCGTCACGACCTTGGGCCGCGGCGGCTCGGATACCAGCGCCGTGGCGCTCGCCGCCGCCATCCAGGCCGAGCGCTGCGACATCTATACGGACGTGGACGGCGTCTACACCACCGATCCGCGCATCGTGCCCAAGGCCCGGCGCCTGGACAAGGTTTCCTACGAGGAAATGCTGGAAATGGCCTCGCTGGGGGCCAAGGTGCTTCAGGTGCGCTCGGTCGAGCTCGCCATGATGCATCGCGTGCCGACCTATGTTCGCTCCAGCTTCGACGATCCCGCCGACCCCAAGCTCGGCACCCTCATCTGCGACGAGGAAGACATCATGGAACAGCAGATTGTCACGGGCATCGCCTATTCGCGCGACGAAGCCCAGATCACGCTGCGGGACATTGCGGACAAGCCGGGCATCGCCGCCTCGATCTTCGTGCCCCTGGCGGACGCCAACATCAACGTGGACATGATCATCCAGGTCGTGTCCGACAACGCCGCCACCACGGACCTGACCTTCACGGTGCCGACCGCCGATTACGAGCGGGCGGTCGCGATCCTCAACACCCACCGGGACGAGATCGCCTTCAAGGAGCTCCAGGGAGCGACCGATGTGGTGAAGGTCTCGGCCATTGGCGTCGGCATGCGCAGTCATGCGGGCGTTGCGGCACGCGCCTTCAAGGCCTTGGCCGACAAGGGCATCAACATCCGGGCAATCACGACCTCTGAGATTAAATTCTCAGTACTGATCGAGTCGGCCTATACGGAGCTTGCGGTGCGCACGCTCCACTCGCTATACGGCCTTGATCAAGCCTGATTGACGAGGGAACAGTCGGGCTGCGACACTCGTATTAGGTAGCCGCCGGTTCGCCTTGCCGGCTCTTGAAGGACGGGAACTGATAAGCTCATGCCAAGCGCTCCCGGCGGTCCGCGCCTTCTGCTGCGCCGCCTCCGCGAGATCATGGCGGAGCCGGTCGGGGCGCAGGACCGTCTCGACAAGATCGTCACCCAGATTGCCGCCAACATGGTCGCGGAGGTGTGCTCCGTCTATGTGATGCGCGGCGATGGCGTGCTCGAGCTGTTCGCCACCGAGGGTCTGAACCGGGAAGCCGTCCACCTCACCATCATGCGCTCGGGCGAAGGCCTCGTCGGCCTCATCGCGTCGACCGCCGAGCCTCTGGCGCTCTCCGACGCGCAAAGCCACCCGGCCTTCTCCTACAAGCCGGAGACGGGCGAAGAGATCTACCACGCCTTCCTCGGCGTGCCGCTCCTGCGCGCCGGCAACACGCTCGGCGTTCTCGTCGTCCAGAACCGCACCTATCGCGTCTATGCCGAGGAAGAAGTCGAGGCGCTTCAGACCACCGCCATGGTGGTGGCCGAAATGCTCGCGACCGGCGAGCTGCAGGCCCTGGCGCCGGTCGACACGGGCATCGCGCTCCGCCGCGCCGTCTACCAGAAGGGCGTCGCCCTCGCCGACGGCGTGGGCCTGGGCCATGTGGTGCTCCATGAGCCGCGCGTGGTCGTCAAGAACCTCATCGCCGAGAATATCGACGCCGAACTCCGGCGCCTGGATTCGGCCATCGCCGAGGTGCGGCTGTCCATCGACGAGCTGATCGAGCGCGGCGACGTCGCCCATCATGGGGAGCACCGGGAGGTTCTGGAGACCTTCCGCATGTTCGCCCACGACCAGGGCTGGCTCCGGCGCATGCGCGAGGCCGTGACGTCGGGTCTGACGGCCGAAGCTGCCGTGGAGCGGGTCCAGTCCGACAACCGCGCCCGCATGCTGCGTCAGACCGATCCTTATCTGCGCGAGCGCCTGCACGATCTCGACGACCTCGCCAACCGCCTGCTGCACCGCCTCGTTGGGCGCAATCTTGTGGCCGAGCGGGGACAATTGCCAGAGAACGCCATCCTGGTGGCCCGCTCCATGGGACCGGCGGCGCTCCTCGACTACGACCGCTCGAACCTGCGCGGCCTCGTGCTCGAAGAGGGTGGACCGACGAGCCACATCGCCATCGTCGCCCGCGCCCTCGGCATTCCGGCCGTGGGTGAGGTGTCGAACGCAACCTCACTGACGGAGCAGGGGGATGCGATCATCGTCGACGGTGCCGCCGGCGAGGTGCAGATCCGACCCAATCCCGACGTGGAGGCGGCCTATGCCGAGAAGGCGCGCCTTCGTGCCCGTCGGCAGGAGCAGTATCTCAAGCTGCGCGACGTGCCCTCCATCACCAAGGACGGCATCGAGGTCACCCTGCAGATCAATGCCGGTCTCGTGGTCGACCTGCCGCATCTGGCCGAGACCGGGGCTGCGGGCGTCGGTCTGTTCCGCACCGAGCTTCAATTCATGATCGCCGAGCGGATGCCATCGGCCTCCGAGCAGCAGGCGCTCTACAGCACCGTCTTTGCGGAAGCCGGCGACAGGCCCGTCACCTTCCGCACCCTCGATATCGGCGGCGACAAGATCCTGCCTTACATGCAGTCGGTCGAGGAGGAGAACCCGGCCCTGGGCTGGCGCGCCATCCGCATCGGCCTCGACCGGCCGGGCCTGCTGCGCGCCCAGGTCCGCGCCCTTCTCAAGGCCGCCGGCGGACGGCCTTTGAAGATCATGTTCCCGATGGTGGCGACCTGCGACGAGTTCGAGCGCGCCAAGCAGATCGTGGAGCGGGAGAAGGCCCATCTCGCCAATCATGGGCACCCTCTCCCGAGCGACCTGAAGCTCGGCGTCATGCTGGAAGTCCCATCGCTCCTGTTTCAGCTCAAGGAAATCTGCGAGAGCGCCGATTTCATCTCGCTGGGAACGAACGATCTGATGCAGTTCCTGTTTGCCAGCGACCGCGAGAACCGGCGCGTGGCCGATCGCTTCGATCCCTTGAGCGCACCCATGCTCCGCGCCTTGAACATGGTCGTGGAGCAGGCCCAGGCGGCCGGCTGCCTGGCGACCGTCTGCGGCGAGATCGGCGGGCGCCCCCTCGAGGCCATGGCCCTGATCGGCCTCGGCTTCCGCTCGCTTTCCATGTCCCCGTCCTCCATCGGTCCGGTCAAGGCCATGCTGCTGGAAATGAACGTCGCGGAGCTCAGTGTCCTGATCCGCGAGGAACTGAAGAATGCCGGGGGCGGCGAAACGCTGCGCCCGAAGCTTGCCCATTTTGCGGAAACCCATGGTATTCCGGTCTGATGTCGATAGCGCCTCCCTCTGATCGCCTGAACGCCATTCTCGCCCGCCATGACATCATCACGGCGACGCTCAATGCAGGCCCTGATCCCGAAACCTTCGTCGCCCTGTCCCGCGAACTGTCAGAGCTCGACGGCGTGGCGGACGCCATCCGCGCCTATCGCGCGATGGAGGACAACCTGAACGGCCTTCAGGCCCTGATCGACGATGCCTCGACCGATGCCGAGATGCGCGGGCTCGCCGAGGACGAGCTGCCCCGGGCCAGGGAGGATCTGGAAAAGGCCGCGCAGGACCTGCGCATCAGGCTCCTGCCCCGCGACGAGGCTGACGAGAAGAGCGCCATCCTCGAAATCCGCGCCGGCACCGGCGGCGACGAGGCCGCCCTCTTCGCCGGCGACCTGCTGCGCATGTACACCCGCTATGCCGACCTGAAGGGCTGGAAGGTCGAGATCGTGTCCGAGAGCGAGGGCACGGCCGGCGGCTACAAGGAAGTCGTGGCCGAGATCAAGGGACGCGGCGTGTTCGCGCGGCTCAAGTTCGAGAGCGGGGTGCACCGGGTGCAGCGCGTGCCGGACACGGAAACGCAAGGCCGCATCCACACCTCCGCGGCCACCGTGGCCGTGCTGCCGGAGGCCGAGGACGTGGACATCGTGATCAACGACGCCGACCTGAAGATCGACACCATGCGGGCGCAGGGTGCCGGCGGTCAGCACGTGAACAAGACCGAATCGGCGATCCGCATCACCCATCTCCCGACCGGCATGGTGGTGTTCGTCCAGGACGAGCGCTCCCAGCACAAGAACCGCGCCCGCGCCATGGCCCTGCTGCGCGCCCGCCTCTACGATGCCGAACGCACCGCCAAGGACGCCGTCCGCGCGGCCGACCGCAAGGCGCAGGTGGGCTCCGGCGACCGCTCCGAACGCATCCGCACCTACAACTTTCCGCAGGGGCGCGTGACCGACCACCGGATCAACCTGACCCTCTACAAGCTGGAAGAGGTGATCGCCGGCAATGCCCTGGACGAGCTGATCGACGCGCTGGTCACCGAGCATCAGGCGGCCCAGCTCGCCTCTCAGGATCAGGCGGCATGATCGCAGGCCAGAGGGTCGAGGGCTTAAGCCACATCACGCTCCTCACCCGAGATCTTGCCCGCATGAGCGCCATCGTCGAAGGGGCGCTCGGCGGCCGGGAGATCTACTCCTCCGGCGAGGCCACCTTCTCCCTGTCGCGAGAAAAGTTCTTCGAGGTCGGCGGGCTCTGGATCGCCGTGATGGAGGGCGAGAGCCTTCCCACCCGCACCTACAACCACATCGCCTTCAAGATCCCGGCGTCGGCCATCGACGAGTACCGGGCGCGGATCGAGGCCCTGGGGCTGGCGATCCGCGAATCCCGCCCGCGGGTCGAGGGCGAGGGTCATTCGCTCTATTTCTACGACGACGACAACCACCTGTTCGAGCTGCATACCGGCACCCTGGAGGAGCGGCTCGAACGCTATCGGCAGGGCCGAAGCCGTGAAGACACGCGCTGAAGCGCTGAGGGAGCTGCGCCGGACCCTCAGCGAGGCCGGGTTTGAGACCGCGGCGCTGGATGCACGGCTCCTCCTGCTGGCCGCCCTTGGCATTTCGGCGACGGATCTTATCACCCGGCCCGATACCCGCCTGTCACCGGATGAGGCCGAGACCCTCGCCGCCTTCACCCACCGGCGTCTTGGCCATGAACCCGTCGCCCGGATCGTCGGGGTCCGGGAGTTCTGGGGCTTGCCCTTCCGCCTTTCCCCCGAGACCCTGGTGCCCCGCCCCGACACGGAGACCGTCGTCGAGACCGCCCTCGACCTCCTGCCGGACCGGCAGGCGCCCCTCAGGATCGTCGATTTCGGCACCGGATCGGGCTGCATCCTGGTCGCGCTCCTCCATGAGCTGCCCCGGGCGACGGGCCTTGGGGTCGACTTGTCCTTTGGGGCCCTTGTGACCGCCCGCACCAATGCCGCCGACAACCGGGTCGGCAGCCGCTGCCATTTCGCCCTGTCCCGCTGGGCCGACGCGGTTTCGGGCCCTTTCGACCTTATCGTCTCGAACCCGCCCTATATCGCCTCCGGGGTGATCCCGACCCTCGACGAGGAGGTGCGGGAGCACGATCCGACGCTTGCCCTCGACGGCGGCCCGGACGGCCTCGAACCCTACCGGATCCTTCTGAACGAAGCCGGGCGGCTCCTCGCTCCCCAGGGCCTGCTCGTGGTCGAGATCGGCTATGATCAGGCCGAGGATTTAGTAAGCTTGGCAAGGATTTACGGCCTTGAAATCCTGCGGGTCGCCCACGATCTATCGGACAACCCCCGCTGCATCGCCATGAAGCGATCGTGATGGACGGGGTGCGGCTTTCTTGTCCCAGGGCGGGATAAAGTCTGAAATAGCCCTTGTTGGACCGGACGGAACCCGCTAGATTCGGATCTAGAGATCGTCCTCGGTCTAAACAAATCGGCAGCCCTTGAGGGAATGCCGGAAGACCAAACGATATCAATCGCGCAGGCAGGGGCTTTTGAAACGGAACAGCCTGGCGCGATTATCTGAACCCGACACTGAAGGATGGCCAGGCCTGTCTTAGGCTATGGCCGAATGTCAGACGGTTGCCACGCGAACGGTGGGCGCTGAGCCCGTTCGGTGAATATTGGCTTGCATATCGCGTGGGCATGAAGAACCAGCGAGGCTCGTAGAGCGAACAATGAGACCAGGACAAAACAGGCGTATGCGCGGTCGTAACAACAACAACCGCAACAACAACAAGGGACCTAATCCCTTGACGAAGAGCTATGAGTCGAACGGCCCGGACGTGAAGATCCGCGGCACGGCTCAGCATGTCGCCGAGAAATACAGCCAGCTCGCCCGCGACGCGCAGTCGAGCGGCGATCCAGTGGCGGCCGAGAACTACTTCCAGCACGCCGAGCATTATTTCCGCATCATCGCGGCCGCCCAGGAGCAGCTGCGCGAGCAGTACGGCTACCAGCAGCGTCCCTTCGACGAGGAAGGCGGCGACGAGGAGGGCTTCGGTCAGGGCGAGCGTCCGAACTTCGAGCGCGCCGGCGGCGGCCAGGATTTCGGCAACGGCGAGGAGCAGGATTTCGGCTCCCAGCCGCAGCCTTACGAGAACCGGGCCGACCGCAATGAACGCCCCGCCCGCTACGATCGCCAGGATCGCGGGGATCGCCAGGATCGCCCCGACCGTGGTGACCGGCAGGAGCGCAACGACCGTCAAGACCGGAATGACCGCGGCGACCGTCGCGAGCGCTTCCAGCGCGACCGTGGCCCGCGCCAGGACTTCCAGCGTCCGGACTCGCAGCGTCAGGATTCCCAGCGCGACGAGCAGCCTTACGAGGCCCGCTTCGAGGGTGGCGAGCGCAATGAGCGCCCTGCCCGCTTCGACCGTGGGGATCGCCCCGACCGCAACGATCGTCAGGACCGGGGTGATCGCCCCGATCGCGGCGACCGACAGGACCGGGGTGATCGCCCCGATCGCGGCGACCGACAGGAACGCACAGACCGTCCCGAGCGTACCGACCGCCCCGAGCGTCGTGAGCGCTTCCAGCGCGACCGCCGCCGTGACGAGGCCGAGGCGCCCGAGCAGGGCACCCTGCCGGCGTTCCTGACGAACCCGGTCCGCTCGCCGGCTCCGGTTGCCGTCGAGGAGGCTCCCCCGGCAGCCCCGGTCGTGCAGGAAGCGGCCAATGACGAGGAAGCCCCCCGTCCGCGCCGCCGTCGTCGGACCCGCCAGGAAATGATCGATGCGGCCAATGCCGGGAACGCCGGCTTCACGCCGGATCCGGCCGAGACCCCGGCTGCCGAGTAAGGCCAAGCGACAAAGCAATGCGAAAAGGGAGAGCCTGGCTCTCCCTTTTTTGTTGCCTCGAAGGCAGGGGCCGCGATCACGGCTCCATATCCGAGCAAATGAGTTCCCGATTCCACGGCCTGTCAGGGACGACATCCTCGTCATGGCCGGGCTCGCCCCGGCCATCTCGATTGGAAGAGTTCTGCGCTTCTCGGCTCGGGATCACCGGCACGAGGCCGGTGATGACGTGGGAGGATGTCTTTCCCGGAAGAACCGCGTCAGCGCGGGTTAGTGCATCGAACGCGAAAGTGGGAACCGGTTTTGCGTGAAAAGATGCGATAAGCCAAAAGCTTAGAGCATCGGACGGTAACATTGGCAAAAGTCCGGGCTGAGCTGGCGGGTCGGGGTTCCGGCGCAGCGACAATTCTGATTCAATCCCCTGCATGTCACCGGCCCCGGATCTTGATGGCCTGTCGAACGCCGATCTGAAGCGGTTGGTGCTGGAGCTGTTGGG
>NZ_VOSK01000106.1 GCF_009296175.1 Microvirga tunisiensis | reverse complement strand
ATGCGTTTGCCCGGCAAATGCGGCTCCATCCGATCCCACTGGTGATCTTTCAACATCAGACGAACTCCGCTCACCCAAGCCTCCGCGCCCAAAAGGAGCTTGAATCAGATTTGCGAGTCCGTCGAAAGCCTGAATGTCAACGCGCTCTAGATCCTCGACACAGTGATTTTGACCGGTTGGCCTGCCGTCTCTTGTGACGGCACTTCGAAGCGGTGCGGGATCTGCAAGTGGATTGATCCCCATTGGACGGGGCCTCGGTACCAGATGCGAAGTCCGCAGCACGAGCTTGGCGGTGTCAAACCGTCAAAATCACTGTGCTAAGGATCTAGTCGATGACGAGAGGTTTTGCCGAAGACAATTCGAGAGCCGCTTTAATGGTGGCCGAGAATTCCCGATCAGTAATGAGCACCTTGGCTTCGCTGTGCTCCAGACAGAAGGCGATGATCTTGGCGTCGAGGCGGGTGTTCAGCGTGTTGAGCACCACGCCGGCCATAGGGACACCGTAATGGCATTCAAGCATGGCAGGCGTATTGGGAAGCATGACCGAGACGGTGTCGCCGCGCCCGATGTCACGCTGGGCAAGGGCCGAGGCGAGACGCCGGGAACGGGCATAAAGGTCCTGATAGTTGCGCTTGAGGGAGCCGTGGATCAGAGCCGTGCGGTTGGGGTGAACGCTGGCCGCCCGCTCCAGGAACGTGAGCGGCGTCAGCGGCTGATAGTTCGCCGGGTTCTTGTCGAGGTTCGTATCGTAGATCGTCGAAGCCACTATCTTTCCTCCCCTTGGTGATGAGTATCGCCAGGGGGAGGGGAGCTGACAACCCTACGAAATGTCAGCACCTGATTCGCGCCGCACTTGAGAGCCGATCATTCCTTGATGGACATCACGGCGCGCTGCGCCTTCGCCGTGATCTCACCCCATGCCTGGGCGCGGATGTCGGAGGTCTGGCATACCCACGATCCGCCCACCGCCACGACGTTTGACAGGGTAAGCCAATCTCGGGCGTTCTTTTCGTCGATTCCGCCCGTCGGGCAAAAGCGTGCCTGCGGGAACGGGCCAGCGAGGGCCTTCAGCGCCGGAATGCCCCCAGCGGCAACGGCCGGGAAAAACTTGACGGTCTGGAAGCCGTGGGCGAGCGCCGCCATGAGCTCGGAGGCGGTGGCGATGCCGGGAATGAAAGGAATCTCGCTCTGGCTTGCCGCTTCGAGCAGGTCCGGTGTGGCGCCAGGGCTCAAGGCATAACGTGCGCCGAGCGCCTGAGCACGCTCCAAATCCTTAGGCGTCAGAACGGTCCCAATGCCGACGATGGCGTCAGGAACCTCCCGGATAATGGCAGCTGCAGAATCCGCCGCAGCGGACGTGCGCAGGGTGATTTCCAGCAAGCGCAGTCCGCCCGCCACGAGAGCCCGTGCGAGGGGAACCGCATCCTCCACACGCTCCAGCGTGATGACCGGAACGATAGGGCCGGCGCGGAGGAGATCTGCGAGCTTCTTGTTGCGGGAGCTGGCGAGGTCCTTCTGATCTTGTGGCATGGGTGGAACTCCTTGGATGGAGATTGCAAGCATAGTTTATGGCATGGCCTCGCGCGGAATGATCGCGCCGCGATAGCGCACGACCTGACCGGCGAGGCCATGCCCTGCCGCCGCCGCAGATTGGGGACTTTCACCGCACAGGCGCGCGTTGAGATAAGCCGCGGCGAAACTGTCCCCGGCCGCGGTGGTATCGACCACATCCTCCGCAGGCTTGCCGGGCACAACAATGTCTTCACCTTGCGACAGCACGCGACAGGTCAGGTCGGGATACTTGAGGACGATCTCGGCCCGATCGGAGAAGGTCAACAGCTCCTCCGCACCGTTACTGCCGAACAAGAGGTCGAGGTCTTCCGTCGAGGCGAGAAAGATGTCGGCACATTCGAAGGTCTGACGGAAGGCAGCCCGCGCAGTATCCAGATCGGGCCAGCCTCGGGGGCGGAAATTCGTATCGAAGGCCACGCGCCTGCCTTTGGACCGCGCGTCGCCGAGCACGTCGAACAGCCGCTCGCGTCCACTTTCTCCGTACAGGGAAAGGGAAATGCCCGAGAGATAGACGAGATCGTATCCGCCGATGGCTTCGATGATGTCCTGAGCCTCCGGCGCCTGGAACAGCAGGCGCGCGGCAGCGGTCTCGCGCCAGTAGGAGAACCGGCGCTCGCCCTTTGGATCCGTCTGGATGATGTAAAGCCCCGGAAGACGTCCGGGCAGGCGCAGCACCCGTTGTGTCCCAACGCCTTCCGCGTTCCAAGCTGCGATCAGCTCATCGCTCCAGCTGTCGTCTCCGAGCGCCGTGATATAGTCGGTCTGCGTTCCGAGGCGGGCCAGGTAGGCGGCTGTGTTGAACGTATCGCCGCCATAGCCACGGGACAACCGGCCATCGGTCTCCTCCCGAAGCTCGATCATGCATTCTCCGATGCAGGCGACCCTTGTCATGCTTTCACCGTGGCATTTCCCGAATATGGTGAGCTTAAGCTCTTTCGTCGATCCAATAACTGCAATACTGCGATTTTGCGACAAGGAAAGTGACATCAGATAATTCGCGGATGTCCAGTCCCCAGGCGGCCTAAGAGATCATGTGATCGCGGGATAGCTCCCGACCCATCTTCAAAAGCGGTTCTGTCCGCTGCGTTTCTTCGAATTCAAGCCGCTCTGCACCCCAATCGGAGTTTGGATGCAGGGCGTAGTTCAAGGGTGTCGAAGCCAGCATTCGGGCCTTCATCAACGAGAAATCGACAAGTAATCCTTACTATTATGCGGAAACCTAGCTTTGCCATCTTTAATTCTTGGCTGAAAGCGTTATTGAGATTCTGCTGTCTAATGCATTCACCATCTACAAAGGAGTTTCTGATGGCCAAGACTGCAACCAAAGTTTCCAAGAAGGCCCCGGCCAAGAAGGCTGCGGCGCCTACGGCTGCAGCAAAGGCATCGTCGAAGGCTGCCAAGGCCTCTGCAAAGGCCCCTGTAAAGGCCGCCAGCAAGGCTGCTGCGACCAAGGCGTCGGCGAAGAAAGCGTCCGTGAAGAAGGTTGCGAAGGCTTCCTCCTCGGCGTCGTCTCCGATCCTGACGCTGCGCCACATTGCGGAGAAGCTCTCCGAGCTGCACGAGCTTCCCAAGCGCCAAGCCAACGAGATGCTGACCCAGGTCGTCGAGCTGATCGCCAAGAGCCTGAAGAAGGGCGACAAGATTCGTCTGAGCGGCCTCGGCATCCTGCAGGTGCGCAAGCGCGCCGCCCGCATGGGTCGCAATCCTCAGACCGGCGAGCCGGTGAAGATCAAGGCATCGAAGAAGATCGCCTTCCGCGCGGCCAAGGATCTCAAGGAAGCCATCTAAGCTTCCGGCGCATGGGACAGCGCCTGCGCGCTCCCAGCCAAACGAGCAGTCGATTCGACGCAAAGGGCAAGGCGGACTATCCGCCTTGCTTTTTTTGTTGAAAGAAGAACACTGTCCTGCCGAGATGTGGCACGCCGCTCCCCAGGCTGCCCTGCTGCATCCCTTAACTGGTACCCGAACGAATGAGCCCTGAACAGGGTTGTGCAGATCGATCAGCCCCAACCGCCGCGCCGCGCCAGGATTGTTCCGGTCATCCTCGGACGACTGGCTCTTTCGATTCTGCTGGGACTTGGGATCGTTGCCGGGTTGATCTGGGGCGAAGTCATTGCGATCCCCAACCATCTCAATCCCTTTACGCCGTTGCGCATCGCCGACGATGTCGGCTGGCTGACGCGTCTCAAGCTCTCCCGTCTCGAGCGGGACGGGGAGCAATGCCGTGCGGTTCTGGCCGATTCGTTCGTCTCGCACCGATCGGTGCCGGATCGTCCTTTGGAGCAGGGATGCGGTCTGTCCGATGCGGTTGAAGTGTCACGATCCTTGGTGGGGTTGAGCCGGGAGTTCACGGCCACGTGCTCGCTCACAGTGGTCTGGGCCCTGTTTGAAGTGCATGTCCTGCGTCCGGCGGCCCGGCAGCATTTCGGGCAGGACGTCGTGCGGGTCACGCATTTCGGCACGTATGCCTGCCGCAATGTGAATCACCGCGCAAACGGCCGGCGCAGCGAGCATGCGACAGCCAATGCCATCGACATTGCCGGCTTCGTTCTGGCGGACGGACAGCAGATTACGGTGAAGAGCGATTGGACGGGAAGCAACGCGCGCCGATCAGCCTTCCTGCGCACTCTAAGAAACGGAGCGTGTGATTTTTTCGATGTCGTGCTCAGCCCCGACTACAATGAGGCTCACCACGACCATTTCCATTTCGACATGGGCCCCTATCGGGCGTGCCGATGAGGGGCCGACTGATCCACGTGATTTGAACGGGAACGAAGATCAGTTGAATGTGTAGCTCGGAGCCTCGCCCATCTCGGCGGCCCTGGCTGCGAGCAAAAGCGCCTCGCCGAGTTCCCGGGCATGCTCGGGCGTCATGGCGACGGGCATCTGGCGGCGGATGCCGAGCTCGTATTCCTCAGGCGTGGTCGCGAGTTCGATCACCATCATCGCATCGCGGCCATCAAGTGTGCCGACGGAGAAGCTGGTGAGAGCGCCGATCAGATCCATATCCGGTTTCATGGCTGTGCCCCTTGCGTAGCGTAAGAAATCTTTACCCGAAACACCCACCCCCTGTCTGCTCTGCGTATAGAGAGTGGATTTTGTTACGTGTCCTTGAGCCCTTGAGATCCGTAACCGTGCAGGGGCTGCCCGCCTCTTGCCGGCCCTCTCGCGTTGGGCAGGGCCACCTGTCGCGTAGGGAACTCCGCTGTTTTATCGGCCAAGCTTGCGTATCAAATGCCCGATTGGGGCGTTGACAGATTGCAATCTTGACGGCGGTCGACGGATTGAGGGTCGGGAGTGGAGGTGGTCATGGCGAATAGGCTCCTGAGTACTCTCGCGTTCTTCCTGCTCGCTGGCGATGTTCTGGCAGGCGGTCCCACCGTCCCGGAAATGCAGCTCGATGTCGCCCTCGTCATTGCCGTCGACGTGTCGTCCTCCATGGAAAGCGAGGAGCAGGGGCTTCAGCGCGAAGGCTTCATTGATGCCTTTCGCTCGTCCCTCGTCCATGAAGCGATTGAGAACGGTCTAACTGGCCGGATTGCGGTTACCTATGTCGAATGGTCGGGCGTGAAGGATCAGAGGGTCATCGTGCCCTGGACGATCATCGACAACCCTGAAAAGGCGATGTCGTTTTCCAACCAACTCGCCTATCAGCCCATCCGGCAGGCGGGCATGACATCGATCTCCGGCATCATCGACCGTAGCCGCAGCCTCTTCGAGCAATTGGGCGGCGCTCCGCTCCGTCGCGTCATCGACGTGTCCGGAGACGGTCCCAACAACGATGGTCGTCACGTCACTTATGCGCGCGATGAGGCGGTCGCTGACGGTATCGTCATCAACGGCTTGCCGATCATGTTCAGACGGGCCGCCGGCAGCCCGGAGCTCGAAGATCTGGATCTCTACTTCAGGGAATGCATCATCGGCGGCGTCGGCTCTTTCGTCCTGCCCCTGCACGATCCTGAGCAATTCGCCATGATCGTCCGCACGAAAATCATGCGCGAAATTGCGGGGATTAGCGATAAGAACCCCCTGATCGTTCCGGCCCAGCAAGGAAGCATGAACTGCATCACGGGCGAAAAACGCAAGCAGGAGGATCTGCTGAGCCAGGAGAAGAAGCCCTGAGCGGCACGGATGAGAAGCCAAGCGCCGAGTGACGCTTGGCTCATAGTGCTACGACGCTGCTCTCAACGTGGAGCCGCTCACTTCATGAGACCTGCCGCCTTGAGCGCCTTCGTGATCACCGACCCGATATCCAGATGGGACGAAGCCGCTTGTGTGCTCGGCTGCGGCTTACGCGGTGCGGCCACTGCTTTCGGTGCTTCCGCCGCAGTCGGGAAAACGTGAACGGTTGCTTCCGAGACTTGCGGGACCAGTTTGGGCGCAGGACGGCCCCAGTCCTCTCTTTCGGAAGGCTCCGTCAGCCCCCAGAACTTCGCAATCCGGTAGCTCGATGAGATTCCCACATCGAGAAGGAAGGGGCCGGCGGCGCCGTAGCTGTTCTCATCGTTGCCGACGGCAAGCGGTGTGCCATGGGCCATTCCGGTGATGACATATTCCTCGATGATCTCGTTGCCCGCCGCATCGGTCCAGGCGCGCCTCGGGTAGCCGTCCACGGTATCGCTGCGGCTCGGGCCGGATTGCAGGCCATGGACATTCGTCCACTGCTTGATGATCTCGCCCGCGTTCATCGGTTTGACAGTCGCATCGGCGCTGCCGTGCCACACGGAGACTTTGGGCCACGGCCCTTTATGCGAGGACGCGTCGCGCACGAGGTCGCCCCATTCCTCTGCCGAGCGCGTCTGTCCCTGGAACATGCACTCGAAGGCTTCCGGAACGCTCGTGGCGCAGCGATAGGGAAGGCCGGCGATGATTGCGCCGCCGGCGAATACTTCCGGATAGGCTGCGAGCATAGTCGAGGTCATCGCGCCGCCGGCCGAGAGACCGGTCACGAAGACGCGGCTGCGATCCACGGCATGCTGCTGAACGGCATGCTCGATCATCCGGCGGATCGAGTGAGCCTCGCCGCGATCGCGTTCGACGTCGCCGAGTTGAAACCAGTTGAAGCAGCGATTCGGGTTGTTGGCTTCCTGTTGCTCGGCATAGAGCAGGACGAAACCATAGCGATCAGCAAGCGCCGACCAGCCCGAGCCGCGATCGTATCCGGCTGCAGTCTGCGTGCATCCATGCAGGACGACCACGAGACCGGGAGAGGGCGGAAGGATTTCCGGAACATAAGTCAGCATCCGGAGGTTGCCGGGATTGGAGCCGAAGCCGGTGACTTCCGTCAGTCGGCTTGCTGCCGATGGGCTCTCGAACGCGGCGGACGCCGCACTCGACTTGTCCATCACGGTTTCCCACTGGTGGCGGTAATGAGCCAATTGGCGAATCATCTGCCCTAAGCGCTGCATAATGACTGGGCCCTTTCAGGTACGGGGTTGTCTCAAAGCTAACGCTCATAAGGGGGTGATGTTGCGACGCACAATATCTTTGGTGCAATGCAATATGACCAGGGGCTTTCTTCCGCCCTTCTTCCCAGAAGCTTGGCCGTTCCTTGACGAAGATCAATGCTGCCGTGATCGTGCTTGCCAATCTTCTGCTGGCCGTCGTGATGCTGATCGTCGCCCAACGGTCGAAGCCCGGGCGGGAGATGGAGCTAGCCTCGGAGGTTCGCAACAGCGCCCTGCCGGCCTCTGAAATGGACGCACAGGTTCTGCAGCAGCAGCTCGCGGAGTTTCGTGACGAGGTTCGCGGGGTCAGGGAGGCGGTCGTCGGTTTCGTCCGTCACCCGCTCGCCACCGTTCAACGTTCAACGGGGTCTTGTCGTGCCGCTCGCAGGCGCGGTGATCAATGGATTGAAGAAGCCGGTGTAAACCAATTCACGGATCTACGGCTCTGAAAGAACTCAGGCCGGGTGATCATCATGTCCCGGCCTGCTGCTTTCATCAGGAATGCTTGTCCGACGAGTGCTTCTTGTCCTTCGGACGCTTGTGATCCTTCGGACCCTTGCTGTCCTTTAACTTCCCGTATGAAGGAGGTCCGCCTCTCTCCTTCGGGCCTTTGCCCTTCGGCCTGTCCCAAGGCTTGCCGTCATGAGACTTGCTGTCACGGGACTTGCTGTCGCGCGGCTTGCCGGGTCCGGCATCGGCCGGCTCGATGCGAATGTCCTCGTCGTTGGTCTTGCGGACCGCGGAGGCGAATTTCGGCGCGTGGGACTTGACGATCTCGAACTTCGTCTCGCGATCGAAGATCTTGATCGAGCCGATCTCCTTCTTCGTCACGTGGCCCAGGCGGCAGATGATCGGCAGCAGCCAGCGAGGATCGGCGTTGTTGCGCCGCCCGACGCTCATGCGGAACCACACCATGTCCTCGGACGAGCGCTCGAACCCGCCCTCGGACGAATCCCGGCCTCTGTCCTTGAAACCGTGCTCTCGCTCATCCTGCCGCTCGCGCTTGTCCTTGCGCTGGCGTGGCTCGCGGTCTGGGCCCGTATCCACGATCTCCTCGGGAGCAGGCAGCCGTGAACGATTGAAGCGCACGAGAGCATTGGCGATCTCTTCGGCCGAACGCTCAGCGAGGAGCGCCCGCGCCATGACAAGATCCTCCTCCGTCGTCTCCTCGGTGAAGATCGGATCCTGCATCAGCCGCTCCCGGTCGCGCAGGCGGATTTCGTCTGCAGAGGGGGGACCAGCCCAGGTCACATCGACTCCTGCCATGTCCACGAGGCGTTCGGCCTTGCGGCGGCGGGTATAGGGCACCAGCAGCACGCAGGTGCCCTTGCGCCCGGCGCGGCCCGTGCGGCCGCTGCGGTGCAGGAGCGTTTCGTGATCGTTCGGCAGATCGAAATGGATCACGAGACCGAGATCGGGAAGGTCGATGCCGCGTGCCGCCACGTCGGTGGCAACACAGACCCGGGCGCGTCCGTCGCGGAGTGCCTGCAACGCGTGGCTGCGCTCGCTCTGGGTCAGCTCGCCCGAAAGGGCAACAGCCAGAAAGCCGCGCTCGAGCAGGCTGGCGTGCAGGTGGCGCACCGCCTCGCGGGTGTGGCAGAACACCATGGCGCCGCGACTCTCGTAGAAGCGTAGCACGTTGACCACCGCATGCTCGACTTCGTTGGGCGCAATCCTGAGCGCGCGATAGTCGATATCGCCGTGCGGCTGGTTCTGGACCAGGGTGTCGATGCGGTGCGCTTCGCGCTGGTAGCGCCGAGCGAGGGCGACGATGTTCTTCGGCAGGGTCGCGGAGAACAGCAGCGTGCGGCGGTCCTCCGGCGTGGCGTCGAGGATGAACTCCAGGTCCTCGCGGAAGCCGAGATCGAGCATTTCATCGGCTTCGTCAAGCACCACGACGCGCATCTTCGAGGTGTCGAGACGGCCGCGCTCCAGGTGGTCTCGCAGGCGGCCCGGGGTGCCGACGACGATATGGCAGCCATCGGCAAGTGCTCGCTGCTCGCGGCGCACGTCCATGCCGCCGACGCATGAGACGACCCGCGCGCCGGCCGGACCGTAGAGCCAGATGAGCTCCCGGTTGACCTGGAGGGCGAGCTCGCGGGTCGGTGCGATGATCAGGGCCAGCGGCTCGCGCGGCGCGTCGAAACGCTCGGCATCGCCCAACAGGGTGGAGGCCATGGCGAGGCCGTAGGCGACGGTCTTGCCGGAGCCGGTCTGGGCTGAGACGAGAAGGTCACGATCAAGAGCGTCCGGCTGCAGCACGGCGGCCTGGACGGGGGTCGGATCGTTGTAGCCTCGATCGGCTAAGGCGCGCTCGAGGCTGGGATTGGTCTTGGGGAAAGGCATGTGAATAGGGCTGAACCGTGTCTGGGGAGCCTACGAGGGCTCCGGTAAGGATGATCAGCTAGAGGCTGCGGCGTCGTCTATTTCGTCGATGGACACCAGGAACACGACATCGATATCGAGGTCGTCGTCATAGTCTTCGTCGCCTTCGTCGACCTTGTCCTCTTCGTCCAGAGCCTCATAGAAGGCATCGATCTCGTGTTCCGATGCGGGCCGTGTCGTCAAGGCAGCTGAGCCGTCCCAGAGGGATCGGCCCTCGCTCTTAAACGATTTCAGGTCATCTTTAAAGCTCTCGCTGAGAAAGAGTTCGCGAGCTTGTCCCTCATCTGCGTTCGTCACGGCAACCGCCTTGCCGGCTATCTCCAGGGTGACCATGGCTTTCCCTTCGCCAACACATGTTGATCAAAGCACTAACGCCTAGGTCTCGGATTCGATCAACCCGAACATTCCTAAGCCCTTTGAGCTTTGGGAAGGATGTGAAAAGCACCTAAGGCCAGTATAGACACGAGGCGACCAATACGAGACCAGTTAGGCCGTGAACGCGACTGGCCCCATCTCCCGTTTCCGGTCTCTGGACCGGCTGTCCCTGCCAGGCTCCCGTGTCAATGAGGACGGGATCGGCCTGCGCGGGTCTTTTGCCTGGGTGATCGACGGCGCAACCGGCTTGTCCGACGAGCAACTCACCTCCGGAGGCAGCGATGCCGCCTGGCTCGCCGGCCTGATCGGCGACCGGCTGATGGACCTCGCCGGAGAAGAGGGCGATGCGGTCTTGAGCCGCCTTGAAGCCGATATTCATTCCATCTTCCGAGAGACCACGGCCCATGTCCCGGAAGTCGGCGACCGCCATGCTCCCTCTGCCTGCCTCGGCTTGGTCGAGGCCCACCCAGGGGAGGGCGGACAGGTCAGGGTCCAGGGCCGCTTCCTGGGTGACGTGATCGCCCTCGTACCCACGGAGCGAGGAGTCGTTCGGTGGACCGACGAACGGGCCAAGCCTTTCGAGAAGAAGACGCTGGCCGCCCTCGGAGCGCGGGAGCACGCGCCGGGCTCCATCCCCGAGGCGGTGAAGCGCCAGATCCTGGAGAACCGCACCAAGCTCAATCGACCGGACGGCTACTGGGTCGTGAATCCGCTCCGGCCCTGGGCCGGCCGCGAGCTGCGGTTCGAGGCGCAGGTGAAGGCGGGCGAGCACATCGTGCTTGCCACCGACGGTTTCATGCGGCTCGTGGATGTGTTCGGAGCTTACTCGGACACCGCCCTTCATGCCCGGCTTGCTGCGGGCGATGGTCCTGATCTGATGCAGGAGTTGCGGGAAAGAGAGCGGAGCGACCTTCTGGCGGGCGCTTATCCGCGTGTTAAGACCCACGACGACGCGACGTTTCTCGTCATCGCAGCCGAGCCATATGGCTGAAGAAATTCCGCCGGGCATGCCTGAAAATCATACCCGGCGGTGGGAGGACAAGGACTTCAACAATGAGGGAACTGACAATGAAACTGACCCGACGCATTCTGATGGGCGCCGCAGCCGGCGGCTTCCTGTTCTCAGGCACCGCCGCCATGGCGCAGACCGAGCTGACCTTCTGGAGCTGGCGCCAGGAAGACAAGGCCTTCTACCAGGACATCATCAAGAAGTTCCAGGCGAAGGAGCCTGGGATCACGGTGAAGTTCGAGACCTACGCGCCTGAGAACTACCAGACCATCCTGTCCACGGCGCTCGCCGCCGGCCGCGGTCCGGACGTGATCCAAGCGCGTGCCTATGGAAACCTTGAGACCATCGCCACCCCCGGATACCTGCTCGCCCTCGACAAGCAGAACGTGCCCGAACTGGCAAACTTCCCGGAAGCCGCGCTCGTGGCCGAGACCCTGCGCTCGGACGGCAAGGTCTATGCGGTTCCGTTCGCCATGCAGGCTCAGCTCGTCGTCTACAACAAGAAGATCTTCAAGGATGCCGGCGTGAACCCGCCGAAGACCTGGGACGAGATGATGACTCTCGCCCAGGCGCTTAAGGCCAAGAACATCAATCCGTTCTCCAACGGCACGGCAACGGCCTGGCAGAACGAGACCATCGTCGGCGGCCTGCTCTCGTCCATGCTCGGCAAGGAATTCGAGGCCGACATCGTCTCAGGCAAGGCGAACTTCACCGATCCGCGCTTCGTCAGCGCCCTCGGCAAGCTGAAGGACATCAGCCAGTACTTCGCGCCGAACTTTATCGGCGTGGATTATCCGTCCTCGCAGCAGCTCTTCGTGGCGGGTCGCGCGGCCATGTTCGCGGGCGGTTCCTATGAGGTGGCGAACTTCAAGAACCAGAACCCCACGCTCGATCTCGGCGTGTTCCCGGCTCCCGTCCTGAAGGCGGGCGACCAGGCGCTGATCGCCACCTACTATGACGGCGGCTATGCGGTGAACGCCAAGACCGAGAAGAAGGACGCCGCACTCAAGTTCGTGCGGTTCATGGCCACGCCGGAATACGGCACGGCCTTCACCAACACGCTCAAGAACCTGTCGCCGATCAAGGGAATTAAGATCGAGGACCCGATCACGCAGGATGTGGCGAAGCTCGCCGAGAACTCCATGTCCTACCTGATGCTCGTGCGCTTCCGGTATCAGGAGCCGAGCGGTTCCGTGCTGCTGCAGTCTAACGTGCAGAAGATGCTCGCCGGTCAGCAGACCCCCGAGCAGGCGGCTACCGAGATCAACAAGGGCATCGCGACCTACTACAAGCCGTTCCAGAAGTAAGACATCGACAAAGAGGCGGCGGGTCATGGGGCCTGCCGTCTTTTTCTGAAAGAATGCACGTTATGCCCGTCTCGCCGAAACAGGCCCGCACGCTGAAGCACCAATTGTGGGTGGCGTTTCTCGTCGTCCCGCCCATCGTCTTCATGTCGCTGTTCGTGGTCTATCCGATCCTGTCGGCCTTCGCTTATGCCTTCTATGATTGGCAGGGACTGGCGCGCGGCGAATTCGTCGGCCTGAAGAACTTCAAGGAAGTGCTGTTCGGCGCCACCATGGCCCCGGTGGTATGGAACGCCTTCCTGCACAACGTCTATGCGCTGATCGCGCTGATGATCATCCAGAACGGCGGCGGGTTCTTTCTCGCCTGGCTTCTCTACAAGGAGCCTTTCGGCTTTCGCTTCCACCGGGTGGCGGTATTCGTGCCGGTGGTGCTGTCGACGATCATCGTCGGCTTCCTCTGGAAGCTTTTCCTGAATCCGAATTTCGGCATTATCAATCAGGCCCTTTATTCCCTCGGCTTGTATGCTTTGGCCAAGCCCTGGCTCGGCGATTCCTCGACGGCGCTCGGTGCTCTCATCCTCGCCAATGCCTGGCACTTCGTCGGCTTCCCGGCTCTCGTCTATCTCGCCGGCATGCAGCGCATTCCGCTGGAAATCATCGAGGCGGCGCGGCTCGACGGCACCAACGAGTGGCAGCTTCTGAGGAATATCGTGTGGCCCCTGGTGGCGCCGAGCACCACCATCCTCTTCACGCTGCTCTTCATCGGCGCGTTCAACTGGTTCGAGATCCCTTACGTGATGGTGGGTCTCGACGGTTCGCCCTTCGGCTCCACGGATGTTCTGGGCCTCGTCTTCTACCGCACGGCTTTCGGCAACCAGAGCGCCAGCATCCAGAACTTCGGCATGGGTTCGGCCCTCGCCACGCTCCTCTTCCTCTTCATCGTCGTCTTCGCGTCCATGCTGACCCTGTGGCTGCGCCGTCGGGAGATCCAGTTTTGACCGCTATCACCAACGATACGCCGGCAGCGCGCCAAGCGATTCCCTTCGTCTTGCTCGCTCAGGTCATCCTGATCGCGAACTCCTTCATCATGCTCTATCCGGTCGTGGTGATGGTGCTCTCCGCCTTCAAGACGACGGGCGAGATCTTCGAGCACCCCTTCGCACTGCCCGATTTCACGCAGGTGCAGAACTTCGCCAAGGTGCTCGGCGAGACCGCGATGCCGACCTATTTCGTCAACTCGATCCTCGTCACGGGCACCTCGATCATCCTGATCCTCGTTCTCGGCACCATGGCGGGCTATGCGGTGGCGCGCTACGAGTCGCGCACTAACACCTTCATCCTGCTGTTCTTCCTGGCGGGCCTGATGCTGCCGCTGAAGCTAGCGGTGATCCCGCTCTTCATCCTTCTGCGGGATCTCGGCCTGCTCGACAGCCGCTGGAGCCTGATCGTCACCTATACCGCCATCGGCCTGCCTTCGACCGTGTTCATCATGGCGGGCTTCCTGCGCACGTTGCCGTCAGAACTCGAGGATGCGGCGCGCATCGACGGCGCCTCCGAGCCTCGCATCATGTGGTCGGTCATGCTGTCACTGGCGCGCCCGCCCATGGCGATTGCCGCTATTCAGAACGCGGTGCCGATCTGGAACGACTTCTTCTTCCCACTGGTCTTCATCCAGACCGATGCGCGCAAGACCCTGCCGCAGGGACTGACCACCTTCATGGGCGAATACACCACCGATTGGGGCATGCTGTTTGCTGGCCTCACCATCGCGGCGGCTCCCATCACGCTCCTCTACATCGCTCTGTCACGCCAGTTCATCCAGGGCATGACGGCCGGTGCAGTGAAGTAAGGTGAACCCATGCTGATTCCGAAAGGCGCCCTAGTCGTCTCCTGCCAAGCGCGGGCCGACAACCCGTTGCACGGTCCAGTCCATATGTCCGCCATGGCGCAGGCCGCGCAGGCCGGCGGCGCCGGGGGCATCCGGGCCAACGGCGAGGCGGACGTGGCGGCGATCCGCGCCGTGACGAGGCTTCCGATCATTGGAATCGCCAAGGTATGGGACGACCGCTTCCCAGTCTATATCACTCCAGGTTTCGAGCAGGCGGCACAGATTGCGAAAGCAGGCGCCGACATCGTCGGGCTCGACGCCACGCCGCGTCCGCGCGATGGCGAGCCCGTGGAGCGCCTGATCGGGCGGATTCGTGCGGAGCTCGGCAAGGAGGTCTTTGCCGATGTCGCCACGCTCGAGGAGGGGCGGGCCGCCCATGCCGCCGGCGCGACCTATGTCGCGACCACGCTCTCCGGCTACACGGAGGAAACGGCGTCCCGCAAGACTGAAGGTCCCGATCTGGAGCTTCTGTCGGCTCTCGTGGCCGAGATCCCAGCACCTATCGTTGCGGAAGGGCGCTTCGATGCGCCGGATCTCGTCGCGGAAGCTTTCAGGCGTGGGGCCCATGCGGTGGTGGTGGGCACCGCCATCACCAATCCGCGCGAAATAACACGCAATTTCGTTCGTGCCATCTCGTTCTAGTTCATCGACCTGGCTTCAATAGAAAGTTTGTAACGGAAACGTGAGACCACCACTGGCGTTCTCGGGTGTACCCATTCAGAATGGGTTCCAAACGAGGTGATGCCGTGCTGATCCGCCGTCCTACCGATATCCTGCCTTCCGAGATCACGCCTCGGGCGGTCTATCTCAGCCGCCGCCAATGGATGGCCGGCGCCGCCGGGCTCACTCTGGCCGCGACCCTGCCGAAAGGATTGGAAGCAGCACCCCTCTCCGCCACCAAGAGTCCCTTCTCCACGGATGAGAAGAAGACGAGCCGTGAGGACGTCACGAGCTACAACAATTACTATGAGTTCGGGACCGGCAAGGAGGACCCGGCGGCGAAAGCCGGCAGCCTCAAGAACTCGCCCTGGACGGTCAAGGTCGACGGGATGGTGGGCAAGCCCGCCGAGTTCGCCATCGAGGATCTCATCAAGTCGTCGGCCCTGGAGGAGCGCATCTACCGCATGCGTTGCGTCGAAGGCTGGTCCATGGTCATCCCCTGGGTCGGTTTCCCGCTGGCTGATCTCGTCAAGCGCGTGGAGCCCTTGGGCAGTGCGAAATACGTGGCCTTCGAGACCGCCTATCGGCCGGAGGAGATGCCGGGCGTCCAATCCATGTTTCCGGTGCTCGACTGGCCCTATGTGGAGGGCCTGCGTCTCGACGAGGCCATGAACCCGCTCGCAATTCTGGCGGTCGGCCTCTACGGCGAGACATTGCCGAACCAGAACGGCGCACCGATCCGCCTCGTGGTGCCGTGGAAATACGGATTCAAGGGGATCAAGTCGATCACGCGCATCAGTTTCGTCGACAAGCAGCCCGAGACATCCTGGAACAAGCAGGCTCCGAGCGAATACGGCTTTTATGCCAACGTGAACCCGAGCGTGGACCATCCCCGCTGGAGCCAGGCGACCGAGCGGCGCATCGGGGAGGGCGGTCTGTTCGTGAAGCGCCGTCCGACTCTGATGTTCAACGGCTATGCCGAGCAGGTCGCGAGTCTTTACGCCGGCATGGACCTGCGGAAGCTCTACTGATGGCGGGACGAGCGTCCGTTCAGGCAGACAAGAAAAGCTTTACGCTGCCTCAGGTGCCGAAAATCGCGATCTATCTCGTCGGCTTCATCCCGGCGGTCTGGCTGTTTTATGCCGGCGTCACCGATCAGCTTGGGGCCGATCCGATGCGCTATCTGGAACAAGGGCTCGGCCTTTGGGCCCTGCGCTTCCTGATCGCGACCCTGACGATCACGCCCCTGCGCCAGCTCTTCAGCATCAACCTGCTGCGCTATCGCCGGGCTCTCGGGCTGCTCGCCTTCTATTATGCCGCCCTGCATCTCACCACCTATCTCGTGCTCGACCAGGGGCTCGATGTCGCGGCCATCGTCGCCGACATCGTGAAGCGGCCGTACATCACCATCGGGATGGCGACCTTCATCATCCTCGTGCCCCTGGCTGTGACCTCCAACAATGCCGCGATCCGGCGTATGGGAGGTCAGGCTTGGGCGAAGCTGCACCGCCTGGTCTATGTGGCGGCCATCGGCGCGGCGCTGCATTTCCTGCTCGTGGTGAAATCCTGGCCGCCCGAGCCGCTCGTTTATGCGGCCATCGTGGCCGTGTTGCTCGGCTATCGTCTCCTGCGCTCCATGGTGAAGAAGACGTCTCCTCGGCGGCGTCCCGCTTGAACGCGCGGCTTACTCGGCTAGGATGCGCCCGGTAAGGACAGGGCTTACCCTTGAGCAAGAAGACCATCCATCCAGCGGACTTTATCGTCGGGGCATTCGCCAGAATGCTTGTGGCCGGGCTGATCTTCGCGGCCCCGGCGCTGATCGAAGGAGGCTCGGCCCAAGCCAAAGACGTCGTGGTCTTTGCCGCGGCCAGCCTGAAGAATGCGCTCGATGACGCCGGTGCCGCATGGATGCGCGACACCAGCCGGCGGGTTGTCTTCTCCTATGCGGCGAGCAATGCACTCGCCAAGCAGATCGAGGCCGGCGCTCCCGCCGATCTTTTCTTCTCAGCCGATCTCGATTGGATGGACTATCTGGCCTCGAAGAACCTGATCAGGTCCGAGAGCCGCATCGGCCTCGTCGGCAATTCCCTCGTGCTCGTCGCACCCAAGGGATCGACGATTCAGGTGGCACTGCAGCCCGGCATCGATCTCGCGCCGATCCTCGGCAGCCGCCGTCTCGCGATGGGCCATGTGGAGGCGGTTCCTGCAGGAAAATACGGCAAGGCGGCTCTGGAGCATCTTGGCGCCTGGGAGGGCGTGAAGGACCGGATCGCGCAGGCCGACAATGTCCGTGCCGCGCTCCTTCTCGTCTCCCGTGGCGAAGCGCCCTTAGGGATCGTCTACAAGACAGACGCCGTCTCGGATCCGAACGTGACGATTGCCGCGACATTCCCGACGGGTAGCCATCCATCGATTGTCTATCCCGTGGCGCTCACGAGGGATTCGACCAATCCTGATGCCGTGTCGTTCCTGGCATTCCTGCGCTCGGCCCAGGCCAAGCCTTTGTTTGAGAAGCAAGGCTTCACCGTCATCAACACCGCAGGTTCCGGTTCGTGATGGATGGGTTGACTCTCGAGGAATGGACGGCGGTTCGCCTGAGCCTGAAAGTCGCGCTCGTTGCGATGGCGGCGAGCCTCATTCCCGGCGTCGCCATCGCCTTTGCCCTGGAACGCGGGCGCTTCTGGGGACGGCAAGCGCTTGATGTGATCGTCCATCTGCCTCTCGTGCTACCGCCGGTCGTTGTCGGCTGGTTTCTTCTCATCGGCTTCGGACGGCGCGGGCCTATCGGGTCGTTTCTCGCCGAGCAGTTCGGCGTCGTCCTGTCGTTTCGCTGGACGGGCGCTGCGCTTGCCTGCGCCATCATGGGCTTTCCGCTGCTGGTGCGCGCCATCCGCCTGTCCATCGCATCGGTCGACCGCAAGCTCGAAGATGCTGCCGGCACATTGGGCGCGCATCCGGCCTGGGTTTTCGCTGTCGTGACGCTGCCGCTGATCCTTCCCGGCATCATCGCCGGAATGGTGCTGTCCTTTGCCAAGGCAATGGGCGAGTTCGGCGCAACCATCACTTTCGTGTCCAACATTCCGGGCGAAACGCAGACCATCCCGACGGCCATCTATGCCTACACACAGGTGCCGGGAGGCGAGGGCGGTGTGATGCGGCTCACGATCGTCTCCATCGTCATTTCCATCGCAGCACTCTGGCTCTCCGAATGGCTGGCGCGGCGCGTTCGGCGACGGGTTCACGCGTAATGATCCTCGATGTCGATATCGGGCATGTACAAGGCGCCTTCAGCCTCCGCGCGCGCTTCCAGTCGGATGGAAAACTCACGGCGCTCTTCGGGCCGTCAGGTTCCGGTAAGACGACGATCGTAGGCGCCATCGGCGGTCTCGTGCGGTTCAACCACGGCAGGATCGTCGTGCAGGGACAGGTGCTCGTCGATACGAAGGCAAACGTTTTCGTGCCGAAGCACAAGCGGCGGATCGGCTACGTGTTCCAGGAGGGACGTCTCTTTCCGCATCTCAACGTGCGGCAGAACCTGCTCTTCGGCCGCTGGTTCACGCCCAGACATGACAGGAAGACGAGCTTCGATCATATCGTCGATCTTCTCGGCATCGGCCATCTGCTTGAGCGGCGGCCATCCACGTTGTCGGGTGGCGAGAAGCAGCGGGTCGCGATCGGGCGGGCGCTTCTGGCCGATCCGCAATTGCTGCTGATGGACGAGCCGCTCGCCTCCCTCGACGAAGCGCGAAAGGCCGAGATCTACCCGTATATCGAGCGACTGCGCGACGAGGGCGAGGTGCCCATCGTTCTCGTCAGCCATTCGGTGGCTGAGATTGCGAGGCTTGCCACATCCATTGTCGTTCTGTCCGAGGGACAGGTGACAGCTTCAGGTCCGGCATTTGACATCCTCCGGCACACCCATCTCTTCGCGCAAACCGGCCTCGCAGAGGCGGGGGCACTGATTGACGCCCAGGTATTGCGGCATGAGGATTCCTTCGGTCTGACCGTGTTGCAGACCAAGGCTGGAACACTGAGGGTGCCGCACCTGACGTATCCCACCGGCACGGGCCTGCGCGTGCGTCTGCGCGCGCGCGACATCATGCTGTCTCTGCAAAAGCCCATAGGCATGAGTGCCTTGAATGTATTGCCGGGACTTATTTCCTCGATCGAATATGCCGAGGGGCCGAGCGTGGATGTGCAACTCGATTGCAGCGGAGACCACCTTGTCGCCCGTGTGACCCGGAAATCGGTGGAAGAGCTTGGCCTGAAGCCGGGTCTTCCCGTCCATGCCATCATCAAGAGCATCGCCTTCGACCCGGAGGCTCTCGGCGCGGTCAAGCCGCAGCATATGTGAGATTTTCGCCCATCGAGGTTGCACCGGCGGCAGAGGCGTGTAGCCTCTCCAGCCATCTTTTTCCGCTTCGAGAGCCTCAGATCATGAACGAACAATTCCGGAACCCGGCCGATGCCACGTCCCATGCCAAGCTTCTCGACCGCTTGGCAGAAGTCGCCGTCCGTGTCGGGCTCGGGCTGAAGCCCGGGCAGGAATTGGTCGTGACGGCTCCGCTCGATGCCGTCGCCCTGGTGCGGCGCATCACGGAACATGCCTATAAGGCCGGTGCTTCCCTCGTCACGACGGTCCTCTCCGACGAGGAGAGCACGCTCATGCGCTTCCGCCACGGACGCAACGAGGGTTTCGACACGGCGCCGACCTGGCTCTACGAGGGCATGGCGGCCGCCTACAAGAACGGTGCGGCGCGGCTTGCCATCGTCGGCGAGGACCCGTCGCTTCTTGCCAAGGAGGATCCGGAAAAGGTCTCCCGTGCCAACCGGGCCCGCTCCAAGGCCTATATGCCGGCACTCAACATGATTGCCGGCTTCGACATCAACTGGACGATCGTCGCCGCCGCGACGCCTGCCTGGGCCAAGACCGTGTTCCAGGACGATCCGGAGGACGTGGCCGTCTCCAAGCTCTGGCAGGCAATTTTCGCGGCCTCCCGCGTCGATACGCCGGATCCCATCGCCGCATGGGAGAAGCACAACGCGAACCTCCAGGCGCGCACGCGCATGCTGAACGACAAGAACTATGCCGCGCTCCATTTCCGAGGCCCCGGCACGGACCTGCGTGTCGGCTTGGCAGACGGGCATGAATGGAACGGCGGCTCGACCGCGGCGAAGAACGGGATCGTCTGTAATGCCAATATCCCGACCGAGGAGGTCTTCACCACGCCGCACAAGGACCGGGTGGACGGTTATGTGACCAGCACCAAGCCGCTTTCTTACAACGGCACTCTGATCCAGGACATTCAGGTACGGTTCGCGGGTGGGCGCATCGTCGAGAGCAAGGCGCGTACCGGAGAGGCTGTGCTGAACAAAGTTCTCGATACCGACGAGGGCGCGCGCCGCCTCGGCGAAGTGGCCCTGGTGCCGTTTTCGTCGCCGATCTCGCAAAGTGGGCTTCTCTTCTTCAACACCCTGTTCGACGAGAATGCCTCCAGTCACATTGCCCTTGGCCAAGCCTACAGCAAGTGCATCCGCAACGGCGGAACGATGAGCGAGGACGAACTTGCGTCGCACGGCTCCAACAAGAGCCTGATCCATATCGATTGGATGATCGGCTCCGATCAGATAGACGTGGATGGTATCACACAGGACGGCAGGGCCGAGCCGCTCATGCGGGGCGGTGAATGGGTTATGCAGTAACAAAGATCTGGCATTTGTCGCCAAGCCGGATCTATGATCCTGGCGATTGCCTAGAGCGCGTTGACATTCAGGCTTTCGACGGACTCGCAAATCTGATTCAAGCTCCTTTTGGGCGCGGAGGCTTGGGTGAGCGGAGTTCGTCTGATGTTGAAAGATCACCAGTGGGATCGGATGGAGCCGCATTTGCCGGGCAAACGCAT
>NZ_VOSK01000105.1 GCF_009296175.1 Microvirga tunisiensis | reverse complement strand
GACGACGCCGACCCGTATCGACAATCTCAACTCGATCCATAGCCGCACTGTCCTTTTTGACGTCAATAAGGACAGTCAGTGCCAAATCCGACAATTCCTACAAGGCGGCCCACCTCGGATGCGTACGATCAACCTGCCCGACCTCCATCTTCGAAAAGTCTAGAATGTCGTTGACCACGGTCAGGAGGGCCTTGCCGGCGGTCGCGATGCGCTCGGCGTTCCGACGCTGCCCGTCTGTGAGATCCTTGTCTGCCAGGAGCAGTTCCGTTGAGCCCATGATCCCGTGCAATGGCGTCCTGATCTCATGGCTCATGGATGCCAGGAACTCGGTCTTAGCCTGGCTTGCATGCTCAGCAACCTGCTTGGCTTCCGCCAATTGATCTGAAATCCGGCGAGCTTCGGTGACATCGTAGTTGACGCCATACATCCGTTGCGGCCTTCCATCTTCGCAACGAACCACCTCACCTCGCGTCGCCAGCCACCGGATCTCACCGTTGGGTCGGATAATCCGGAACTGGGTGTCATATGGACGCTCACCGGCTAGTAGAGCTCGAGCTCGGGCCAACAGGTCGGCTCTATCATCAGGATGAACAGCGTCCAAAAACCTCTGGTAGTTCACGGGAGGGCCATGCGGATCCCATCCAAACAGGGAATACATGCTTTCGGACCAGACCTGATCTCTGGTCGTTAGGTCCATGTCCCAGGTTCCAATCTTGCCTGCTTCCTGAGCCAGTTTCAGGCGGGCCTGGCTCTCCTTTAGGGCTTCCTGGGCAAGGTACTGATCCGTTACGTCTCGGAAGAAAAGGGTAACGCCTTCTTCCGACGGGTATGTCTTAGCTTCTATCCACTGGCCGAGGGGTGCATAGAACTGCTTGATCTCGGTCGGCCGTCCTTCGTTCATTGTTTGAACAACAGCCCTCGCGAAGTCGCTCTCCATCAACTCTGGCTCTGCCTTGAGGATGCGCTCCCCAATGAGTTGGCGCCCTCGTGCCAGTTGCGCGTCCGCTCGCTTGTTCAGGTAGGTGATGCGACCCTTACGATCGAGAACCATGACGCTGTCAGTTGTACTCTCAAGGACGTTGGACAACCTCGAAAGAAGTGACTGAATCTGGTTTGCAGTCTTTTTCCTCTCCGTTTGGTCGAGCATCGCCCCGACCATCCGAATGGCCCTACCGTCGGGATCCCGGACGATAAAGGCGCGTTCGAGAACCTCTGCGTATTCACCATTGGCACGGCGGAAACGATACTCGTGGCTCCATTCCGAGTTTGTGCCTTGCAGGTTAGCGGTAAAACTCGCTTTTACCGTCTCGGTGTCATCTGGATGAACCCGTTCGGTCCACCACTCAGTACCCCGTGCTGTCTGGTCGAGGTAGCCAAACAGAACCCGAGCAGCTTCACTCAACTTGATTTGATCTGAGACGATGTCGAGGTCGTAGATACCCTCATTCATGGCGAGCGACGCTAGGCGGTATCGCTCCTCGGCATCCACCCTGTCTGTGATATCGCTAGACAAAGCCAGAAGTTGCTGGGTCTGGCCTCGTTGTGCTCCGATAGGGATCACAATTACCCCCCACCACTTCGGGGTGCCTTTCAGGGTTGGGAAAAACCCGTGAAAGCGAGAAACCTTGCCCTCTTTGGCGGCTTGGATGGCTGCATCGGCCCGGTGGCGCCACTCACCGACGAATAAATCAGGGTAGCTCTTGCCTAGGATCTCAGCCGCCGCCTCGGCCTCCAGCTGCCGCATTCCGCTTGGACTGATGAACTGGATGCCTCCCTCGAGATCTAGAACCTTAATACAATCAGAGCTGCTCTCCAGTACGCAGCGCATGAAATCCAAACCCAAAGGCTCCAGAGGCATCTCTGGGAGGGGACTATTCATGTTCACGGGAAATTCCAGAGTGAGATGATCTAAACCAGCAGAAGGACAGAATACCAATAACTGGCTTTCGTTAAATGTGTCATAACTGCCTATAGAGACTAGCAATTTAGGGATCTCGTGAATTCAGATGCATCTAACGGATGCACTTTTGACTGGATTTGTTTTCTAAATTCCCGAGAGGAAAAGACCTTGTGGGCCTGCCGGCTCGCTCGGCCCCGAAGCCACTGATGTCCAATACCCTTTCCATTCTCCTCCGACTTGCCGCGCTGGACACTCAGGTCATTGCTCCCGCAGTGCGCCTGGTCGCTGCCCTTACGGAAGTCGAGGAAATCCCTGAGACAAAGGCGCCAGGCGTTGCCCGGATCAGCACAAAGGTTTGGGACCGGATTAGGCCCGATCTCGCCAACATCGTCGTGTTTACCGCCGGGAAAGTCCGTCTTCCGGCGGACACCGATATTGACCCATTCGATATCATCTTGATGCAAGAAACGCGACGCCAACGCAAAGCAGCCGCCGACCCGGAGAAGCACGCACCCTTCAACGAGCGAGTCGAGAAGCTGAAGAAGCTCGGAATGGCCGAGAAAGACGCCCGCCAGTTCGCGAGTTTCGTGATGCGGACCTATAGTGAGGCCCACTTTGACCAGGCCGTAGCGGTCGCTGAAACCAAGTCTCCGCCCCCGGTCGAACCCAAGGGATTCATACTGGGTGTAATCAAAAGCTCCCTCGGGAACGGAAGTGTGCCCGGCGGCCCTAAGGCCTTAGGGCGAAAGAATACCGTAAAGCGTTTCATCCGGATCCCGAATCCAGAGGCCGCCAGCCAGGAGTTTCTTGGCTGGGAGGCTCCTCAACAGCAATCCGATGGGTCGCTCAAGTACCCTGTCGGGCACCGTCGGCAGGTTTGGCGCATGAAGACCGGGTGGGCCCAGTTCGTTGACGCACCGCCGGGCCGCGAGATCCCGTCGGCGGAGCAGGATCCCGGCATCGTTCTCGTCGATTAGACCCGACTTTCCGCGGCCAAGGTACTGTCGCTACGGCGCGTCCTCAGTTAAGGGCATTCTGCAAGAACCATAAAGGGCGCAGGAGAACCGACCCTATGAATCTTACTCAACCGGCCCTGTTGGGGGCACTCGCATTCGCAGCTTTGAGCGCAAATCCACAAACAGCGGCGGCGATCGACTGCCCTAAGCACAAGGGCATCTATACCGATACCCTCGGCAGCATGCACACCCTCACCTTCGAGTCCGACGAGAAGGGGACCCTGAATCTCGAGCACGGCAAAACGAAGCTCAGATACCGGGTTGCCGTCACATTCTCCAATGGCTTTGCCACCGAATACCTTTCGATCGGCAAGACGGACAAGATCGCTGCCAGTAACACGCCCGTCGCCAGCAGCGCCGTGCTCCGGATGAATTCGGACTTCAGTCCCTATCGCGGCGGAAATGAAGCGCCCTATCTGGTGATCCCGGACCTCCCGAAGGGCCTATACTACGACGACCAAGTGCGCGGCCTCTCCGACTACGTCGACATGATCCCTGGACACGCCTGGCAACTCTCTTCCTGCCGGAAGTGACGCCTTCCGGCCCCTTGCCCTGGACCTTACTTTCTAACGATCCCTGATCAGGGACACCGCAATGCCGGCGCACCTGGCCTCCCTGATCAGAAGCTTTTACCTAACGATCTTCTTAGGGCCCTCGCCTACTTTGTTTTTCAAGGCGCCAATCAGTTCATAGGTCGTTCCATAGACGACTTCTATTGTCCAATTCCCAAAGGACGATGGCTTCCAGCTTGCCCAGCCCATCCACGGGCCGGCCACTCCTGGCCCGACCCATCCCTTTCCATTCCCCAGAGCAATCCCATGACCCTCCAGGAGAGGCTGACCAAGCTCGCCTCCGCCGCACGGACGCACCGTGCCTCATTCGCTTTCGCCTATTCCGGCATCCCCGGTTTTCCCATGCACTTCATTGTGGGTGGAAACGGTGCTCCCCTTGAGATCTGGCTGTCCCGCGGCGGACGGGGAGGCACACGAAAATCAAATTCCAATCATCTGGCCACCATCCCCGTCGGCCCGTCAGAGAGGCAGGCGGAAGAACTCTTCCGGTGGTTCACCACCAGCCCGCCCGCCCATGACCCGCTGGGCCGCAAGATTCCCTCTCTACCCGAAGGCTCACCGTGAATAAGGACAGAACAGACCTCGAGCGCGAGATTGTAGGGTCTATCCTGAGGGATCCGACCCTCTACGAAAGCGCCGGATCGCTTCGCCCAGAAGACATGAATGATCCCCTGTGCCGAGAGGCCTGGGCTGCCGTGCGATCCTGTGTGACGAACGGCATCGCCGTGACCCCCGTCTCTATCGCCGGCTCCTGCTTTATCGCGCGCCAGCCCGAGATCGAACAACTCGCAGCGTCGGCCACCGGCAATCCAGACACGGTCTCTCGCTTCTCAACGTACCTTCTCGATGAGATCCGCACGAATACACTGGAGGAAGATCTCAAAAAGAGCCTCACCAAGCTCCGGGAGGAGCGAGACTGGAAAGCGACATCCAGCAATCTCATGGTCCGCCTAACGTCGGACTATGCCGGATACCGGACCAGGGAGGCTGCCAGTGTTGCTGCCAATCTCAAGCGACGGCTGATACAGAACACAGGGAAGCCGATACCCACTGGGCTCACGATGCTCGATCGGCACCTTGGGGGCGGCTTGGTGCCTTCCACAATGATTGGTATCGGCGCCTTCACAAAGACCGGCAAGACCACCCTCCTCAACACGATCAGCTACAATCTCGAAGAGGGAGGCCACTCTCACCTCATCTTTACACTTGAGCGCCGTGAGGAGGATGTTGAAGCAGCCAAGGCGTCCCGGTTCCTGGAGTGCTCTTCCCGAAAACTCGCCAGTCGCGTCAACGATCTCGATCGCTACATCGCTCGGCCCCGTCGGGCCTATTACATCCATGATACCCAGATCACGGTCGAGGATATCCGGCACGAAATCCTCTATCACAAGCGTCGCTACGGCATCATCATGGCCGGAGTCGACTACTGGCAGCTCATCCAACCATCGTCCAAGGAGCGCCGCGACAGCAATCGCGAACGCGAGCTCGCCCGAGCGGCTCAAGTCCTTCAGCAAACCGCCATGGACGCTGACCTATGCATAGTTATCACGTGTCAGCTTTCGGATGACGGCCGACCTCGTGAAAGCAACAGTATCAAGTTTGCTTCGAGTCTCTACGTGAACATGCACCGAGATCAGGGTCGCGCTGAGACCTGGTTCGAAACGACTGCCACAAACATCACCCCCTGGACGAACATCGGCAGCATCAACACGCCTGCACTTCTCTTCGAGGGGGAGATTGGCCCCTACTTCAGAAATCCCGAGGATTGATCCACCTCAAAAATACCACTAAACCGTTTATCCCGTTTGACCCCTATCCAAAACCATTCTGTTTCCCTTTATAATGGGCTCGGACAGATTCACCTCAGGAGCAAATCTTACGATGCGTCCATCTACTGGCATTACATTCACGCTGGCTGCCGTTGTGGCCGCGGCGGTCCTCCTGCCTGACGCAGCTTTGGCTGCAGGCAACATCTTCGGCACGCTCAGCACCAAGGGCACCGACCTCTTCACCAACGGCCGCCTTCTTCTGTTCATCGGCGCCGGGCTCGGTATTCTCGGACTTGCTGGCATGGGCTTCTTCGGACACTGGAACTGGCGCTGGGCCTTTTCCCTCGTCGGCGCGATCATCGTTCTTGCAGCCGGCGGCGGCATCATTCTCTACGCCTCAAACTCCCAGGTGGGCGGCGGCGGCGCAACCGATGCTGCGACTCTCCAGGCAACCGACACGCTGCAATAAAAACCCATTAGATCTGCAAATTTCCTGTAATGTGAAGGGGCTATTTCTAGCCCCTTTTTTCATGAGGAATCTCTGGAATCATGAAGGATATCCAAGTTAAGATTTTCAGGCCCGTTGCCTTGCCTCAAAAATTCTTCGGCGCTCCTGCGCTCCCGGCCCTCCTCAACTTCTGCCTTATGTCCTTCGGGTTCCTCGGGTCGGCGCTGTTCCAGTTCCTGACGCCGCCCCTGTTCCTCATAGTTGGATTCGCCGTTCATATCTTCCTAATCGGGTCAGGCTTCCGAGAGCCCCATATGACCACCCTGTTCCAGACGGGCCATCTTCTCCTGCGAGCGCCCCGCAACATGGGCCGTCGCTCCAAAACCCGGACTTTCTATCCCTAAGGCCTCGTCATATGTCAGCTGAAGCTCTCGAACTCATTTCCACCAGCGGTTCCCTACTTCGGACAACCGCGCTTCTCCTCAGCACCGGAGCGGCAGCCGGCGCAGCAAGCCTGTTGATCCCCCAGGTTCTCGACCGCCTCATGCCGCCGCCCAACCAGGACAGGTTGGCCGACTTTCTGCTTTTCGACAGGATGATCAGCCCGGCGATCATCAAAATGTCGGATGGTCGCTACGCCATGATGATCAAAATCCGAGGCGCTGAGCTGACCTTCTCTACCGAGGAGAAGCACGAGGACCTCTACCAGCGACGCAAGCACATGCTGGACGATCTCCAGAAGTACGGGATCGATCAGGTAAACCTCTTCCAGTCAAAGGAACGCGATCCAATCCGCCAGGAGGCAACCCATAAGAACCCGATGCTTCGGGGCGTGGCTGAGGCCTGGAATGCTAACTTTAAGCATACGTACCGCCTGACCCATGTCATGATGCTTATCTGTCGTGGCGGCTCCGATGAGGACGCCATTGAGCGCATGGATAACGCGGCGCGCTTCGTCTGCGACTCGTTGAAGTCCTATAACTGCTCTGTCATGCGAGAAGGCCCGGATCACTCGCCAGAGGACGGACCGCTGGCCGCGCTGGCGGCCGTCATCAGCCCGGTCACTCGCCCGAAGCCCACAGGCCTAGACTGGCAGGACCGCGTCAGCGACCTTCTCACCGCGGATACTGTTAGTTTCCGTGAAGAGGCCAAGGGGATCATCAGCTTCTCAAACGGCGTGACCAAGAAGTACGCCGTCGTGATCGGCATCCGCGACTGCGGAGAGAAATCCATGGAATCGGTCATGAGAGATGTCCTCTCCATTGACGCCGAAATGACCGTCTACCACGGCATTCAGCCCCTCCAGAGCGCAAAGGAAACTCTCTCCCTGAACCGGGAAAAGAGAGCTGCGCCGGTTATGAACCTTTCGGTCACCGCAGCAGCTGAGTACGACGAAGTGCTCGCTATGGTCGAAGGCCAGCAATCCGGCAACAAGGCCTCAACCCTCATGTATTCGATGCACATCATCGTCTATGCCGAGAGCGTCAAGGATTGCACAAGGGCGGAAAGCGAGATCAATTCAATCCTTTCGCGCACCGGCGGAACTCCAGTTCGCGAGCGGAAGATCGCTCAGGCCGTCTGGTTCTCCCAATTCCAGTACGATCGGTTTTGGCCCAGGATGTACCGGATGCTCTCTTCGAACATCGCGGCCAATCTATACCTTCATAGGATCAACGAAGGACTCAAAAAATCCGACTGGCTCAATGAGCCATTGACCTACTTCCGCAGCATGTACGGGGCCGCCTACAGCTTTCAGCTCCATTCGACGGAGCATCGCGAGGCTCCCGCGCACGCCGTCATGATCGGGCCTACGGGTCAGGGCAAGACGACCTTCATGTCATTTATCGCCGGCCAAGCAATGAGGCTCCCCAATCTGCGGGTGTTTCTGTTCGACCGCCACGAAGGCATGCGTGTCTTCACAACTTGCGCGAATGGGAAGTACGTCACGTTTGACGGCGATACAGCTTCGGCCAATATGAATCCGCTCCATCTCCCGGATCGGATTGAAAATCGCCGCTTCCTGATCCGCTTCCTCAAGCACCTTGCAGACGTGGACAGCCCGGCCGACGAGCAAGAAATCGCTCGCGCCATCGAGATCGTCTATGACGGCAATCTTCCAATGAAGAACCGGAAGCTCAAGGACATCTATACCGGTGCTTTCAGCGCCCACGGAAACGTCCGGGCCAACATGATCCGGTGGATCGATGAAAGCGCCTACGGCGCCTACTTCAACGCGGATAGTGACACGCTTGACCTGCGATCGAACCGCCTCGTCGGCTTTGATATGACACATATCCTCAAAGAGGATGGTAAAATTGCTGG
Source organism: Microvirga tunisiensis (assembly GCF_009296175.1). Taxonomy (GTDB): domain Bacteria; phylum Pseudomonadota; class Alphaproteobacteria; order Rhizobiales; family Beijerinckiaceae; genus Microvirga; species Microvirga tunisiensis. The sequence goes on along the minus strand of NZ_VOSK01000105.1, from coordinate 12,545 downwards.
CCCAGTGATGGACTACTTCACCCATCGGCTGCGTATGCTAGCGGACGAAACGGGTGATCCCTCTCTGATTTTCGTCGACGAAACTGAGCCCATGCTGGCAAATCCGAAGTTTGCCAAGGACTTCGTTCAAGTCGGATTGCAAGAGGGCCGGAAGAAGCGGCAAGCCTACATTCTCGCGTTTCAGCGAGCCGGCGCAATCAAGGCGGCAGGTATATCCGAGCTCATTCGTACCCAGTGCCAAACCGCTTACTTCTTCCGAAATCCAACGGCACTAGCGAGCGATTACGATGAATTTGATCTCAATGCGTCAGAGCTCGACTTTATTCTGGGCCGAGAGTTCCAGAACTTTCCCTATGCAGTTCTAGTCAAGAAGTTCTCAACTGGAGAGAGCGCAGTTCTCGACATCAATCTCGCTTCGATCGGGAAGTACTTCAACGCTTACCAATCCGGCATCACTAACCTCCGCATCCTAAGGCACATGCAGGAGAAGCACGGTGATGACTTCCTCGAGCCCTACCTCAACGCCTCCCGCTAACAGGAAAACGCCAATGTTCCGCCGTCTAAGATCGAACAGAAGTCTCTCAATGATACGCCGGTTCGCTATCCGGACCGCCTTCGCCCTGTCAATCACGATCGGAGCCGCAGCAGGCATATCTATCTCTACCGTTACCCCGGCCCAAGCGCAGGTCCCGACCATCGATCTGTCAAGCCTTGCGAAGCTCAAGGAGGTCGTCGGTACCGTTAATAAGCAGCTTGGCCAGCTCAACGGCATTTTCAATACAGTGAGCGAGATCAACAAGGTCATCGGCAGCTTCGGTCCCGGTTCGATCGGCAGCATCCTTGGCATGCTTGGCATCGACCCTGGATTTGACATCGGGGCGCTTACGCAGTGCATTGGTCAGATCCAGAACATCACCCGCGGCGGCGGGGGCGGAGGCGGCTTCCAGGGTGTCCAGAGCATGATGGGAGCCCTGAATGGCATCTCCTCCGGCTGCCTAGGACAACCGAGTATCGGCCTGGTGGGTATCCAGCCTTCAATGCCGGATATTAGCCAATTCAGCGGCCTAGCTCAGGGCAACCAGCACTTCTCGTCAATGTTTCAAAATCTGTCGCAGGCCCTGAACAATGGTCAGACCATCGGCACCGCGACCGCCTCACTGCAGAGCAGTCTGTACATGAACGGCCAACCCGATATGCGCCGTGTCGAGGCAGTCAACAGCGTGCGCAGCATCTTCGCTCGCAAGTCAGCAGTTGATGCTATGGGAACCGCCATTCAGGGCAAGACGAGCCTCACCAACGCGCCCGAAGAGATCAAAAGCCTCTCCCAGGCCGCCAAGGACGCCAAGGACCTTCGCGGGGATATCGCAGTCAATAATGCGATCATGCTGAAGATCCTTGAACAGCTTCAACAGAATAACGCTCAACTCGCCGCCCTCCTCCAAATGCGTTCGGCCAGCTTCATCGCCAACGACGCACAGACATTCTCCAGCAGCAACGGAAGCGCGGGCAACTAAGCCCGCCTCCCCCTCTCCCAGAGACGTCGGAGTTTCTTATGTACGCTCGCTCTCCTGATCCGAGGATCGCGCTTCTTTTCCAATGGATGCGTGTGGGCCTACTCATCTCGATCGTGTTTGCCGTCGGCATGGCTATACCGCGCAGGGCCAGCGCCTTCACTCCCTGTGCCGATCCCGCAAGCTACCTCGTCATCTGCTGCCCGAAGCCTTGCCCTATCGGCGACAACCAGTCGCTGGTCCAGCATACCTTCCAGCAGGCAATTGAGGAATTGAAGAACAACTCCATGTTCAAGGAGCTTCTTGCCTGGAAGGATCAGCTCCAGAGCCTTGGTCAGGATCTCGGCCTGATCAACTCCCTCATTACCCAGCTAATGGGCGGGCCTCGCGCAGGGGGCCTTTCTGGCTTCGGCATTGCCAACGGCCTCCCACAAGCAATTCACGGCAATCCCCTGAGCGCGGTCGACATGGCCGCTCAGTTCAGCATCTTCTTTGGGAAGCCCGCCACAGGCATCATCGAGGGCCAGCGTGAGACTGCCCGCCGCCAGGAGGCAATATCTTCAGGCTACATCGAGGGATTGGCTGCCGCGCTCGGAGCCCGATCGAAGCTCGCGCAATCGCCCGAGGAGATAAAGAAGCTTCAGAAGGTCGTTTCGTCCACTCGAAGCACTCATGATGATCTTGCAGCCATGAACACGGTACGGGTAGCCATGCTGCAGGCTCTCCAGAACCGGTCCGAGCTCCTCTCGCGCCTGACAGCCACGGACAGCTACAATCAACTCGGGACGCTCGGCCCTGACGATAAGGCAAATCGCTCTTCATGGGGTATCACAACCGCTGAGGCACCCCGCCTTCCCATGACCCAGCTTGCCGACAGTTCGCCCGGGTCTCTCGCACTTGCCGCGGCCGCTACGGCTGCGGTGTCGGAAACCGCCCCAAAGACACCGTATGTGTCGCCACAGCTGGATCTCGATCGGGCAATCAGCCGCTCTGGTTTCGGACAGAGGGATGAAAGCCGCAAGGCCCGGTCAGCCTCGGTGGCCGCTCTCACTGCGTTCGACAATCTGGTTGAACGGTCGATTCAGCTCCACAACGCCGGCGTCTCGGTCAAATCCATGCGGGAAACACAGAGGCTCAATCAAGAAACTGTCGACGAATATAATCGCATCCTCAACGCGTCGAACGAATTCCGGGCTGCCTTGGCACACCGGTTGATCCTCTTCTATGTCGATCCCGCCCAGGCCTTCAAAGCGATGGCTGCCGAAGCGATCGGCTCGAATGGGCTCGGTGGTCTCGATCCCTACGAGTGGGGCGATTCCTATCTCCAGAATGCCGCTTCGATCACGGCAGGTAACACCATTGTCCAGAACGCATCTCTCACACCCGGCCGTTACGGTATCACCGTATGCTTCGATGAACAGGTGTCGTTCGGAGGGGGTGGGGACAATGGCCCTGCAGAGCAAAGACTGGTGGCCAACTTCTCGAAGGTCCCGCAGCCAATTCCTGTCGATCTCCTCGGAATCGTCGAGAACCCTAACAAACTCACCTGCGGTGCCCTTCTCTCCATGGCTCTCAGCCAATGGGTTCCGGAAACCGACGTGAATGCCGTCATTGAGTTCATGCAATACAACGTACGCGCGTTCTCCACCCCTGCCTTCACCTTCTGGATAAACCTCGAGAAGAAGGCGATTTGGCTCTACGAGTTTGCACTCAACGCTCAGGACGTCATTAACCATACGGAGCACGAACTGCGGAAGTTGGCGAGCCTACTCGCTGATCCCGAAAAAACCCCGGTTCTAAACAGCCTGCCGGGTCTGAAGAACCAGCAGGTCAACATTATGAACTTCACCGCCCTGTCAGCGATAGTCACTGACCTCAACCGCTTTGCTGGCCAATATCGCGCCAAGATCGAACCTAAATATCTGGCTGAGCCGGATACTGAAGCTCGTGTCAAGAAGCTCGATAAGGCTGTTGCGGCGATCCAAACCGATGTGGCTTACGATCAATGGGTCTCCACTAACCCGCCTCCCAAGGACGATCCAACCTGCGGCATCGACTGCCTCGGTGCCCAGCCGCCCACGGAGCCAGAGCCGCAGCAGGTGGTGATCACGAGCCCGTACCCGTGCAATGCAAACCTGTACGACTGCCGGAGCCTCGCCAATCCCGGGATCGACTATCCGGTAAGGCCGCAGCGGGCATTCCGGGCTTTCATCCCCGTTGATGCCCCATTCAGCAGATCGTAAACGCATCAAGCGCTACGAAGGGCACGATAACCAAACCTGATAAGAGGCGCCGCAAGCGCCTCTTTTTTGTCCTTATGGGGTTTAGGAGCGTATAAATACCAACAGTAAACCCATCAGGACGAATCCTTTGCAGATTCGTTCGCCCAGTTCCCTTATAAGAACTGGAGACCAACGAAATAGGATAAAGTGGAATCTCCAATGAGGCCCCTCTTCCTCGCCATCACCGTCGGAGCAATGCTCGTTCTCGGAGGATGCACCAGCAGTTCGTGGACGGAGTACCCGGTTGGCATCGGCGCCGGTCCGAACCAGCTCAAACGCACACCGTGCGTATGCATCCTGCTGCCAAATCTCGCACAGCAGCAGCCTGTTTGATTTCTCCGTTTTTGGACTGGATTGCCGTCGATGAACTTTCAGAACCGCCTTGGGAAGCTGACGGGAAGTAAGACCCCCGCTCCCGTCACTAGGAACACTGTTCCGGATGTCGAAATCATCAGAGATTCCAACGATGCTGACGACAATGTGGAATCTGTTGTGGCGCCCCCGGTCCAAAAGGGTGGCACGACACGCACGGTTCCCCCCGAACCTCGCCCCGTGCGTTCCCGCGAACCAGATGAAATCGGAACCTACCCCGCGAAAGTGGATGTCTTCAGCAATCGGGCCAAGCGCGTCTACCGGAATTTGCGGATCGAGTACATCATCATCGGTGTCCTCCTCATTACGAACCTCGTTCAGGCAAATCTCCTGTCCGAGATGTTCCCGCTCTACCGCGTGGTTCCATTCTTCGTTACGTTCAGCGACAAAGCCGAGCAGGTTGTGCGCATCGACCCGCCGTCCGGGAACCTCCGCTCCCTCGATATCCTGACCGAAAACAACGTTCGCGAGTACATCAAGCTCCGCAACACCATCTCCCAGGACGACGTGAGCAACTTCAATCGTTGGTCAGGAAAGGTGAAGGAATTCTCCGAAGATGGGGTCTTCCAGGCATTTCTTGACGAAATCAAGCCCGTCCACGATGCGGCGATGAAGGGCCAGTTCACCCGAAACATCGTCATCGACGCCGTGCAGGCTGTTCAGGCCAATTTCTACCGTGTCGAGTTCACCGCCTACGATCGCAAGATCGGTTCCGGGCTCACCGATACGGTCGAGAGCCGGAAGACCTTCATTGCCGAATTGCGCGTCGCCAATCAGCCCAGGCGCATCACGTACAGCAAGCGTTTTGACAACCCTCTCGGATTCACGGTCCTGGCCTACGCAGTTGTGCCTAAGCGCGACTCCAGCAACTAGGCCCTTTGACCAATCGATCCACTGAAAGAAAACAATGTTCAAAGTCACTAACATTGCGCGCGGGGGCTGGGGTCAACGTCGCAAGGCGGGACTGATCGCTAGAATGGCAGTCGTCACGTTGACCTGCCTTTCTGCTCCCACTCAGGGCTTCGCTCAAGCCGCAGCGCCGGCTTCCTATCCGTCTTACCCTGCACCAAGTGCCGAACCGCTTCGGGCGCCCGGAGCTATTCCAGATCCCTTGAATCAGCCTGTGCCGGTTCCGCAGGGAGAGATTGCCAGCATCCGGCCGACCAGCCCCGCAGAACTACGTCCTCTTGGTCTTGAGCAGAAAGCCTGGCAGAAACCTCAAGCCAGCATGGGCCCCCGGCAGACTATGCCTGGATTCCTCAAGGTGGCATGGCGCCCCGACATCGTGATGGAGGTCAACGTCCGCGAAGGCATGCTTACCGTCATGAAATGGCCCATGCAGGAGGAAGTTGTCAGTCGCGAGATCTCCGACAAGAAGACGTTCGAGAGCCGCATCGGCCCTGACAAGCGGTCGATCCTCATTCGCTCCGTCTATTCCGGCGTTGACGGGAATATGGTGGTCTTCGGATCCTCAGGTAACGTCTACAACGTCTATCTCCGCTCTATCCCCTATAACTCGGAGCGCCTCCCCGACACGACTGTTGAGGTTGTAGTTGGTGGTATGAGCGACAGTTACGGCGGCACCCTTCACTCCACCGCGCCGACCTCAGCTCCATACACCGACTATCGGGACCTCTATCAGCCTGCGGTTACCGAGAAGTCCGCAGCCTTCAAGGCAGGCTCTCGGGAATGGGCCGATTCTGTTTCGGCCAATGGCAGGGACATGGAAGCGAATATCGACATCCTCGTCCCGGATCAGTCTGACCAGATCATTGCACCCATCAGGGCCTGGCACGACAAACACTTCACCTATTTGGACTTCGGGCCCAACGCGAGCTCGATGAACCAGTGGCCCGTCGCCAGCCTCGTAACAGACGGTACAGAAACGCCAATTGGAACCCGGACCGCAGGGCCGAAGGGCTCAATCATGATTATCGAGGCTATTGGTGACCTCGTCCTCCGCAACGGTCGGCATCTTGTCTGCCTTAAGCTACGGAACCAGCCCGACAATCGTGTTTCGCCGAAGACCCTCGTAGCCGACACCACAAGCAGGGATCTGCCCCGCAGCGGCGAAGTCGTCCGCGTCGCGCCGGTCAGCCCGGCCCCGGCAGCGCCCGCTCCAGTGTCAACGCAGTATACCAAGGCTCCTGCGCCTGTTGCGGCCAGCTCGGCTCCAAAGAAGGCGGCACGACCTGCCAATCCGACCACCGCATCGGCCCCGTCTGACAAGATGGACAAGCCGAAGGCCGCCGAAGCCAAACCGGCCGCAAAAACAACCACTGAAAAGCCTGTCCAGAAAGCTCCCCAGCCGTTCGTCTTTGACGCATCGGGCCTCAGCGGCGCAATCCAGTAGGAGGCAAACCGATGGCACTCGACGACTACCGTAAGGCACGCCTTAAATGGACGCTCACCACCGTTCTTGGGATGATCGTCTTTGGCTCCATTGCTTGGGGCCTGTACCAAATGTCCCTGCCGGCCGAAGCCGCTCGGGAGCCAATCAAGATGCAGGTCTCACAGCCGATCTACGAGAGGCCCGCCCCTGAGCCAGAAAAGCCCCCGCTGGTCATCGGATCGCTCACCACCAGCAAAGACCGGATTTTGATGGGCGACGTCATCATTGGCGAGAGTTCATACTCTGGCTCGCTGACGATCACAGCCGCCGACCGCCCCGTGACAATCAAGTCCGTAGCCATCGCGTTTGCTCAAGAGGTCGGCATCAAACTCGACGCGAAGAACTGCCTGGAAGCAACCCTTCAGCCCGATCAGAACTGCACCGTCGATATTCTTTTCGACCCTCTCAACCCCGTAAAAGTCGAGAAACAAATCATCATTCAGGCCGAAAGTGACAACAGCGACGGGTCCAGAAAGGCATTCTCCCGAGAGATCAGCCTCACCGGCTCGGCGACCAAGGCTCCGCCCAAGGAACCCATTGCAATCGCGGCTCCTAATGCACAGTACGCCCAGGAGACCGTCGTCGAAATCCCGAACCCGGCGCTCGTCGCCTATCTTCAGAACCGTCAGCAACTGGGAGGTTTTGCGGCCGAGGATCTCGATACAGGCCCACAGAAGCCTCAGCATGACGACTGGTCCAGCATCGGGATCGAAAGCAACATGTCCACCTTCCCTGTCGACATGAGCAGAGTTGTCACGATGGATAAGCCGATCCCGGCCGTTGTGAAAATCGGCATCGACACTCGATACGCGAGCCGCGCTGTGGCTCAGGTCGAGCGTGATATCTATGGCGGCGAAGGCACTTTGGTTCTTATCCCGCGCGGCTCGACTGTTATCGGCTCCGTCGGGGCGGTATCCAGCACGGCCGAGGAAAAGGTCGTGATCGCTTGGGAGCGCATCGTTCGTCCAGACGGCGCAGCCTTCAAGATCGAGGGCTATGCCGGCGACGCCATGGGGCGTTCCGGTGTCATTGGCCACATCGACAATCGCTACGTCGAAAAGTACGGCAATACCATCCTGGCTAGCATCATCAATGTCGGCGTCACGCTCGGCCTAAATGGCAAGCAGGAGGTTCAGACAGGGGGTTATGGTTTTGGCTCCGGTGCGGGCTACGGCTATGGTCAACAGCAGACGGTCGCAGAGAATGCGCGGTCTGTTGCGACCAAGCAGTTCCGCGAGGATTTCGAGAAGGTCATCGACGACATTCAGGAACAGGGATCCCAAATTCCGCCCATCCGGACGATTCCTGCCGGGACTCGCGTCACGATCTTCCCGAACCAGGATCTATGGCTCCGTCCGATCGTCCCCACCGAGACCATGAAAGCCGAGGCTCGCCGTCAGAGGGCATGGGGTGGGTTCACCAGAACGGACCAGGTAGAAGAGGTCACTCAACAGACGACCTCGCGTGCCGCGACTGTGTCCGGCATCCAGTACGATCCCGTCACCGGCCAGCCCCTGCGGGCCGCCCAACCGGCGACGCCCTCTGTCCAGAATCTCGATCGAAACGGCTTCCCAATCTTGCCCGGCAACCTCGGGCTCCAGGCCCCAGGATCCCAGGTGCAGCCGCCGCAGTCGCGCACGTCGGGCGTCGCGCCGGCCTCGAACCTCCCGGCCCACGCCCGCCCGTCACCGGGACCCGCGTTGAACGGCCAAGACGCGTCCGCCAGCGCCCAGATCAAGAGTCGGGAGACGTCGGGCTCTTCCCCTTGGTCATCCATCAAGTGAGCTCCACCCGGGACGGAGCACATCCGCCCCGGACACACCTCCGGAACCAGATCGCAGAGACAAACGGCAGGCAGACAATGCAGCTCGAGATTCCAGTCGTCGGAGCAACTCCAATTTTGGAGATCCAGCATCACGAAGAACAAAAGATCGCGACCATCGAGAACTCGCCGACACGGACGATCATCGCCCACCTTCTCACGCCCCTCATGAAATGGCTCGAGCACAGCGAGGTCGAGGAGATCCAGATTAACCGTCCGACCGAAATCATTCAGCGCCTTCGTAAGCCTCTCGCGAACGGCTCACTTTATGCGTATCACCGCGACGAGACGCTGACGCGATCTTATCTTACGATGCTCGCCCATACGATGGCCAACAGCCAGGATATGGCGAACTTTGGGCCCCAAGGCGTTCCGGTTGTTTATGGCACAACCCCACGCGGCCATCGCTTCGTCTGCGGTATCGGCCCGAACATTCAGTACGATGAGGCTGAGATTTCGGAAGTCGGCTCAGTGTGCATGGTGATCCGACAGTTTACTCAGCAGTCCGAAATCGATCTTCAGGACTATGGCGTAACGCCAGGACTGCCCATCGAACGTACTCTCAAGTCGATCCTCAATAAGGACGCGGATCCAGACGATCCGTACACGAAGATCCTCAACTCGTTGGACCGTGGCGACCATATTCTGATCTCCGGCGCCACCGGCACTGGTAAAACTACCCTCCTGCGTGCCCTGATGCAGAAGGTGGATCCGAACCTCCGGGTTGTCACAGTCGAAGACACGCGGGAGTTGGTGATCCCTCAGGTCAACCGCGTGCACCTCCTAATGGCACGCTCCGGCTCCGCCAATGAATTCAATTACAAATCCGTAGTCGATCTGATCGTCCGAATGACGCCAGACATCGTTCTTGCCGGCGAGATCTCCACATCGAATGCTGGAGCAGTTTGGGAACTCATGCGATCCGGTCACGGGCATTTCATGACCACGATTCACGCAGAAAGCTCAGAGGAAGCCTTCGGTACCTTCATGACCCGCATCTCCCACACGCACGAGAACGAGGTGAAGGACCGCGATCGGCTCCTTCATGAAATGAAGAAGCGCCTCCGCGTCATTCAAATCCAGCGCGAAGGCGCGAAACGCCTCATCACGGAAGTTGTTTAGGGTCCCCAACAATGGCCGAGCTAACCGTCCAATTCAGAAATCCATTCCGCCGTGACATCCTGCCGGACCATATGGAGGCGGAAATCCGTTCCTACCGGCGTTGGAACACCTGTGCTCTGCTGCTGATGGTCTCCCTCTGCTTGCTGGCATTCCTCTTCAGCCCGCTGCTCTGGTTCCTCGCTCACGCCCCATTCACTCAGTCGACTTTTACCGAAGCTGGACGCTTCATCGATCTCGTTGTCGGCGGGAATCTCCTGCAGATCCATATTCTGTTTGCCAAATCGTTCGGACCCGGTCCGTTTCAGGTCATCGCAGGCACCCTATGGGCCTATCTCGCGTGCATCGCGCCGTTCATCCTGCCAGGTGGCATTCTTGCCCTGATGAACCCTTATAAGAACATCGCCTATAAACAGGGATTCGCTGCCTGGTGCGATGATCGAACCCTGGCGGCGATGGAAGCTCGGAAGCCTCCACAGGTCGGGATCAAAGGCGGCTACCTCATGGCCCTTGGTCGCTGGCCAACGGGACCCCGTAAGGGCCAGATGGTGATGATGATCGAGTCACTATCCGCTCTCTGCCTCGCGCCTCCCGGAACAGGCAAGACGGCTGGACTCGTGGTGCCGACGATAGTCTCGTCAAACAATGTGTCCTTCGTCGTAAACGATCCAAAGCCCGAGCTTTGGCAAATGACCGCAGCGTATCGCTCAACGGTCAGTCATGTTTTTATGCTTAATTGGTCCAAGGTCGATAATCCGAAGGAAGGGATCTACTATCCACGCTTCAACTTTCTCTCTCCAGATCTTGTCCCGCCTCCTGGCCCGGACCGTGACACCTACATCGATTCTATTGCTGCAACGATGATCCCTGAGCAAACCGGCGGTGGCGATTCCTATTTCACAGATAAGGGTCGTGCCGCGTTGACTGGCTTCCTCCACTACATCGTTGCTCGCATTGCTGATCGAAAGGATGCTGCTCGTTACGAGACATTCCCCGAGCGTTGGCATGGGTTTGAACCGTCGATACCAATGCTGGCTGACTGGATAGCAGTTGCCCAGTTCGATGCGACGAGCGGCGACGGGCCTGGCTCGGAAGATGAACATCCGACTGGCGGCGGGGGCGATAAACTTGGAAAGTGGATTCGCGATCTCTGCGACGATATTAGAACTAACTCTGAGTACCCGATTGACCATCCTAAAAACCGTGGAAAGTCGGAGCGCGCCTTCAATGAGCTATCGTCGCTTGTAAATATGGCCGACAAGGAAAGAAGCGGCGTTATGGGCACTATGGATCGTGCGTTCCTACCCTTCAAGAACGCGGCTGTTAAAGAGCGAACCTCCGCCTGCGATTTCACCCCTGACGATCTGCGCGGCATCGTTGACCCTATCTCGGGCGAGATCAAGCCGGTCACCCTATACATCTGTGTGAACCAAGCTGAAGCCCAAGCTTTTGCTAACGTCACAGCCCTGCTCTACCAGGTGCTTTCACGCACCCTCCTATCCTTCGGCCCGGGTGAAACCAATGATAAGACTGGAGTAACTCTCGGTCCTGCTACTGTCTGCTTCGCATTGGACGAATTCGCTAAACTGCCGAAGATTGAAGCTGTCATGACCGGTCCAGATCTCGGCCGTGGCAAGAAAACCAGCTACATGTTGGTCGCACAGGATTACGCTCAGATTCAGAAGATCTATAGCAAAGAGGACGAAAGCGGCATTAACTCCACCACTGCCGTTAAATACATCCTGCCTCAGAACAACCCAGACACGGTGAAGCGTATCCAAGAGATGGTCGGCCAAACGACAATCAAAGATCGCAATAGATCTGGAATGGAGGGCTTGTCTAAGCAAGCTAACCCACTTGCTGCCAATGTCAGCGAGCAGACCAGCGGCGTCAACTTTCTAAGGACCGAGGACATCACAGCTCTTGAACCCGGCAAGAACATTGTCCTTGTCCAAGGCTTCCTTAACAGGCCCATGCTTCTCGACACGCCGATGTATTTCAAGGACAAGGAGCTGAAAGCTCGGGTCTATTACAAAGGCGAAGGTCCCGAACCCACTGCTTCGCACTACCTGCCTGAGTTCATCCGGCAGAAGCGGATCCAGGAGTATCAGCTCATGCAAGCACGGAAGAAGAAAACGAGAATGGCAGCCAACTCCGCAGAGATCACGAAATTCAACAGCCTCAAGGGACACGCGGCATCACCTTCCGCCCTCTCGTGATGCCTCGTTGGCAGCCACGGCCCAAGAGCCGTGGCTGCTCTCACTGGCTGATTTTCGCCACAGCTAAATGAAAGTATTCATCCGTACTAATGGGTGATGCTATCGAGCTAAAGCTACTGAAACCCTTAATTTAGAACTGGAGATGCTCCTATGGCGGGCAGTGTGAACAAGGTAATCTTAGTCGGCAATCTGGGGCGTGACCCGGAGGTTCGGCGTCTGTCGAACGGGGAGCCGGTGGTGAACCTGCGGATTGCCACGTCCGAGACCTGGAAGGACAAGGGCACGGGCGAGCGCAAGGAGAAGACCGAGTGGCACTCGGTGGTGATCTTCAACGAGAACCTGGGCCGGGTGGCGGAGCAGTACCTGAAGAAGGGCTCGAAGGTGTACATCGAGGGCCAGCTGCAGACGCGCAAGTGGCAGGATCAGCAGGGGCAGGAGAAGTACACCACGGAGATCGTGCTGCAGCGCTTCCGCGGCGAGCTGACGATCCTGGACAGCCGCCAGGGCGGTGGCGAACAATTCGACGAAGAGCATAGTGGCGGCAGCATCCAGCGCGGCGGCGACTTTGGCGGACGAGCTCCCGCTGAACGCCGCCCCGCCCCAGCCGGCGGGAGCTCACGCCACACCGATTTGGATGATGATATTCCGTTCTAGTCCGTGCGCGACGCCAATGAAAGGGCGGCCTGCGGGCCGCCTTTTTTTAGTGTGCCGAGCATGTTCGACAGCTTGGAGGTGCAAGTCCTCTACCCAGCCTGATGGCGGCGAAGGGTTAGCAATGCGCAAGGGCGTCGCCGCGAGGTGAGGTCTGAAGGAAGCGTGGAGCAAAAC
>NZ_VOSK01000104.1 GCF_009296175.1 Microvirga tunisiensis | reverse complement strand
CATCAACATAGGCGGCAAACCGCGCCTCGCGCGTCTCTGATGGGATAGGAAGGTTCATCACACGCCTCCGCATGATGGATCTCCCGACTATAGCTCGCCTCGTGAGTTTATGACACAGTAGTACTAGGTCCTTGACGGTGACAGAGGCCTTACTATGTCGAATGCGGCTTGGCGCTCATGTGCCGAGAGCGCCAAGCTTAGCAATTTAGGGTGACCCGGTAAGGCAGGAGGGTGTTTCGATGGAATTCCGTCCCTTGCACGACCGCATCGTCGTCCGCCGCATCGAACCCGAGGAGCGGACGGCGGGCGGCATCATCATCCCCGATACCGCCAAGGAGAAGCCCCAGCAGGGCGAAGTCATCGCGGTTGGTCCCGGCGCGCGTGACGAGAGCGGCAAGATCCAGCCCCTCGATGTGAAGGCCGGCGACCGTGTGCTCTTCGGCAAGTGGTCTGGTACCGAGGTACGCGTTGGCGGCGAGGATCTGCTCATCATGAAGGAATCCGACATTATGGGCATCCTGGAATGAAAACCGGGATGCTGGAATGTCCATGACCAGCAAAGCGGAAAATCGATCAGAGATGGAGGAACAGTTATGGCAGCGAAAGAGGTAAAGTTTGCCGCGAATGCACGTGAGAAGATGCTGCGCGGTGTTGATATTCTGGCCGACGCGGTGAAGGTCACGCTTGGCCCGAAGGGCCGCAACGTGGTGATCGAGAAGTCCTTCGGCGCGCCGCGCATCACCAAGGACGGCGTCACCGTCGCCAAGGAGATCGAGCTCTCCGACAAGTTCGAGAACATGGGCGCCCAGATGGTGCGCGAGGTGGCAAGCAAGACCAGCACTGTGGCGGGTGACGGCACCACCACCGCGACCGTGCTCGCCCAGTCCATCGTGAAGGAAGGCGCCAAGGCCGTGGCCGCCGGCATGAATCCGATGGATCTCAAGCGCGGCATCGACATGGCCGTAGCTGAAGCCGTCAAGGACATCCAGTCCCGCGCCAAGAAGGTCGCCTCGTCCGAGGAGATCGCCCAGATCGGTACCATCTCGGCCAACGGCGACGCCGAGGTCGGCCGCATGCTTGCCGAGGCCATGCAGAAAGTCGGCAACGAGGGTGTCATCACCGTCGAGGAGGCTAAAACGGCAGCGACCGAGCTCGCTGTTGTTGAGGGCATGCAGTTCGACCGCGGCTATCTCTCGCCGTACTTCATCACCAACGCCGAGAAGATGATTGCGGAACTCGAGGATCCCTACATCCTCATCCATGAGAAGAAGCTGTCGTCGCTCCAGACGATGCTGCCGATCCTCGAGGCTGTCGTGCAGACCGGTAAGCCCTTGCTGATCATTGCCGAGGATATCGAGGGCGAGGCGCTCGCCACCCTCGTGGTCAACAAGCTGCGTGGCGGCCTGAAGATCGCCGCCGTGAAGGCGCCCGGCTTCGGCGATCGCCGCAAGGCCATGCTCGAGGACATCGCCGTTCTCACCAAGGGCCAGACCATCTCCGAAGATCTCGGCATCAAGCTGGAGAATGTCACCCTCGACATGCTCGGCCGGGCCAAGACCATTCGGGTGGAGAAGGAAAACACCACCATTGTCGGCGGGGCCGGTGGCCGGCCAGACATCGAGGCGCGCATCCAGCAGATCAAGGCGCAGATCGAGGAGACCACCTCGGACTACGATCGTGAGAAGCTCCAGGAGCGTCTCGCCAAGCTCGCCGGCGGTGTCGCGGTCATTCATGTTGGCGGGAGCACCGAGATCGAGGTGAAGGAGAAGAAGGACCGCGTTGACGATGCGCTGCACGCCACTAAGGCGGCGGTTGAGGAAGGCATCGTGCCTGGCGGCGGCACGGCTCTGCTGCGCGCCAAGGCGGCGGTCGCCAAGCTGAAGAGCGACAATCCGGACATTCAATCCGGGATCAACATCGTGCTGCGGGCGCTGGAGGCTCCGATCCGCCAGATTGCCGAGAACGCCGGTGTCGAGGGCTCGATCGTCGTCGGCCGGATCACCGACAATGCGCAGTCCGAGACCTTCGGGTTTGATGCCCAGGCCGAGGAGTTCGTCGATCTGGTCCAGGCCGGCATCGTCGATCCGGCGAAGGTTGTCCGCACGGCCCTCCAGGATGCCTCTTCGGTCGCCGGCCTTCTCGTCACCACCGAGGCCATGGTGGCCGAGTTGCCGAAGAAAGAAGCGGCTCCCGCGATGCCGGCTGGCGGCATGGGTGGCATGGGAGGCATGGACTTCTAAACGAGCACGGAAGGTGGCCAGGACAAAACCTGGCTACCTTCCAGCCGTTCGCGATGATGGACGCGGAGAAGCAATCTTCAAGGTGCCCGCGCCGGATCAGTGACAGGCTCAAGCGGAGGCTGTCTCATGCGTATCGAACGTGACAGTCGGGGTGACTACGTGCTGGACCCTGACGAGCTTGCCATAAAGCTCCGTCTGTCCGCTGACGAACTTCGCCGCCGTATGAAAGTAGGTCTCGTGACAAGTCTGGTTGAAGCCGGCCAAGGCGAGGACGCGGGCTTATGCCGGTTGACGGTCCGATGTGGCGGAGCCGTCTGGCGAGCGGTTGTCGGCGGCGACGGCTCCATCATTCGAGAGGAGACGGGAGGGCAGAGTGAAACCTCTCCCAGAGTTCGGCCAACATAAACTTCGACCGAGCCCGCTTTCTGAAGATAGTGCTGCCGAGAAGTGAGTTCTGCGCGAACCGGACGATAGTGCTCATAACAAAGCCCAGAGCGTTGCATTCTTGGCTTCGGGCACTCAATCGGGAGAGCCCGGTTCGTGCCACGTAGGCTCCGGTCCAGATCAGCTAAGGAAAACGTCCTGGGGGCCAGTGCCACGCGAGCGGACCTCGTACCAATCCGGAAGTCTACGCCAAGAAAGCAACGGTTACGCCAGATTGGTTCCAGGTACCTGACTGTCAGTTCGGATTAGCCCTGGAGTGCCGAGACGACAGCTATCAAGCGTTTCGCGAGGTCTGCGGTGAGCAAACTGACCGAAGGTCCTGCAGCCCGCCCTCAGAGCTTTGGGACGGCAGGCCGTTCATCGTCACAGACTTGGAGGATCTCAACGACGTGGGCGACGCGCCCCGACGGGATTGGCCTGCCCGCGTTCAGCATCGCTTCGTCGTTCTCGATCCAGGCCCGAGCCTCAGCCAGCTCGGATCGGCTGGCGCCCATCTTCAGGATGTCGGTCAGCACCTCGTCGTCCGAGCGCCCGATGAGGGCAATGATCTCCTCTCGCGTGAGCTTGTCCGGCATGTGAGATCTCCATCATGACAGGAAACTATCTTCGATGTGGGTGCGGAACGGTGATCCTCAAGGTTGTCCCGCAAGGCTCTTGGTCGGCAGATGAGCACCTCGTATCTGGCCGACCAACCAGGTCTTGACAGAGCGAAAGTGCGTTCCTAACTCGAGGAGTGCCGAGGCTCATCAAGAGCTTGGCATTCGGGCGCCGGCGGGTGTCCGGTGCTCTTATGGTTACGTTGCTCAATGGAGGATGTAGCTATGAGAACAACGTTCGACCTTTCTCCTCTCTATCGCTCGACGGTTGGCTTTGACCGCCTGCTCGACATGCTCGACCAGATCGAGCCCATGACTTGGCCGCCCTACAACATCGAGAAGGTTGAGGACGACCAATACCGCATCACCATGGCGGTTGCGAGCTTCGCACCTGACGAGATCGAGGTCGTCCAGCAGGAAAGCACGCTCTTCGTGAACGGCCACAAACATCGTGAGCCTGAGAGCGAGCAGGTTCTCCATCGCGGCATCGCCACCCGCGCCTTCAAACAAAGTTTCAGCCTTGCTGATCACGTGAAGGTCACGGGCGCGAGCCTCGAGAACGGTCTGCTGACGATCGCGCTGAAGCGGGAAGTCCCTGAGGAGCTCAAGCCACGCCGGATCGAGATCGCATCCGGCAACGGTGTGACGGCGCTCACTCAGGACAATCAGCCTCAGCAGATTGAGCACGAGCTGCAAAAGAAGAGCAAAGCCGCGTAAGCAGGCGCGCGCTTATGAGCGTAGTGGTGCCGGAGTTCCGGCGCCTAACCCTTGCGCTGGCTCACCTGGATCGATGAAAGGAGGAGACAATGACCATGCGTGATCTGATTCCGTGGGGCCGTAACGAACGATCAATGGTCCCCAGCACCATGCGCGGCGAGGAGATGAGCCCGTTCCTGACCCTCCACCGCGAGATGAACCGGCTGTTCGATGACATGGTCAGCCGCTTCGAGACTGGCATGCCCTCGCTGCTCGGGCGCGGTGGCTGGCCCAGCATCGAGGCCATCGAGACTGACAAGGACGTTCGTGTCTCGGCCGAGTTGCCGGGCATGGACGAGAAGGACGTTGAGGTTCTGGTGGACGAAGACGTCCTGACCATCCGCGGCGAGAAGAAGGCCGAGACCGAGGACAAGGAGCGCCGCTTCAGCGAGCGCACCTATGGCCGCTTCGAGCGTGTCATCCCCCTGCCTTTTGCGGTCGAGCAGGACAAGATCGCGGCGTCCTTCCGCAACGGCGTGCTCACCGTGACCCTGCCCAAATCCGCCAAGGCGCAGGAGAAGGCCAAACGCATCCCGATTCATGGGAAAGGCAAGGAGAAGCACTAACCGCCTGACGCGGTGCGGGGCAGGCCTGCGCGGCTGCCCCGCGCCATCCTTCGCTTATAAGAGGGAGGGTGATCATGGACACAGTGGAGATTAAACCCGACACGAATGTCGCTCCTGTCTCTCAGGTCACGTCGCCTGGCATCTCAGAGCCTTCGTTCGTGGATGCCTTAATTGACCCGGTGAACATCTTCGCGAGCCCGCAGGAAGTCGTGGATCATCCCTGGTTCAGTGATGAGGAGAAGCGGACGATCCTGCTGTCCTGGGCCCGCGACGAACTCGTGATCGAGCAGATCGCAAGCAGGATGATGCCCGACCTGCAGGTGAAGTCCCGCATTGATGCCGTCGTTGCGGCGCTCGCAAGCTTTGATCCGACGGCAGCTGGGGAATACCTCAGTGCGGTTCAGACCATCCGCGGAGCCAAAGGCCGAAAGCAGGCCCGTCGGGTGCTTCCGCATTAGCCCGCGTAGTGGAGGGTGCCATGAACGCAAGTGTCATCGGCATTGGACACAATCAGCCGCCGACTCTGCGCCTGACTCGCGGGCAGCCCTGGCCTGATGATGCTCAGGCGGTGATTGTCCGCCACTCACAGCCGGTCACGACCTCTGGTCGCGCCGGTACGAAACAGTGGGTGCTGCGCTTCGAACGACGCCTGCCACAGACGATCGAACCGCTGATGGGCTGGACGGCCGACGATGATCCCCTGGCGCAGGTCGAACTCAGGTTCGGCTCGTGCGAGGCGGCAGTTGCGTACGCAGAGCGTCAAGGCCTTGCGTACCGCGTCCAGGGGGAGCCCATCGCGGCCACCCGGGTGCAGCGCGAGCATGCCCGTAAGGACACCAAGCAGCGCGAAGCGGCAGAACTCTACATGGCCGCTGCGGCGCTGGGCTGGATGGACGCCCAGTATGGCGTCGCCGCGGTCGGCCGCAGGCCGGACCTGGACCAGGCGCTTATCAAGCCGGCGAGTGTCTTCGCCTCGCCATTCGACGTGGTTCACGATCCTGGCCTTCTCCTGGAGGACAAGCGCGAGATCCTGCGCCGTTGGGCCTGGGACGAATGGCTGCTGGAGGTGGAGGCCGGTGAGTCCCCGGCGCCCGGCAAACCATCACGGTACGATGAGGTAAAGTCGGCGCTCCTGATGCTCGACCGGATTGAGGACACACAGGTGCTCGTTGCCGTGAACCCGGCACCGGTGGACACATCCGCGGCATAGGAGACATCGATGACGCGTGTCCGACTAAGGATTGTGAATGGATCAATCCGAGCTGGTTTGAGCTGGTCCTGCTTGCAGACCGCAAAGCCTCGGCGATCAATATGCCATCAGGCTGAACGTTAGAAGGGGGACCGTGCCTTGCGGGTCCCTTGTCGCTGTCGACGGATCGACTGCGTGGGTTACAGGGCATCTCACATTGAGCATGGGGCAGGATACAGGAAGGCACCACAATGACGAAACAGACCCGCTTCAACACCTGGTACTGGGTTGCCGCTTTCATTGGCGTGCTCGTTATTCAGTATGTCTTTGCCAGCGCCCAGCAGATCGCAACCATTCCCTACAGCCAGTTCCAGGAGTTGCTCCAGAACGGCAAGGTCGCGCAAGTCGGGGTTTCGGATCGATTTATCCAAGGTCGGCTCAAAGAGCCGCTTCCAAGCGGCCAGACGTGGTTCGCCACCACCCGCGTTGATCCGGATTTCGCCCGGGAGCTGCAGCCGTACGGCGTCACCTACACCGGACAGATCGAGAGCACGCTCGTCCGGGATATCCTGTCGTGGATTCTTCCTGTCCTGATCTTCTTCGGCCTGTGGACCTATCTCGCCAAGCGCTTTGCCGATGGGGCTGGCCTCGGCGGCGGACTAATGCAGATCGGCAAGAGCAAGGCCAAGATCTACGTTGAGGCGGATACGGGTGTCCGGTTTGAGGACGTCGCGGGTGTCGATGAAGCCAAGGACGAGCTGCGCGAGATTGTCGAGTTCCTGGAAAACCCGGAGCAGTACGGCCGTCTTGGTGGGCGCATGCCGAAGGGCGTGCTGCTGGTGGGGCCACCCGGCACCGGCAAGACATTGCTCGCCAAGGCCGTGGCCGGCGAGGCGAAGGTGCCGTTCTTCTCCATCTCCGGCTCGGAGTTCGTCGAGATGTTTGTCGGCGTCGGCGCGGCCCGCGTGCGCGATCTCTTCCAGCAGGCCCGCGAGAAGGCGCCGGCCATCATCTTCATCGACGAGCTCGATGCCCTTGGCCGCGCCCGCGGGATCGGGCCTTTGGCGGGTGGCCACGACGAGAAGGAGCTGACCCTCAATCAGCTCCTCGTTGAACTCGATGGCTTCGACTCGCGCACGGGCCTTGTGCTGCTGGGCGCCACCAACCGGCCCGAGATCCTCGATCCGGCCTTGCTGCGCGCCGGGCGCTTCGACCGGCAGGTGCTGGTGGACCGGCCCGACAAGAAGGGCCGTGTCCAGATCCTACAGGTGCACATGCGCAAAGCAAAATTGGCGCCGGATGTCGATGCCGAGAAGGTCGCGGCGCTCACACCAGGCTTCACGGGGGCGGATCTTGCCAATCTCGTCAATGAGGCGGCCCTGCTCGCCACCCGGCGCGGAGCGGATGCGGTCACGATGGGTGACTTCAACGACGCGGTCGAGCGGATCGTCGCGGGACTGGAAAAGCGCAACCGCCTGCTTAATCCCAGGGAGCGCGAGGTCGTGGCCTATCACGAGATAGGGCATGCCCTCGTTGCCATGGCTCTGCCCGGCGTGGACCCGGTGCACAAGGTATCCATCATCCCGCGTGGGGTAGGGGCTCTCGGCTACACGATCCAGCGGCCGACCGAGGATCGTTTCCTGATGACCCGCGAGGAGCTGGAGAACAAGATGGCAGTGCTGCTCGGCGGCCGCGCCGCCGAACTGCTTGTCTTTGGCCATCTTTCGACGGGGGCAGCCGACGATCTGGCCCGAGTGACCGACATCGCCCGCTCCATGGTCACTCGGTACGGCATGTCGGAGAAGCTGGGGAACGTGGCGCTGGAGAAGGACGAGCGCTCGTTCCTGAGCCCGAACCCGCTCGGCAACGGCGCACGGGAGCGCTCCTACTCGGACGAGACCGCCACGGCCATCGACGACGAGGTCCGCGCAATCGTGCAGGGCGCTATGGACAGAACGCTGGCCCTGCTCACCGAGCGGAGCGCGCTCCTGGAGCGGACAGCCCGGCGCCTTCTGGAGAAGGAAACCCTCGAAGAGGCGGAGTTGCAAGAATTGGTTGGATTTGACCAGATACCGGCTATCGAGCGTGCAGCGGAGTAAGGCAGATCCGCTCGGATCCTACCGCCAGATCGGCACAGATGGAAAAGCTCTTCCGATGGCTTGCCGCCTCTGCCGGCTAAACAATTCAGCTCTTGAAAACCCAAGGAACGCCACCTACCTCGAATAATGCCAAGGCTTATCAAGAGCTTGGCGGATCGGGCGCCGGCGGGTGTCCGGCGTCCTCATGTCCATGTTGCTCAATGGAGAATATGGCGATGAGATTAGATTTCGACTTTTCTCCTCTGTACCGCTCGACGGTTGGCTTCGACCGCCTGCTTGACATGCTCGACCAGGCCGCTGACGTTGAACCCGTACCCGGCTGGCCATCCTACAACGTCGAGAAGATGGGTAACGACCACTATCGCGTTGTCATGGCCGTGGCGGGCTTTGCCCCCGACGAGATCGAGATCGTCCAGAAGGACAGTACGCTGTTCGTTTCGGGCCGGAAACAGCCCGGGAACGAGCCGGCGCAAGTCCTGCACCGGGGGATCTCGGACCGTCCGTTCCGGCAGGCCTTCAACCTCGCCAACTATGTGACTGTCACGGACGCCAAGCTTGAGAACGGCTTGCTGGTGCTTGATCTTGTGCGCGAGGCGCCGGAGGAGCTGAAGCCCCGCCGTATCGAGATCGCAAGCGGTGGCGGTCCGAAGACCATCGGGCACGAGAAAGCTGCCTAATCCGCACACAGGCAGTGTGGGGCATCTGCATCCGGCGCCGCTGCACACCTGCCTGAAGAACGGCCTGAGGTTCCCCGCTGGGCGCGAGCCGGAAGGGCCTGCCCAGCGGGTAGGCGCCAGAAAGAATGCATTGCGTAAACCTTCGCTTGGATCAAGGGAGGTGAACCATGTTGGGACTGAAGCAAAGGAGTGAACTCACTGCAATCAATATCATCAACGCTGTGCTGGCAGTGTTTCTGTTCTTCTCGCCTTGGCTCGTCGGCTATCGCGACGCGCAGATCGCGTCCTGGAACGCCGGAGCCTGTGGTCTGGTGATCGGCCTGATGGCTGCCTTCGCCATCACACGGCTGCAGGAGTGGGAGGAATGGAGCAACGCTGCGCTCGGGCTCTTGACGGCGGTAGCTCCCTGGATCATGGGCTTTGCCGGCAGCATGCCGGCTATGTGGACCCACGTGCTGGTGGGCCTTGCGGTACTGACATTGGCGGCGATTGAGCTCTGGCTGATCCATGGCAGCCCGCCGAGCAAGACGGCCTAAGCGCGTGCTGTGTCTGAAAGACGCGCGGGCCGACGCCACCTTCGTGGTCCCTGTCCAGCCCGCCTCAGCAAACGTGGAGCTCGCCTCAAGACACAGGTGAGAGGGACGTCCGATGAAGGCCGACGCTCAGTTCAGCAGGCTTCTTCTGGCGGTTTTGCCTGAACTTCGCGCCTTCGCGCTGTCGCTGACGCATGACGGTGTTGGGGCGGACGATCTCGTGCAGGAGACACTCCTGCGGGCCTGGTCCGGTGCCGAGCGTTTCCAGGAAGGCAGCAACATCCGGGCCTGGCTCTTCACGATCCTGCGTAATCTCTTCTGCACCGAGCGTCGCCGCCGCAGACGCGAGGTCGACGATCCCGAGGGCAAGATGGCGGCTCGCCTGCGGATTGACCCCGATCAGCCGTCGCATCTCGAGTTCGAGGATGTCCGGACTGCCCTCAGGAGCCTCGTCCCTGTCAACCGGGAGGCTCTGATCCTGGTGGGAGCGCAGGGACTGTCCTACGAGGAAGCGGCCGAAGTCTGCGGGGTGGCCGTTGGCACGATCAAGAGCCGCGTCAACCGGGCGCGCGTCCATCTCATGGAGGTGTTGCAGCTTGAGACCGGATACCACTTTGGTCCGGATGACGTCCTGAAGGCGGTTGTCGGGTCTGAGGCTCGCGACACATGAAATGATTAACTCGGACAACGTCTGGCAATGCAGTGGATCGACATGAAAGGGGCCCCTGCCGCTGTGATTGTTCGAGCCGCGATGCTCACGAGGTGAGCGTCAACGCAGGAGCTGAGACCAGTGGGATCACATCTCTCGGCGAGGGCTAATAAGACGTCATCAACACCACAGTTGACATGCTGAATCTGGTTTCGAACGAGTTCCCATTGTATGCTTTTGCGCATGCTTGTGCGCTGTCGCCCAGCCGTTTTGGTGATATCCGGAGCATGATGCATGAAGAAGGCTCGTAAGCTTTATAGCAGTCCCAACGGTGACCGCTGCTACTTGATCCGCGATGTCTCAGGTGAGGTATTCATCAGACATGAGGCGAACATCGCCTCCGGAGGCCATGTCGCTCACATCGAGATTGGAACCTTCCTGAATTCGGGACGGGGACCGGAGCATCAGGAGTTGCTTCGTCTGATCGGAATGCTCGTTGAGGAACATCCTATTCACGCGTGACGGGCTGCACAGAGGCAGAAGCAGGCAGCGCAGCTGAGGCTGTCCGAAGCACGGAGCAGCCGGGAAGCAGGCCCTGGCTAGGCTGCAAGGGCTGTCTCATCCCAGTGGTAAGAGACGATGAAAGCCGCGGGCGCTGCCGGGTCAGGGCTGCGCTCCCTGTTGACCAGCCGCAGGGCCGCCTTGACCTCGTCCAGCCGCGAGGGCTCGCCTTCCGGCATGCCCTCGGCATTGGCAAGATCGAGCAGATACTCGTCCCAAGTCTAGCGCTGCAGGATCTCGCGCTTGCAGTCGATCGTCAGAAGCGGATGGCGCACGACGTCGTGCGGCGAGCCGAAGACAGACGCTGGGTTGACAAAGGCCCGGTCGAGATCCGGCAGGAGGGAAACATCCTTGCGGCTGGCGCGGTCATGCAACCGGGACGCCCAGGGCATGATCCCCACAGGATTTGCGCCGGCTGCCCGCGCACCGGTTGCTCGATGCGAACTGCCAACTGGATGCTCGAGACCGCCCTCCCGAACTCGCTCGGGCCAGGATTGCTCTCGCGTCAGAAACGGCGGTGACAGTCGATTGTGTCCAATCCTGAGCGTCTGCTGCTCCATTGCACTCCTCCAGGGGCAAGTTGATCGATGGCTGGTTTGGGGATCTCAATTGACCGGGAGCGGCCCAAGCCAGAGGCGCAGAGCGAGGCTTGCAGTGAACAAAAGCGCCGCCTTGTCCCAGGCGGTCAGGTGCACTGCCAACGGCTGGTCGCCGCGCAGGACCGCAAGGCTGATGGACGCGATCCCAGCCAGGAACAGCAGACCGGCGAACGCAAAGGGCATCAGGTCCGGAGGCGCGAGAGCAGCAAAGCACAGACAGAATGCCACTGCCATGCAGCTGCGCTCCAGCACCTCGCGGTTGATCTCCCGCGGGCTGCGGCGGCCCTCGTGCGGATCAAACCAATCCGGCAGGCGCGGCCAGTTGCGCGGATTGAGCGTCGTCATGACACCCTCCCCTCCTAATGGAGCGCGCCGCTGTCGAGCGCCCGCAGGGCATCGAGGATGCCGTCCAGCGGTACGAGCGCCCCGGTCTCAGGCACCTTGCGCCAGTTCGGCAGGTTTTCCACCGCACAAGCATCGGAAGCCCACGAGGCGAGGATCGCCCGCTTCGCGCTGGTGTCCAAGAGGGGATGCGCCATGACGTGCAGCGGGTCCTGGAGTGGAAAGGGCTTTCCCTCAGAGGCTTCCTCGC
Source organism: Microvirga tunisiensis (assembly GCF_009296175.1). Classification (GTDB taxonomy): domain Bacteria; phylum Pseudomonadota; class Alphaproteobacteria; order Rhizobiales; family Beijerinckiaceae; genus Microvirga; species Microvirga tunisiensis. The sequence goes on along the minus strand of NZ_VOSK01000104.1, from coordinate 9,439 downwards.
GCCCGCGGGCGTTCGATGCATGGGATGATGCTGACCCATCCTGAGTCGTGCGCAGGTCAACGGTCACTGGATCCATGGTGTCCTTTCTCCCTCGAGCAAAGGGCTGGGTTCGGGCGGCCGACCAGCCCACCCGAATCCAACTATCATGCGACTAATGCTTGGTCGCGTCCGCGCTGGTGACGGCGATGCGCTTCACGTGTGTGCTGGCTTGAGCAGATTTCGGCATCGTGACGGTGAGCAGGCCGTTCTTGAACGATGCCTCAACCTTGCCTTCCTCGACCTCCCAGGCCAGCGGGATGCGACGCTCGAAGCGGCCATAAGTGCGTTCGCTGAAGGCGCGCTCCTTATCCTCGATCTCGGACTTCTTCTCGCCGCGAATGGTGAGCACACCATCGCCCGTCAGCACCTCGATGTCCTTCTCATCGAGGCCCGGCAGCTCGGCCGAGATGCACACATCCTTGTCGGTCTCGCTCACCTCGACGCTCGGCCAGCCCGCCATGCGGCCCACGCCACTGAGCGAGCCGAACGGGGCCATGTCGAAGCCGCGGAAGACGTCATCGAAGAGCCGGTTCATCTCGCGATGCAAGGTCATGAAAGGATCGCCCTCCTCGCGATAGCGGCTCGGGGTCGTCTGCGGGTTGCGACCCCAGGGAATGAGATCGCGCATGTTCATGGTGTCATCCTCCTTGTCTCGTCAGTTCAGCCAAGCGGATGAGGTCGGCGCCCATCGTTGACCAGCGTCGACCTCACCCCTGATTGAGCCCTTAGGCTGCCTTGTCGTGCTCGATGGTCTTTGGGCCACCGCCGGTTCCGATCTCGATGCGACGGGGCTTCATCTCCTCCGGCACCTCGCGCAGGAGATCGACCGTCAACAGGCCGTTCTCGAGCTTTGCCTCCCGCACCTTCACGTAGTCGGCGAGGCTGAAGCTCTGCTTGAAGGCACGTGTGGCGATGCCGCGATGCAGGAACTGTCCGTTCTCCTGCTCCGGATGCTTGTGGCCTGCCACCAGCAGCACGTTCTCTTTCTGGGTGATCTCGATCTCGTCGGGTGCGAACCCCGCCACCGCCATCGTGATGCGGTATTGGTCATCGCCGACCTTCTCGACGTTGTAGGGCGGCCAGCTGGGTGCCTGTTCCACGCGGGCCGTCTGATCGATCAGGTCGAACAGCCGGTCGAAGCCGACCGTGGAGCGGTAGAGAGGCGTGAAATCAAATGCAGTTCTCATAGCTACATCCTCCCGAGAGCAACGTAACCACAAGAGCGCCGGACACCACCGGCGCCCGATCCGCCAAGCTCGTCAAGAGCCTTGGCATCGTTGATGTTAGGAAGTGTTTGTCCGGTTTTCAAGAGTTTTTAGGGCGCTCTCTGAGCCGGTCGGGGCACTTCTTTCGCGGATTCCTCCACGGCGGCCATCCGCACTCGACACTCCACCGAACAGGAGCCGTGGCTTTAGGCCACCCTGTCGCCTTCTCACGTGTCAATGCCGGGAAGTCCGAGCGCTTCCCCGGAGATCACCAATCCGACATCGAGCTACACCTCCAGCGATGGCCAGCACCACGTCCGCCTCAAAATCGACGTCCTGATCGCCCAGCGGGATGATGACAAGCGAGGAGGCCAGCCCCGTCAATGCAGCGCCTCCTGGCGGCCTCGTGGGGTGATCGCCACGATGCGCTCGCGGACCGGCCCCTGCTGCCGCGTGGAGCGCACAAGCCCCTGACGCTCAAGGTCAGCCACAACCGCATATGTCGTGCCAATCGGCAGGCGCAGGCGGGATGAAATGTCCTGGGCCGAGGTGCGCGTGCGCTGTGCGATGTCCCGGAGCACTTCGGCCCGGTACTGGCTGGTGGTCGTCTGACCGCGCCCGAAGCGGCGGCTGATCCGATCGAGCACCGGGGCACGGGACAGGAGAAGCTGCGTCGGCGACCGTGCCGTAAGGTCCCGCAGAGCGCCGCTGCGCCATGCTGCAAAGGCAAGGGCCCCCACTGCTGCACCAACCAAGGCTCCCAGCACCAAGCCCGACGAGGTCACATCCCAGCCGCTATGCCTCGCCCGCAACGCCTCGGTGTTCTCCTCCACGTACTCGTGGCGGAGTTCGCGAACCTGCTCCTCATCCAGGATCTCACGCGCCAGCGGCAGGAGTTCGTGCTCCTCGCGGTGGAAATGCCCCTCGATCAGGGCGGCTAAATCGCGGAAGCTTTGGGTCCAGTCCAGGGACCCCTTATCCCGCACGCGTGCGAGCTCGCCAAGCTGGCGCTCAATTTCCTCATGCTCGTGCTCCAGTTCAGCAACGAGGTGTTCGGCGCGGTCGTGATCCTCAAGTGAGTCGTAGAGGCTCTCCTCCTCCGCCTTGAGGTGACGCCGGAGCTCGGCGTCGAGCTCACTGAACAGGCGCTCCCGACTCCTGACGCCGCCACCTGGGAAGGTTCGAGGAATCTCGCCGCAGAGATCGGCAATGTTAGCGTGGTCGTTCGTGATCAGTTGCCAAAGGTCCATTGCGTCGCTCCCGCCGTCAAACCAACTACTAACGGAGACTGCACATGGCAGTTCCGGCTCAGCCAAGCCGAGGGTAAGCGCAAGATTTGACGGGGCTCGCCACCTTTTAACAAGCCGGCTTTGGGTGATTGTGTTGGCCTAGACTTATGCGCTGGATAGAAGCGTTCGGGTGCGGTCGATGGTCGACCAATGCCGCTGCAGGCGGTCGGCGATCACACGGATCGGAATCCTGGCCGCGTGCATGCGGGCGATCTCACGCCATTCAGCCGGGGCTGGGCTTCAAGAGCTTTGTGACGGCCACCCAGACGATTGCAGGCTATGAGGTGACGGCAATGATCCGCAAGGGTCAAGTCACGAGTGCATCGGCAAATGACATGGACGCGCAGCGCGACTTCATTGCTGGTCTGTTCAGCACTGCTGGCTAACCTAAGCTCCGGTCCAGCCTTCACTTAACCTCTGCCAGGGTTTGCAACCGAACCATCAACAGTCACATTGTCAAACGGGCGCCATCCAGACATGACAACACCCGTGGGCTCAGGTGAAGTCAGCTTCACGATTTGGCCGAACACGAGCCCGATCACCAGGCCCAGGATGATGACGATGGGCAAATCACGCCAAGCGCGTCCTGTGATCATTGGCAGTCTCATCGGTCGACCGGTCCGGGAGCTTTAATGCCGTCAATGAACCTGTGATGCTGATGGTCATAGGTCCATGCCTGGGCTGACTTGGAAGTGTGTCGGGAACGGAAGCAGCCGAACGCGACCGTCATGTCAGCGGTCTCATCCTATCTCGACTGCTCGTCGGCTCTCCTCGCGCTGGCACCTGCCCGCCGATCAATCTCGACGGCAACGGCGGACCAAAACCGGAAACCCTGCTCGCTTCCGTGTGAGCGGCAATAAAACGCTTGCTGCCGGGCGCGAGCGTATGCTGCCCGACCTTCATACGCGATCAGGCAAACAGCCTCGTACGCGACTGCTGTGAAGCCGTCATCCCGCCGACGTTTCGTGAGCTGGGCGAGGGCGTTGCGGATGTAACCGATCAGGCGCTTCATTATGGCCAGTATGGTTGCCTGAAGATCCAGGTCAATCAGCCGTGTGACCCGGACTCTAAAAACCGAATGCCTTCCAGGCCAGACGGTCAGGACTGAGGCACGTGGGCGCTGACCGAACAGCCGTCGGCTGTGCCGAATAGAAATCGGGTGGAACATCAGACGCAGTCGATGATTTAATCTGCGTTAATAACATCAAGAACGGGTCGCGCAGCGCGGCCGAACTTTGGGCAAGCGCCCCTCAACACCAGTAGACGTGTGACGAAGCGTTCGCTTGGAAATGCTTCGTCTGCTCAAGTGGCGTGTATAGCGCGTCTTCGCGCAATCGACATATCAGTGTCACAGGCCAGGGTCCAAGCTGCAGCGCTTGAGCCCCTCTTTTCAGTAGCTTGCGAGGGACAATGACCATGAACGGACAATTCAGCCAAGCCCCGCCCAACAAAGCGAACGAACTCTTCGAGAAGCTGCTCGCCACGTCCAACACCGCAGTCAAAACGCGGGAGAGGCTGTTGGTGGAGCTGAAGGCAGAGCTGGAGCTGCTCGCCAGCCTTCAGGAAGAACACCTCTTTCCCGTGCTGACGCGACACGGGATGCAGGACCTCGTACTGGAGGCCACCAACGACAACCAAGAAACGGCTGCGCTGCTGGCTGAGCTGGAGCGCATGCCCAAGAACAGTGCTGAGTTCATCAGTCAGGTGACCGAGCTGCGGAGGGTGTTCCAGCAGCACATCCGCGACGACCGGAAGGAGTTGCTTCCCGCCGTGCTCAAGGTGCTGAGCGACGAGGAAGCCAACGCCATAGTCGAGACAGTGGAGGATGAGATGGCAAACATGGATGAGATGAAGCGCGCTGACACCCGCCGGGTTCGTGAGCAAACCGAAGCCGTGCAGCGGGTGACGGAGGATGTGGCCGACACCCTGCGAGCTGGTGTCGAGAGCGCCCAGACCATGGCGCACGCCATGCAGGAAGTGATGGAGAGCAGCTTTGGCACGTTCTCGGAGCTGACCCGTCGCACGACAGGCCAGGGCCTGCAGATCTTTGGCCGTGGCGACGGCGATGCACTCGGGCTGAGCGAGGAGGCAGCGCAGAACCTGCGGGCCGTGGCCCAGTCCAGCACGGCTCTCACCCGCGGATTGCAGGACGTCTCGCGCGAGGTCGTCGACCGCAGCCAGAAGCGCCTGCAGCGCAACCTCGACGGCCTGCAGGCTCTCGCCCGCTGCCGCTCGATGACAGACCTGGTCGAAGCTCAGACCTCCCTCTTACGCGACAACCTGGAGCAGACAGTCGAGAACAGCCGGCGCATCGCCGAGCTGACCATCGAGATGGCCGAGGAGGCCACCCGTACCGTGACGGTGCAGGCCGATAAAACCGCCGAGCGGGTCAGGCGCGCGGCTTAAAAATCCGGCTTTGACCCATTATGGCTGCGCTCCCGGCAGCGGTCGGGAGCGTTCGCCCATCAACCGGGTGCCGGATGAGGTGACGGAGCCCCATCCAGCTCGACTCCGGATGGGGTTTCTTGAGCTCGCCTTCGGGTCTGTTGAGGCCATTGCCGTTGGTGGGCACACCTACCTTTAGAAACGTTGCGCCAGGTTCTGGAAAACTCTGGTCATTGTCAGTGCATGCGGCGGCAAGAGGAACTCGTCCGACTTCGGTCCGTTAGCCTCGAATGCCCTTTCAAGGGAGTATGCTGATGACCACAGATGCTCGCTCAATCTACATCTCCGCACTGCGCAATACCCACGCGATGGAACAGCAGGGCTTGCAGCAGATGGAAGCCCAAGTGTCCCGCCTGGAGAAATACCCGGATTATGTGGCACTCCTCCAACGGCACATTGAGACCACGCGCCAGCAGGTGCAGCGCCTGGAGCAGGCGCTCCAATCGGCCGGTGAGAGCCCGTCCAGCCTCAAGGAGACAGTTACCAGTGTTGCTGGCAGTGTCGGGGCAACCGTGCATGGGATGTTTCAGGACGAGACGCTCAAGAACCTGTATGCCGGCTATGCTGTCTGGATGCGAGACCTCCTTGGCATGAGCGATGACCTGGAGGGCTGGCGGCAACGCGTCTGCATCGGGTGGCTTGTAGCGGCGGTTGGCGAGCTTCGGCTCGGCAGCCAGGCGGCTTCGCACAACCTCATCCGGGGATCGCCCCTTGAGCACGCGTTGACGTCTTCTGTTATAGGCCTGATTGAAGCCCTTGAGCAGCGTCTCGAGGTCCCGATGGCTGTAGATGGTGATGCCCAGCACCTCGCGCTGCACCCGCCCGTTGAAGCGCTCCACGAGACCATTGGTCTGCGGCGTGTAGGGCTTGGTCTTGCGGTGCTCCAGCTTCAGCTGGCGGCAGGCGTCCTCGAAAGCATCCGCCGTGAAGCAGGATCCTCGATCCGTCAGGACGTGCGTGACCTTGAAGGGGAAGGCGCGCACCGCCTCTTTCAGGAAGGCGACCGCGCTGGTGGCCAGCTCATCGTCCTTGACGGCCAGGTGCACCCAGCGCGAGCAGCGGTCGATGGCCACATACAAATAGCGTTTGCGGCGCTCCCCGTCGGCGGTCTGCAGCTTGGGCAGGTGCTTGATGTCGATGTGCACGAAGCCGAGATCATAGTCCTTGAACGTGCCGCTCTTGCGCTGGCGCTGCTGCGCCGGGGGCAATCGTCCCAAGCCTTCCGCCTTGAGGATGCGGTAGACGGCATCGCGGTTGAGATGCGGCAGGAAATGCGTGACGATGAAGGTCAGATCGTCGAGCGGAAAGCCGGTGGCCTGGCGCAGGACGCAGACGATGGCGCGCTCCTCGTCCGTGGCTTTCCAGGGCAGCTTGTGCGGCCGGCTGGAATGGTCCTGGCAGTCCTGGGCTCCGCGCTTGCGCCACTTGCGGATGGTCTCGGTGCTCACGCTGAAGCGCTGGGCCAGCACGCCGGTGGGCTCTCTCGAGCGGGCGATCTCCTGGCGGACAGCGGGGGTGGTGCGGGCTTGCGGATGAAGGGAGTGCATCACGTCCTCCTGCGGTGAGAAGCTCGGCGTCGCAGGCCGTCAAAGCGCCAAGTGTACTCCTCAATGGCGTAATGCACCCGATCCCAACAACGTTCCGCCACCAAACAACTAGATTGTAGGCATGGAACCACGGGCTACTGTTCCTCTCTTACCTGGCCGCTTCGTCGCCATCCTCCTCGTTGGCGCGGCCTCAATCACGTCCGCGACGGCACAAGAGAGTTTCTATCTCTACCAGCGCAATGCCTTAGCCGGAAACTACACAGCGCAGCGGAATGCAGCCTATTGCCTCAAGACCGCGAAATGTGAGGGCGTGATATTCTCAAGGATGATCGAGGCCTGCGCTTGGCGGATCGTAATCCTGGGATCCGGCCACCACTGGGTGAACCAGTCCGATATCGACAATTATCAGGACGATTGTGTCTCCAGCCTCTCAGCCCAGGAGCAGGGTGCTGCCCTCGCTCAGGCCGAGCAGTTGTTCAAGCGCATCTACAAGCGAACCCTGCCGCCGCTGGACCGATAAGGACGAGGCAGGGCATGTTGGTGAGAACCGAGCCAGAGCCGAAAAAGAACCCGGCACATGGCCGGGTTCGTGTCCATTCGGGACAGTCAGGACCATCAAAACGGCTGTAAAACAACGGTTGATGCCATGGTCGCGTTCCTGGTGTCCGCTTATACGCTCCTGCCGCGCCGCGAGAAGTACCAGATGGCGGCGATAACGATGATGATCAGCAGGATCACCCACCAGTAATCCATGAGCCCGCCACCGGCTGCGCCGGCATCGCCAGCCGGAGGAGCAGCGGGTGGGGTCTGGGCCCAGGCAGACGAGACAGCCAGGAAGAGAAAGCCCATCAATGCTGTGAGTTTGCTCATGATATCTCCCTGTGACGGCCAGTGCATCGATCCCAAAATATTGCCAAGCTGGCCCTATCAGGGAACGCATCGAGACACGGCGTGTTCCTGGGTAACCCAACCCACAGCGCGTAATGCGCAAAGCCCCGACGGAACTGGGCTCTCATGACAACGAGGTACCCCGGCAGATGCGTTGATCCTGATCCCGCAAAGGGACAATAGTCTTACCAGGGCTGGGGGCAGTGACGATGGATAGTCTTTCGGTGTTGGTGGTCGCCATTGGGTCTCTGCTGCTGGCACTCGTGGCATATCTCGGAGCGGTCGACTCCATCGATCCGGTGCCAGACCCGAAAGCGCACGGGTTCTCCCCCAGGCCAATGAGCAAACGCAATCAATAAACCCTCGCTCGTGGTCACCTTCAGGAAGCCCTGAAGCGATCAGAACAATATCGATTGGCACAGTTGGGCTCACCCCCAGCCAAGAGGCGAACGCGATGTCACAGGACCGCTCTCAGAACCCTGACGATCCGTTCGATGGCCTGCGCCTGCCCGTCAGTGCCTGGAAAGCCCTAGAGGACGCTCGGATCACCAGCCTCACGCAGCTTATGGCTTTGGCTCCCTTGATCGACGAGATCCGGAGCATCGATCCAGAGACTGCCCAGGTGATCAAGGACAGACTGGACCGCTTTACCGCGAGGAGAACCGTGCGGGTTCGGCTGATCTTCCCCAAGCCGCCCCATCGCACAACGGGACGCGGGCAAAGCCACGGCAGCAGGCGCTCATCCGCATAAGCCAACGATCGGTCGGACAAGGTTGCCCATATCGCCAAGCCGTATCTGCCCCACACCATCATCACCGTCATCACCGTGATCCGGCAGTTGGCCACGCCTCAGGGGCTATCGAGCCGCAGGCACCCAGAGCGTCTGACCCTTTGTCTGTCGTCAGTGGAACGTAGGATCCAAGGGGATCGACAAGAGGATACGGCCGGAGCGATCCACGATATCGAGCCGCCAGCCGTGCCAGGATGCGCCCTGCTGGATCGCCTCCTCCCTGATATCCTCAATGGCTTGCAGTGCCATGTCCTGTGCGGTGGTCAAATCCGAGACCTCGACGCCGGTGTCATCCGGGATGGCCTCGTGACCGTTCACCAGATGGAAATAGCAGCGCATCGGACGCCTCTGAAGCCAAGGCAGCGCCAGGCTGCCCAACCGGGACCTTGGACCGAATCGTTATTGTTAAGGTCCTATTCTGGTATCTAGCCGCTTGTCCATGCTCTGCCAATGCAACGACCTGAGGACGCGTATGGCGGGAATAAAAGCCGCGCTCTGTCCGTTAACATAACTTGTGTTAGTCAATGTACCGAGATGGTATTACAGTGGTATCTACGCCGCGCAGCAGTTTGGGCAAGTCCGTCACCCATGAAGACCAGCCTTCGCAAGAAACCAGCATCAGCCGAGCCGTGGAGCATTCCCATGGCTGCAGTTCTGGGATTCGTGACCGGCGTCTTCGTTGCTACAATCCATCACATCAGCCATGACCATGCCGGGTACACCACCCCCGCAGCCCTGGTCGAGCATTTCGTCCCCCGCTTGATAGCCACTGTGACAGTCTGTGCGCTGCTGTCTGCGCTCGCCGCCGCCATCCATAACCGGCTCGTGCAGAAGCGATGATCTCGAAAAAAGTCTTTCTGACAAGCCAGAGATCATGAAAGCAACGGATCTGCAAACCAGACTGGCGCACCTAGCTCCTGGAGAGACGCTGTTGCTCCCGGCGACCGAGGTTGAGGAGGCATTCCACGCCTTCACAACCTCTGAGGAGCGCCGCGATGCTGCAGTCGCGTTAGCCGTGTTGTACCGATGCACTCTCACGGTCTGTGGGCCGGGCGGGAGCCAGATCCTCTTCACCCGATATGACGAGCTAGCTTAGAGGCGTATCATTGTAATAGGGGCAAAACCGTTGGCGATCACGCTAAGGAGCAGCGGTCGCTGACCAGATCTGCCAGGCGCGGGACGGCTGGCGCATCAGCAATTCCCAGTCTATCGCCAAGATAGCTCCAGAATGACACT
>NZ_VOSK01000103.1 GCF_009296175.1 Microvirga tunisiensis | reverse complement strand
TTCACATCCTACAAGGACATTCTCGATCACTGCTGCGAGGCTTGGAACAAGCTTACCGATCGGCCTTGGCTCATCATGTCCATTGGCCTGCGCGACTGGGCTCACCAATGCTGATCAGTGAGATTTGTATTACAACCCATCACCCTCATCCTGAGGAGCCTGCGCAGCAGGCGTCTCGAAGGAGGATCCGGTGTGCGCTGGAGGCACCCTGATCCTTCGAGACACCGCCTTCGGCGGCCCTCAGGATGAGGGCAATCAACAAGCGGTGTTAGTTCAAGACTTGTTCAACTCGGCCTCGTAGCGGGCCTTGGTCTCGGCGTTGGGCGGATACAGACCGGGGAGGGGGACACCCTTCTCGACCTCGCGCATGACCCAGAGCTCATAATGCTCCTGCGCCACTGCGGCTTTGGCAACCTCTTCCACCATGGCGGCGGGGATCACCACGACGCCGTCGCGATCGGCGACGATCACGTCATCCGGGAAGATGGCGACGCCGCCGCAGCCGATGGGCTCCTGCCAGCCGACGAAGGTGAGGCCCGCCACCGAGGGCGGAGCGGCGACACCCGCGCACCAGACCGGCAGATTCGTGCCCTCGACGCCGACCGCATCGCGCACCACGCCATCTGTGATCAGCGCAGCCACGCCACGCTTCTTCATGCGAGCCGTGAGGATGTCGCCGAAGATGCCGGCATCGACGACGCCCATGGAATCAACCACCGCGATGCAGCCTTCCGGCATGTCCTCGATGGCCGCCCGGGTGGACGTGGGGGAGGCCCAGGATTCCGGCGTCGCCAGATCCTCGCGAGCGGGCACGAAGCGCAGGGTGAACGCGCGCCCGACCATCTTTTCCGTGGCATTGAAGGCTGGCATCGGCCCCTTCATCCAGCAGCGGCGGACGCCCTTCTTCAGCAGCACGGTGGTGATCGTGGCCGTGGAGGCGGCGCGCAGGGCATCGGCGATGGTCTTGTCGAGGGTCATGGCTGTTTCCTGATGGTGCGATTGGCTTTCATAGCGGCCCTCGTCTGACAGCGCTACCGCAACGAGAGCCTTCCGACGCAGTCCTTACCGGCCATCAGTCTCGATCGGGCGCACCGAGTGGGAAGAACTGGCGATAGGGCCGGGCCTCGTCGACCGCTTGCGCGAAGGACGGACGGGCGAGCAGCCTCCGCCGATAATCCCGGACGCGCGCGAACACCCCGGCGATGGGATGGGCCCAATCCGCATAGAACAGCGATGGCGCCGCCGCACAATCGGCGAGGCTGAACGTGGTGCCGGCGGCCCATTCGCGCCCGGCGAGTGTCTTGTCGAGCCAGCCATAGGCTCTGTCGAGCATGGTCCTCGCCTCGGCGACGCCGTAGGGGTCACGATCTGTTTCCGGGCGGATGCTGTCGAACACGATCTTCTGCATCGGCGTCATAACGTAGTTGTCGAAGAAGCGATCCATCAGCCGCACGTCGAGCGCCTCCCGCGGGTCTTCCGGGATCAGCCGCACGGGTCCGGGGTGATGGAGGCCGAGATGCTCGATGATGATCGTCGCCTCCATGGTGGTGCGGCCATCGTCCACGAGCACGGGGAAGCGCTTGATGGGCCAGAGCGCCTCCAATTCAGCGCCGCTTTGCTCATCGCCAAGCACACGATACGCGAATGGCGTGCCGTTCTCGTAGAGCGCGATCAGAACCTTCTGGCAGTACGAGGAGAACGGATGGGCATACAGCGTTAGGGTCATTCGGGTCTCGCGGCTGTCAATGAGTTCCTCACTGTAACCGCTTCTGCCGGAATGAAAATCACCACCGTAGGGGCATGGCGAGGCGGTCGGGGGCAATCCCCGACCACTTCCCGCCGGAGCGTTTTCACGCCGACTTGGCGAACAGCTCGCGCCCGATCAGCATGCGGCGGATCTCGCTGGTGCCCGCGCCGATCTCGTAGAGCTTCGCATCGCGCAGCAGGCGGCCGGTCGGGTAATCGTTGATGTAGCCGTTGCCGCCGAGCAGCTGGATCGCGTCGAGGGCCATCCTGGTGGCGTTCTCGGCGGCATAGAGGATGGCGCCGGCGGCGTCCTCGCGGGTCGTCTCGCCCCGGTCGCAGGCCTTGGCGACCGCGTAGACATAGGCCTTCGCGGCATTCATGGTCACGTACATGTCGGCGACCTTGCCCTGCACGAGCTGGAACTCGCCGATGGCCTGCCCGAACTGCTTGCGCTCGTGGATGTAAGGCAGCACCACGTCCATGCAGGCCTGCATGATGCCCGTGGAGCCCGCAGCCAGCACGGCGCGCTCGTAGTCGAGGCCGGACATGAGCACGTTCACCCCCCGGCCCACCTGGCCGAGCACGTTCTCCTCCCGCACCTCGCAATCCTCGAACAGGAGTTCGCAGGTGTCGGAGCCGCGCATGCCGAGCTTGTCGAGTTTCTGGTGGGTGGAGAAGCCCTCGAAATCCTTCTCGATCAGGAAGGCGGTCATGCCGCGCGGTCCTGCCTCCGGGTCGGTCTTGGCATAGACGACCAGGGTGTCGGCGGTGGGACCGTTGGTGATCCACATCTTGTTGCCGTTGAGCACGTAGCGGTCGCCGCGCTTCTCGGCCCGGGTGCGCATGGAGACCACGTCGGAGCCGGAGCCCGGCTCCGACATGGCAAGCGCGCCGAGATGCTCGCCCGAAATCAGCTTCGGCAGGTAGCGGCGCTTCTGCTCCTCATTGCCGTTGCGGCGGATCTGGTTGACGCAGAGGTTCGAATGGGCCCCGTAGGACAGTCCGACCGACGCGGAGGCGCGGGAGATCTCCTCCATGGCGATGACATGCTCGAGATAGCCGAGCCCCGCGCCGCCATACTCCTCCTCGACGGTGATGCCATGCAGGCCGAGATCGCCCATCTGGGGCCAGAGATCGCGCGGGAACTGGTTGGTGCGGTCGATCTCCTCCGCCCGAGGGGCGATCTTCTCCTGTGAGAAATCGCGCACGGTTTCGCGGATGGCATCGGCAGTCTCGCCGAGATCGAAATTGAAGCCCTTGGCGGCGTTCGGCAGCATGGTGTCCTCCCAATTCCATTCATCGACCCGAAAGAGTACGCGATGGATCGCTTTTCTGATCGAACATTTTGGTCAGCATTTCTGCCCTTATCAAGGTTCGATCGCTTGGAAAAGGAGAGTTGGGGCTGTCTCTGCGACCGGCAATTGGTCATAGGCGGGAAAATGAAATGGCTCCCTCACAGGGAGTGAGGGAGCCCGGATTCGTTGTCCTGTCGGTACGTTATTCCACAATGCTCGCCGTCTGGACGGCATCCATGTCACGGCAGACGCCTTGCTGGCTGAGGCGGCCGTGGTCACGGGGGTCGCAGGCGCTCTGGACGAACATGCGCCACTGATTTTCCGTACCGTAGAACGTGTTGCGGTCCACGTCGCCCTTCACGCCGGGCACGCGGCCCGTGGTCGTGAACTGCCAGAAGGTCCAGCGGCGGTCGTTGTAGCGCACGTGAGGCTCGGCAGCCGTGCTGCGGATCCAGTAGGGGTAATCGTTGTACTCGCCTTCCAGGATTTCCTTATGGAAGGTGATGTCGGTATAGATGATCGGCCGCTTGCCCGTATGGGCTTCCATCTCGCGCAGCATCACGTCGATCATGGCGAGAGCCTGCTCGCGCGGAACCTTTTTCGGGCAGTTCACCGATTGCCCGTTCCACTCCACGTCGAGAACCGGGGGGAGCGCATCCGGATCCTGCGGCACGTTCCGCTTGAACCAGGCCGCCTGCTCGTGGGCCGGACGGCACCAGTACACGAAGTGGTAGGCGCCGCGCGGCACGCCCGCCTTCTTGGCTTCCCACCAATTCTCATGAAACTTGCTGTCGATATGGTCGCCGCCCTCGGTCGCCTTGATGAAGGCGAACTTGGTGCCGGCTTGGCGCAGCGACGCCCAGTCGACGTCGCCCTGCCACTTGGAGATGTCGACCCCATGGATCGGCAGCCGGTGAGCTGTCGCGACGCCCTCGTGCGGCCGGGCATCGCCCTTGGCCGGATAGCGGCTCGAAGGGGCAATGGCGCAGGAGGCGAGCCCAAGGGCGATTGCAGCGAGCGCGCTGAACCGGAGAGCCCGAACGAACGTCGTCAGGCCGGAACTCTTGGAGCGGCTGGAGGAGCGGCGGCGAGTCTTCATCGGTTCAACTGTATTGTACGCAGGACGGGATCGCACCAGTGATGCCCGAAGAGCGTTAACAGGCTCTTACGAGCGCGGCGCGAAACAAGCTTACAGATGAAACCAGGCGGTTGCGATACCTAAAAAGGCGAAGAAGCCGACGATATCCGTGATGCTGGTGACGAAGGGGCCTGACGATACGGCAGGGTCGACGCCGAACCGATTGAGCGTCAGGGGTACGAAAATTCCCCCGAGCGCCGCGAAGACCAGCACCGTGACGAGCGCAAGGCCGATCACGAAGCCGAGCTGGGGAGACTGGAACCACAGACCCGCCAGGGTGCCCAGGATGATCGCGAAGACCAGCCCGTTGAGCAGTCCGACCGCCGCCTCGCGGCGAATGATGCGCCAGGCGTTGGCGCGGCCGAGTTCGCGGGTGGCGAGGGCACGGACGGCTACCGTCATGGTCTGGGTGCCGGCATTGCCGCCCATGGAGGCGACGATGGGCATCAGGATGGCGAGCGCCACCATCCGTTCCAGGGAATCCGAGAAAAGCCGGATCACACCCGCGGCCAGGAAGGCGGTGCACATGTTGGCGAAGAGCCACGGGAAACGGCTTCTCTGGATGTAGAGGATCGTATCCGAGAGCTCTTCGTCCGATTTCACGCCGCCGAGCTGCTTGATGTCCGCGTCGGCCTCTTCCTCGAGCACGTCCACGATATCGTCGACGAGGATCACGCCCACGAGGCGTCCCGCGTCGTCCACCACGGCGGAGGAAACGAGGTTGTAGCGCTCGAACAGGCGCGCCACCTCCTCCTGATGCTCGGTCGCCTCCACCCGGTCGGGCTCGGCGTTCATGACGTCCTGGATCGTGACCGGGCGCTTGGAGCGCAGGAGCCTGTCCAGAGGAACCGATCCGAGCAGGTGAGCCGCCGGATCGATGACGAAGATCTCGTAGAATGTCTCCGGCAGATCATCCGTCTCGCGCATGAAGTCGATGGTCTGCCCCACCGTCCAGAACGGCGGCACAGCAATGAACTCGGTCTGCATGCGCCGTCCGGCGCTGTCCTCGGGATAGTCGAGGGAGCGCTGAAGCGCCACGCGCTCGATGGCCGGAAGCTGGTCGAGAACCTCCGCCTGCTCTTCCTCGCGCATGCTCTCGAGGATGGTGACGGCGTCGTCGGAATCGAGCTCGCGCACGCCTTCGGCGACGGTCGCGGTCTCGAGCTCCTCGAGGATCTCCTCGCGGACCGCTTCGTCCACCTCGGTCAGCGCGGCAAAGTCGAAGGATGCCCCGAGAAGTTCGATGAGGCGAGGGCGCTGATCCGGCTCGAGGGCTTCGAGGAGATCGCCGAGTTCGGATTCGTGGAAGTCTTCGACGAGTCTCTGCAGGCGCTCGACTTCCGAGGCCTCGATGGCATCGGCGGCGGCAGCCAGGAATTCCGGATTGAGCTCGCCCTCCTCATCCCTGAAGGCCAGGGATTCGGTTTCAGGCCCATCGGGCTTCGGAAGCGGCGTCTTGTCTTCGACTTCCAGCATCAGCCGTCCTCTGAAGGTGGGTTGCCCGCCTTTTAGGTGCGTGCGCCGGCTCACGCAATGCGCCCAAAAGACTTTCTGGGAGAATCGGTTGGTGGCTGTTTCTGCCACATCGATGCAAAAGCGTGAGAGAGCGACTCAAGTCGCCTGCCCCGGCAGATATGGCCAACAAAAAAGGCCCCGGAAAGGGGCCTTTTTCGTCTTCGGCACGAGAGTGCCGAAAGTTGGTGCGGTCAAGAGGACTCGAACCTCCACGGGTCTCCCCGCTACCACCTCAAGGTAGTGCGTCTACCAATTCCGCCATGACCGCGAACTCGGTTTCAGGACTGGTTTTCCTGAAGAGGTCGCCGCTCTAGCAGATCGATTGGGCCGCCGCAACCCCCTCCGTGGAGCTTGCGGCGATTGAACGGAGCGAATGCCTCGCCTGCCGAAGACGGTATAGGCGATAAGCGCCTGTAACGACTATATAAGCGGAAGTTTTCGAAGAGTGCGAGGTTGACCCGCACTCCTTCAAGGGGCCGGAGCGTTCCCGCTCTGCTTCCCGCTACACTTAAGGTGAATCGGTGTCGAACCTGCGAGACAGCTTGACCGTTCAGTTCCAGCCTGAGAGTGGCTCCGCTCCGGTGGAGTGGAGCATCACGGAGGGTCTTGTCGGCTATGAGGAGGCCGTTGCCTTCATGGAGGCGCGGGCCGAGGCGATCGCAACGGGTGAGGCGCGGGAGCTGGTGTGGCTGGTGGAGCATCCGCCACTCTATACGGCGGGGACCTCGGCCAAGGCGGCGGACCTCGTGGAGCCGGACCGTTTTCCGGTTCACCAGACGGGACGGGGAGGGCAGTACACCTATCACGGTCCCGGCCAGCGGGTGGCCTACGTGATGCTCGACCTCAAGTGCCGCGCTCCCGATCTGCGCCGCTACGTGACGGCCCTGGAGGCCTGGCTCATCGCGACGCTGGATGCTTTCAATATCCGTGGCGAGCGGCGGGAGGACCGGGTCGGCGTGTGGGTGCGGCGACCGGACAAGGGCGAGACCGTCGAGGACAAGATCGCAGCCATCGGCATTCGCGTCCGCCGTTGGGCCACCTTCCACGGCATCAGCCTCAACGTGGAGCCGGATCTTTCGCACTTCTCCGGCATCGTACCGTGCGGCGTTACCCAGCACGGGGTCACGAGTCTGGTCGATCTCGGCATTCCCGTCACCATGCCAGAGGTCGATGGAGCGATGCGGAAGGCCTTCGAGGAGATTTTCGGGCCGACCGTGCGGGTGGAGATACCGTTGCTCTTGAGCCACGGCGTCTAGGATTTTCACGCAGGATACGGCAAGGCTTCTCCCCAAGGCCGCTTCATGCTCTAAGCTGGAGCAAACGGCTGATCATTGGCGGAACTTCCATGCAACGTGTCCTCTTAGCTTCCCTCGTCGCCCTGGCCGCCTCGGCCTGTGCCTACCGGCCCGAGCCGACGGAGCTCGTCAAGATCGTCGATTCGCCGGCGGATGTGCGGGTCTGCACGCGCCTCGGCGAGGTGAGCCCCGTGACACCGACGACGCCTGGAACCCACACGCCCGTCAATGTGGGCTTCGGCGTGACCCTCGGCCGTTCCACCTTCGGCTACGCCACCGAGGAGATGCTCCAGGCAACCGTCGCGCTCGGCGGCACGCATCTCTACCTGCAGCAGGTCTCCCAAGACTGGTCGCTCGTGCGCGGCATCGCCTATCGCTGCGGACCGGGTGTCGTGCGCCAGGAAACCGTCATTCGTGCGAAAGGCTGACGTGACGGCGTGATGAAGCCAGTTGCGCGGACTCCCCGGTTCCAGAGCATCGGCCCCAAAAGTGGACGGCACTTTTGGGATCAATCCGATGCTCCTTTTCTTGATCGGCGCATCGTAGAAAGCGGAAAACCGGACCCACTTTTCCGCACGATGCGCTAGTACTGACGTTTGGGCCCACGGCTTACCGCCGCCGCAGGGGCCAAAACCAAAAATACAGGGAGTCATGCGCCGTGCCCGTCATCGCCACCTCTGCCGATCTGACCTCGGACACCGCGCGGGCGAACCGTGCCGCCTGGGACGAACTCGCCCAGGATCTCCAGGCCAAGCGGCAGGCCGTGGCAGAGGGTGGCCCCGCCAAGGCGCGTGAACGGCATCTTGCCCGCGGCAAGCTCCTGCCACGCGAACGGGTGATGCGGCTCCTCGATCCGGGCGCCCCGTTTCTGGAACTCGGCTCGCTCGCCGCTCACGGCATGTATGAGGACGCGATCCACGGCGCTGGCATCATCACCGGCATCGGACGCGCCGAAGGCCGTGAGATCATGATCGTCTGCAACGACTCGACGATCAAAGGCGGCACTTACTACCCGATGACGGTGAAGAAGCATCTGCGCGCCCAGGAAGTGGCGCGCGAGAACCGTCTGCCCTGCATCTATCTCGTCGATTCCGGAGGCGCGAACCTGCCGCATCAGACGGAGGTGTTCCCGGACCGCGAGCATTTCGGACGCATCTTCTACAATCAGGCCACCCTGTCCTCGTTGGGGATTCCACAGATCGCCTGCGTCATGGGCTCGTGCACGGCCGGCGGCGCCTATGTGCCGGCCATGTCGGACGAGACGATCATCGTACGCCGTCAGGGCACAATCTTCCTCGGCGGACCGCCCCTGGTGAAGGCGGCGACCGGCGAAGTGGTTTCGGCCGAGGATCTCGGCGGCGCGGATGTCCATGCGCGTCAATCCGGCGTGGCGGATCATTACGCCACGGACGACGTGCATGCGCTTGCTATCGCGCGCCGTATCGTCGGCACTCTGAACACGCGTAAGAGCATCGAGATCGACATCGCCGAGCCGGTGGAGCCGAAATATGCGATCGAGGATCTCGACGCGATCGTGCCCACAGACCTCAAGAAGCAGTACGACATCCGCGAGGTGATCGCGCGCCTGGTCGACGGGTCCGAGTTCGACGAGTTCAAGCGCCTTTATGGCACGACGCTGGTCACGGGCTTTGCCCGGATCTGGGGCATGCCGGTCGGCATCATCGCCAACAACGGCATCCTGTTCTCGGAGAGCGCGCAGAAGGGCGCGCATTTCATCGAACTGTGCTGTCAGCGGCGCATTCCGCTCCTCTTCCTTCAGAACATCTCCGGCTTCATGGTCGGGCGTCAGTACGAGGCTGGCGGCATCGCCAAGGATGGCGCGAAGCTCGTGACGGCGGTCGCCTGCGCCCAGGTGCCGAAGGTCACGCTTCTCGTCGGCGGCTCGTTCGGCGCCGGCAATTACGGCATGTGCGGCCGCGCCTATTCTCCGCGGTTCCTCTTCACCTGGCCGAACTCGCGTATTTCGGTGATGGGCGGCGAGCAGGCGGCGAGCGTGCTCGCCACCGTGCGGCGCGACAATATCGAAGCCGACGGCAAGGCCTGGAGTGCGGAAGAGGAAGAGACCTTCAAGGCGCCGATCCGCGACAGGTACGAGCAGGAGGGCTCGCCCTATTACGCCACCGCACGCCTCTGGGACGACGGCATCATCCTGCCCTCGGAGACGCGCCGCGTGCTGGCTTTGGCCTTCTCGGCGGCCCTGAACGCGCCTGTTCCGCAGACGAAGTTCGGTGTGTTCAGGATGTAGTAAGACCAGCTCCTCGTGCTGTGGAACCAGAGTGGCTTGAAGGCGCTTTCAAGGCATGTCCCAGGAAGGGTCTGACAGCTATCGTCGCGCCTATGCTGGGCAGATTGCCCGGTTGGCGAATGTTCGCGATGAACGCATCGAGCGAGCCTTCGCGACCGTCCCGCGGGAAGCTTTTCTACCGCCGCCGCCCTGGACCGCCATCAGCATGGGGACGGCCCTGGTGACGCGTGAACTCGCCGACATCTACGACAACGTCCTCGTCGCCATCGATCCCGAGCGTGGCATCAACAATGGCGAGCCCGCGCTCCATGCCGCCTGGATCGATGAGGTCGGCCCGCAGCCGGGCGAGACGGTGATCCACGTGGGAGCGGGCACGGGCTACTACACGGCCATTCTGGCGCTGCTCGTTCAGCCGAACGGGCGGGTCGAGGCCTTCGAGTACGAGGCGGATCTGGCCGCGCAGGCGGCGGGGAACCTGACCGCCTGTCCCAATGTGACCGTTCATGCCGTCTCCGCTTTCGGCCGGGTCCTGCCGAACGCCGACATTGTTTACGTCAATGCGGGCGTCATTGCTCCGGATGTGCAATGGCTGCGGGCTCTCAATCCGAAAGGGCGTCTGATCTTCCCATGGCAGCCGCACAAGGGATGGGGACCGGCACTTCTGGTAACGCGGCGGGCAGGAGGACTCAGCACGCAATCGCTAATGACCGTCGGGTTCATCTCCTGCAGCGGCACAACGGAGCGAATCTCGGTGGCTCGCCTACCGACTGAAGCCGATCTTGCTGCGGTTCGTTCGATCTGGATCAGGAGCGACCGGTCTCCCGATTCCAGGGCGGTCGCGGTCTACGACGACGTCTGGTTCTCGTCCGAAGAAATTGGCGACTGAAATAGCGTGATCGGACGCGGGAAATTCCATCGATAGGGTCAGACGGTTCTCGAGTGAGCGGAATCATGTCCCAAAAATGTTGCGGTGAAGCAATACCCTCAAACCTTCAACATCTTGCCCCTCTTGGCCCAAGCTCCGCCGCGATGCCGCCATAAACGAAGCGCTACTCCTGAGGTAGGTTAAAGTGCTTCAAAACCAAAGCTTTACGGCACAAAACCCGGGGCAAAACCTGGATTAAGGCTGTTGGGTGATCCTTCGTAAGGATCGTTGCATCGGTGGCGTAGCACATGGCAGATCACGGGAGTTCCAAAGGGCTTGGATCTCCTTGTGAGGGCCGGGTGGGAAAGAGTGTAGACCATGGATGCGCGGTTCATCGACAAGTCGAAGCTGCCGAGCCGTCACGTGACGGAGGGGCCCGCTCGCGCGCCGCATCGCTCCTATCTCTATGCCATGGGACTGACCAAGGAGCAGATCGCCCAGCCACTCGTCGGTGTCGCCACCTGCTGGAACGAGGCCGCTCCCTGCAACATCTCCCTCATGCGCCAAGCCCAGGCCGTGAAGAAGGGCGTGGCCGCCGCCAGCGGGACCCCGCGCGAGTTCTGCACCATCACGGTGACGGACGGCATCGCCATGGGCCACCAAGGCATGAAAGCATCGCTCCCATCCCGTGAGGTGATCGCGGATTCGGTCGAGCTGACCATGCGCGGCCATTCCTACGACGCGCTCGTCGGCATGGCCGGCTGCGACAAGTCTCTTCCGGGCATGATGATGGCGATGGTGCGCCTCAACGTGCCGTCGATCTTCATCTATGGCGGTTCGATTCTCCCAGGCTCCTTCCGCGGTCGCCAGGTGACGGTGCAGGACCTCTTCGAGGCGGTCGGCAAGTACTCTGTCGGCGAAATGTCGGACGAGGATTTGACCGAACTCGAACAGGTCGCCTGTCCCTCGGCCGGTGCCTGCGGCGCACAGTTCACCGCCAACACCATGGCGACTGTCTCCGAGGCCATGGGTCTCGCCTTACCGTATTCGGCGGGCGCTCCGGCGCCTTACGAGATCCGCGACCGGTTCTGCGCCGCGGCCGGTGAGCAGATCATGGATCTGATCGCCAAAAACATCCGTCCGCGCGATATCGTGACCCGCAGATCCTTGGAGAACGCCGCAACCGTGGTCGCGGCCTCAGGCGGCTCGACCAATGCGGCTTTGCACCTTCCGGCCATCGCGCACGAGGCAGGAATCAAGTTCGACCTGTTCGATGTCGCCGAGATCTTCAAGCGTACGCCCTACATCGCGGATCTGAAGCCCGGCGGGCGCTATGTCGCCAAGGACCTGTTCGAGGTCGGCGGCATCCCGCTGCTCATGAAGACGCTTCTCGATCACGGCTACATGCACGGCGACTGCATGACCGTGACCGGCCGCACCATGGCTGAGAACCTCGCTTCCGTGAAGTGGAACGATGATCAGGATGTGGTCTATCCGGCGAACAAGCCGATCACGCCCACCGGCGGCGTCGTCGGGCTGAAGGGCAATCTCGCTCCCGAAGGCGCCATCGTGAAGGTGGCCGGCATGGCGAGCGACAAGCAGGTGTTCCGGGGTCCGGCCCGCTGCTTCGACGGCGAGGAGGCCTGCTTCGAGGCTGTCTCCACGCGCCAGTACAAGGAAGGCGAGGTCCTGGTGATCCGCTATGAGGGGCCGCGCGGCGGTCCGGGTATGCGCGAGATGCTCTCCACGACGGCGGCGCTCTACGGCCAGGGCATGGGCGACAAGGTCGCTCTCATCACCGATGGTCGCTTCTCGGGCGCGACCCGCGGCTTCTGCATCGGCCATGTGGGGCCGGAAGCGGCGGTGGGCGGCCCCATCGGCCTGATCGAGGACGGCGACATCATCGCGATCGATGCCGTCAAGGGGATCATCGACGTGGAGCTCTCAGGCGAGGAACTGGCCAAGCGCCGCGCCGAGTGGAAGCCGCGCGAGACGAGCGCCACCTCGGGTTATCTCTGGAAATACGCACAAACCGTGGGTCCTGCGCGGGATGGGGCTATCACCCATCCGGGCGGAGCCGCAGAAAAAGAAACCTATGCGGACGTTTAAACTCGTTGCAGCCACGTTGTGGGTGGCCACTTTCGGCGCCGGTGCAGCCTTTGCACTCGATGCTGCGCCGCGTCCGCAACCGCTCACGCCTGCCCTTGCTCCCGTCCTGGCTCCTGCTACCAAGTACGGCTCGGTGCGCGATGCCCTGCGCAGCGGCATGCGCGACTACAATGCCGGCGACAAGATCGGGGCCGTGCATGCGCTCGAATATGCGGCAGGCCAGGGGCATTCGCTTGCCCTCTGGAAGCTCGGCCGCATGTATGCCGATGGCGACGGCGTCCAGCACGACGACCTGAAGGCCTTCGAGTATTTCTCCCGGCTCGCCGACCAGCATGCGGACGAAAGCCCCGATTCTCCGAACGCGGCGGTCGTCTCCAGCGCCTTCGTGGCGCTCGGGGGCTATTTTCTGGATGGCATCAAGGACACCTATGTCGGCGCCAATCCGGAGCGCGCCGTCGAGATGTTCAGCTATGCGGCGTCCTATTTCAGCGACTCCAACGCGCAGTACAATCTCGCCCGCCTCTATCTCGAGGGAACCGGAGTCCAGAAGGACGCCCGTCACGCGGCACGCTGGTTCAACCTGGCCGCCGAGAAGGGGCACACCGCCTCGCAGGCGCTCCTGGGGCATCTCTTGATGACGGGGCAGGGCGTTCCGCGGCAGCGGTCCAAGGGGCTTATGTGGCTGACCCTCGCGCGCGAAGCTTCGACCGATGGACCAAAAGATCAATGGATCGTATCGCTCTATGATCAGGCCTTCGCAGCGGCCGACGAAAGCGATCGCAAGCTCGCGCTTGCTCTCTTGGAGCAGTACATCCAGTCGCGCCGATAAGTGACCGGCGATCCAGCACCGCCGGTCACCAGCTAATCGATGTCGAGATCGACAATCACCGGCACATGATCGGACGGCTTGTCCCAGCCGCGCACTTCCTTCCGGATCGAGGTCGTCCTGAGCTTGTCCTGGGCTTGAGCCGAGAGCAGCAGGTGGTCGATGCGGATGCCGTTGTTCCGCTGGAAGGCGCCGGCCTGATAATCCCAGAACGAGTAGAGTCCCGGCTGGTCATTGCAGGCGCGCACCGCGTCCAGGAGGCCGAGATTGAGAAGTTCCCGGAACTTGGCCCGGCTCTCCGGCTGAAACAGGGCGTCACTGGTCCAGGCGGCCGGGTCGAAGGCATCCTCGGGCTCAGGGATGACATTGTAGTCGCCGCACAGGACCAGAGGCTCCTCGAGCACGAGAAGGCTCTTTGCATGGTTGCGGAGGCGTTCCATCCAGGCGAGCTTGTAGTCGAATTTCGGGGTGCCGATGGGATTGCCGTTCGGCAGATAGATGGAGGCCACCCGCACGGCGCCGGTAGAGGTTGAGATCACTCCTTCCAGATACCGCGCCTGCTCGTCGCTCTCGTCCCCTGGCAGCCCGCGGCGCACATCCTCAAGCGGGCGCTTGGACAGGATGGCGACGCCGTTATAGGCCTTCTGGCCATGGGTGACGACGTTGTAGCCGAGCGCCTCGACCTCCGCGCGAGGAAAGGCCTCGTCCACACATTTCAATTCCTGAAGGCAGACCGCGTCCGGATCAGCGCTCTTCACGAATGTGGCGAGGTGGTCCAGCCTCTGCTTGATGGAGTTCACATTCCATGTCGCAATTCGCATCCCGGCACTCTCGCTTTTCCGTCCTCTAAGCTTCATCGGATGTTCGTCCTCGGCTGGCAAGCTGGAACTCGTCACCATCCCCACGGTAGCGCCCCATGCCCGAATCCTGGCTCACACCCATCGACAGCTATTGCGAACGCCTGGGACCCGGGTTCTGGGCCGAGCCGCTGAATGCCGTGACCAACGCCGCCTTCATCGCGGCCGCCCTCTATGCCCTGGTGCTCTGGCGGCGGGCGGGAGCCAGGGACTGGCCGGCTCTGTGGTTGATTGCCGTCACCTTCGTGGTCGGAACGGGCAGCTTCCTGTTTCACACCTTCGCCAACCGATGGTCGCTTCTGGCGGATGTGCTGCCCATCGCCGTCTTCATCTACAGCTATTTTCTGCTCGCCATGCGCCGCTATCTCAGCCTTGGGCTGGTCGCCGCCATTGCCGTGATGGTGCTGTTTGCCGCCTTCAACATGTCGTTCGGCCGTCTCTGGCTCGGCATTCTCCCGGGCCTGACTCTGAACGGATCGGTCGGGTATGTCCCGGCGGCCTTGGCGCTGTTTGCGGTCGGGATCGTCTGTCGGGTTTCAGATGCGAGGGAGGCGGGCAGGGCGCTTCTGACGGCGGCATGCGTGTTTGCCTTATCCCTGCTTTTCCGCTCAATCGACGACACGGTCTGCACGAGAATGCCTGCAGGCACCCATTTTCTGTGGCATGTGCTCAACGCGCTGATGCTCGGCCTTCTCTTGAAGGCCGCCATCGTTCACTCCTCTCGGAAAAGCCCGACTCATGTCCAAGGTTGAAATCCACGGTTACGCCATCGTCTCCGACAACGACTGCATTGCCGATGCCTCCGGGCAGACGCCCGATGTGCTCCGCAACGATTCCGACTGGGCTTATTTCCAGGCCGAACTCAACAAGTCGGCCGTGACGGTGCTCGGCCGCTTGGGGCACGAGGCCAATCCGAATCCAAAAGGCCGCCTGCGAATGATCCTGTCCTCGTCTTCGACCGGGCTGGAACGGCGCGCGGATGGCTGGTGGTGGAACCCGGAAAGACAGCCCTGGACCGAGTCGATCCGGACCGTGTTGCCGGACGGAGGACGTGTGGCCGTGCCCGGAGGGCGTCAGGTGTTCGACCTCTTTCTCGGGATCGGATACGACGCCTTCCACCTGACGCGGGCGGAAGGAACGTACATCCCGCACGGCGTGCCCGTGTTCTCAAGCTGTGACGACAATACGAGGGCTGAAACGATCCTGTCGGCGCATGGGTTGAACCCGGACCTCCGTCAGGTCCTCGACCCGGTTGGGCCGGTGAGCCTGACAATTTGGCGGAACGCGAGCCAAGACTCGTGAGTTTGCTTGGAGTTGACGTGCAACAGCGATCCAAAGGGAGGAGCCGATGCGTCATCTCACAGTTTCGACCGCACTGCTCGCAGGCTGTCTGATAGCCGGCGCGGCATGGGCGCAGGGATCCTCCGGCGGCTCCAGCGGAGGGAGCTCAGGCGGTGCCAGCGGCGGTTCGTCGGCGTCACCGTCCACCGGGTCCTCAGCGTCTCCAAGTGGCGGTGTCCAGTCCGGCGGATCGACCATTCGTCCACCCGCTCAAGGCGCTCAGGAAAGCACCAATCCATCGGACAACACAGCGACTGGAAACAGGGCGAGTGGGATTGGTGGGACTACGGGAAACACAGCCAACACCGGGCCCATTCCCCCTCCCGGCACTGAAGGCAGCACCGGAGGGGCGAACGCGAGTTCAAACAGCTCCTCTACAGGGCCTGCGACGACAGGAACCATATCCGGCAACAACCGTCTGCGGCCGGGTGAGCGCTCTGCTGTCGGCCCGAGCTCTCGCGAGGAGGAACTGCTCCGCGAGGGTGAGCAGGTGGAG
Organism: Microvirga tunisiensis; assembly: GCF_009296175.1. Lineage (GTDB taxonomy): Bacteria > Pseudomonadota > Alphaproteobacteria > Rhizobiales > Beijerinckiaceae > Microvirga > Microvirga tunisiensis. Next base: position 5,226 of record NZ_VOSK01000103.1, on the reverse strand, counting down.
CAGAAGGCCAGGCGAGGGATTTGCCAGGGTTGCTGAGGGCTAGGCCGCCTCGTCGAGACCCGGATAGTCCGTGTAGCCCTTGGTGTCGCCGCCATAGAAGGTGGCGCGGTCGGGCTCGTTGAGAGGCGCATTGAGACGGAAGCGCTCGACGAGGTCGGGATTGGCGATGAAGAGGCGGCCGAACGCGACGAGATCCGCACGTCCGCTGGACACCGCCTGGGCGGCCATGTCGCGGCTATAGCCGTTGTTGGCGATGTAGGCTCCGCGGAAGGAGCGACGCAGGCCCTCGTAATCCACGTCGACGGCGTTCCGATCGCCCTGGGTGGCGCCTTCGATCATGTGGATGTAGCCGAGCCCCAGTCCCTCGAGCTTTTCCACCACGTGGCTGAACAAAGCCTGCGGGTTGGAATCGGCGGTGTCGTTGACCTTGGCCGGCGACAGACGGATGCCGACCCGTCCCTTGTCCCAGATCTTGAGCACGGCCTCGGTCGCTTCGATGGTCAGGCGGGCCCGGTTCTCGATGGAGCCGCCATACGCGTCCGCGCGGTGGTTGGAGCCGTCCTTCATGAACTGGTCGAGCAGATAGCCGTTGGCCGCATGGATCTCGACGCCGTCGAAACCGGCCTCCTTGGCATTGCGGGCGGCATTCTCGTAGTCCCGCAGAATGCCCGGTATCTCCGAGAGGTCGAGCGCACGAGGTTCGGACACGTCGGCAAAGCCCTCCTCAAGGAACGTCTTCGTTTGAGCGCGAAGAGCCGAGGGGCCAACGGGCGCGCCGCCACCCGGCTGAAGCGAGGTGTGGGACACACGGCCCACGTGCCAGAGCTGGATGAAGATCCGCCCGCCGGCCTTGTGGACCGCATCGGTCACCTTGCGCCAATGCGCGACCTGGGCGGGCGAATAGATGCCAGGGGTCCGCAGATAGCCCTGGCCCTGATGCGAGATCTGCGAACCTTCCGAGATCAGGAGGCCGGCGCTGGCGCGCTGGGCGTAATAGGTCGCCGTGATGTCACGGGCCACATCTCCTTCTGCCGCCCGATTCCGGGTGAGGGGAGCCATGACCAAGCGGTTGGGCAGGGTCAGGTCACCCAGTTTGAAGGGCTGGAACAACGCATTGGCATCAACGCTCATCGTAAAACCTCGTTTTGCCCTGTGGAATTATTGGAAGCACAGGTCGATACGAGATAATGGACCCTCCGTTCGATGCAACGGAGGGCTGCCATGCAAAAATTCGATGTCTCAGGTGGAAACGGCCGGTTCAGGCCGGATTGCTGGCTCGATCGAGTTGCGCGATGTCATCATTGTCGAGGAGCACCTTCGTCGCCTGCACGAGATCGCGGATCTGCTCCACGCTCGTGGCGCTGGCGATCGGCGCCGTGATCCCCGGACGCGCCATGAGCCACGCCAGCGCGATCTGGGCCGGCGTCGCATTCTTCCGAGCAGCCACCGCGTCCAGCGCCGCCAGAATGCGCCGGCCGCGATCATCGAGATAAGCGGCCATGCGCCCGCCGCGCACGCTTTTGCCGAAATCCGCGTCCGACCGGTACTTGCCCGTCAGGAACCCGCTGGCGAGACCGTAATAGGGAATGACGCCGATCTCTTCCCGACGGCAGAGCGGCTCGAGTTCGGCCTCGTATTCCGCACGGTCGGAAAGATTGTATTTGGGCTGCAGGCTTTCGTAGCGCGGCAGGCCGAGTTCGGCGCTGATATCCAATGCTTCCTTCAGCCGTGCCGCGGTGAAGTTGGACGCGCCGATGGCCCGCACCTTTCCATCCCGGATCAGCTCTTCATAAGCGCCGAGCGTCTCCTGCTGTGGGGTATCGAGATCGTCCCGATGGGATTGATAGAGATCGATGTAGTCAGTCTGGAGACGTTGGAGAGAGGCCTCCACGGCAGAGCCGATATAGCTCTTCGACAATCCCTTCTGGTTTGGGCCCATCTCCGAGCCGACCTTGGTGGCGATCACGAGCTTGTCGCGGTTGCCGCGTGCCTTCATCCACTTGCCGATGATGACTTCCGACTCGCCGCCTTTGTGGCCAGGCACCCAGGTGGAATATACGTCCGCTGTGTCGATGAAGTTGAGGCCGGCATCTGCGTAGGCGTCGAGCACCTTGAACGACGTTGCCTCGTCAGCCGTCCAGCCGAAGACATTTCCGCCGAGGCACAGGGGAGAAACCATCAAGTCCGAGCGGCCGAGCCGACGCTTTTCCATCTTCATCTCCATGATCCGCTGCCGATTTGGGGCGGATAAGGGCACTGGCAAGATGGCGGGTCAAGCGCATCGTGCGGAATCAGAGGTTCGCACCCGACAATGCTATCATCCGAGAAGGACCATCGGATGAACCCCAAGAGTGCAAATCCACTTTTGGATCCAGTGCTCAGGATGCGGCGTCCGATCCCGTGTCATCGGACGCCGTTTCCGCTGCCGATCAGGCGGCTGCGCTCAATGTAATGCCGCGTGCTTCCGCAAATGCAAAAAGCTCAGATTCGCTGCCGACGCGATGACGCTGGTCGATGGTCCAGCCGCTCTCGTCGCGCACCACGATGTAGCCCCGTGCCTGAAGCCGGGAGACCACCGCCTGAATGCCGCTCGACTCGTTTTTCGTGACGCCACGCTCTGCAATGAAGCACTCGATGGCGGCCTGCGCGGCCTGAGCGAGATCGATCGCATCAGCACGGTTTGCCGGCTTGGCCTTTGCCTTGGCCTGAGCCAGAACGCGCGCAGGATCCCGGCGAACGGATTTCCAGCCGCCGCGCCCAGATGTCTGGGCGTTGGCGGTGTCCGGCTCTGTCGCCCGAGTGGCGGCGGGAGCCTCGCTGACGACGATCCTCGGTACGGAAGGAGCAACGGCCTGCGGGGCAGGGCGGGGAGCCGCAACCTGGGAGACGCCCCGCACTGCTGGAAGGACAGCTTTTTTCACGTCCGCCTTGGGTTTCGCCGCAGGCTTCGGAGCTGTAAGCCGAACCTTCTCCTGAAGCGCCTTCTCCTCTTGCGCTTGGCGTGCCGCATCTGTCGCCTTCCGCTCGGCCTCAGCGTTGACTTTCCTCGCCTCCATAGCCTGACGCTTTGCTTCCTCCTCGGCTTTCCATGCCTCCTCTTCGCGACGGGCAGCGGCCTCGGCCGAGCGCTTGACACGAACCAGAAGGCGTTGGTCGATGCGCGCCTTCTCGGCGATGGCCGCCCTGGCGGCTCGGATCATCCCCGCTTCCGTGCCCGCGACGAAAGTCTTCAGCTGCTCCGCCATGGCCGTTTCGAGGGCCTTGAGTGCTTGAGCGAGCGCCGCCTCGATGTCGATGGTCGGCAGCGCGATCCGCTGTACCGGCACAGCAGATCGCGCAGAAATCTCGGCTCGGCCCACAGATGCGCTGCGCTCCAGAGGAGATTGCGGAGGTGGGTTTTGAGTTGCGGGCTTTGCCGCCGCGGGCTTTGCCGATTGCGCCTGCACCACTTTCGGGCGAGCCGTTCCTGCGGCGGTGATCTTCGCCAGTTTGGAGAGATCGCGCACGCCGATCAGGCCAAGATCCTGCATCTTCCATCGGATCTGGGTCACGGTTCTTCCAAGCTCGGCGGCAATGCGCTTGTCCGTCATCGGCGGGTCGGCCGAGACGAGTTCGCGCAGGCGCGCGACGGTGGCCTCATCCCAGGATTGATGGGGTTGAACAAGGGTCCCGATCAGCCGCGCTCTGGCATAGGTTGCCGGCACAGGCCTTCCCAGTTTCGCAGCGGTGACGGGAACCGGGATCTTGGCTTCCCTGTCGCGGCGCAGAATTTCAAGTTCTTCTTCGGTCCAGACCCTGTTCATTGCAGGGCTTCTCCTTTTCTCAGCAAGGCTGGGATCCGGCGAACCTGCATCGCGAGAAGAAGGGCGGATGCTGAGGAAAGTAAATTCGCCGGATCGTGCCGGCGACGGATAACCGTTAGACCGACATGCAGTGGAAAGGCACCTGATCGGCGGTGCCGGTTCTGGCGGAACTCGCCGTCGGGGACCGCAAGGCGGTCCCCGGATCGGGTCGCAGCTCATGATCGCGCATGATGCAGCAGCCTCTCACGAAGCGTATGCTTCGTGACGAGGACCATTGCGGTCGCTTGAGATCGAGCTGCAGGTGCATGACGAAGATTTCAAATCAAGAATGCTAGAGCACCGGACCCGAAAGTGGACACCACCTTCGGGATCGATCCGATGCTCAATCCCTTAACTGGCGCATCGTTCGGGCGGGAAAACCGGATCGACCTTTCCGCACGATGCACTGCGAGATGTAGTCGGCTTCCGATCAAATCTCAATGCTTGAGACGTCCGTAACGGAAAGTTTCCTCGCAAAGCCGGAGAGCCTTGTGGAACAAGGCTTCCAGCAATCTTTTCGACAGGCGTGTAACAATTGGTTAACCATGAAAGTGCATTGTCGATCCTGTGAGTCCCTGGGGATTTCACGCATGCCTGACAGGGGAAGGCTCATGGCCGACAGCACCATTACGCAAACGATCAATGAGAGAATCGAAGCCGTAAAGAAGGTCGTGAATCTGATCGCTCAGGCGGGCAGGGAAGACGACCTGCATGATCTGCGGGTCCTTCTGATCAACACCATGAGTCTGCTCAAGCGCGACCCGGGCATCGAGGCTGCGGTGGACGATCTTTATGCATCGGCCGCGTCCCTCGTGCAGGATGCTTCATCCGGCACGCCTCCCAATGCAAGATCGCTTCGCCTCCTGCTCTCCGCCTCGGATCGCTTCTGCACCCGCCTCACCACGGCTGTGGACCGGATCGTTCCCGAACCCGAAGTCCGGCTCAAAGGATTGGAAGCGGCTTATGCCGTGCAGCTCGAGCGGTTCTCCCTGAACGCCGATCTGGATCCGATCGGTCAGGTCGCTTGACGCGCTCGAGGCAGACGCCTTTCTCGGAACCGTTCACCATCATCCCTCGATCCGGCCCTCTTTGCGTGCAGCATCGAGGGCTTTTCTGTTTGAGCGGCTAACTCTCTGCCACGGGCTGGGGCACGGGCTGGCGCTGGATCTGCGGTTGGGGTGTGGCGGGGTCGGGTGTTGCTCGGGGTTCAGAGACGACGAAGCCCTCGGAGCGCTGGGCTCACGAGGGCTTGGTGTCGTGTTGGTTGCGGGGACAGGATTTGAACCTGTGACCTTCAGGTTATGAGCCTGACGAGCTACCGGGCTGCTCCACCCCGCGTCAACGCGTGCGAGTTTGGCACCGCCAAACCCCAAACTGGTGTGCC
>NZ_VOSK01000102.1 GCF_009296175.1 Microvirga tunisiensis | reverse complement strand
TGCGGATGAAGGGAGTGCATCACGTCCTCCTGCGGTGAGAAGCTCGGCGTCGCAGGCCGTCAAAGCGCCAAGTGTACTCCTCAATGGCGTAACGCACCCGATCCCAACAACGTTCCGCCACCAAACACCTTAGCCTATGACCGTGAGGGACGGCTCGTCAGCACGGTCTACATGCTCCCCATCGAGGACCTCACCAACAAAGACAAGCGCTTCGACGATCTCGCGGCCCCCGGCGGCAAGGTCGACCACGTGGACGTCTATTTCAATGCCGGGCATCCCGGCGTCGAGAAGCCCCATGCGCATGTCGTCCTGTGGCATGTGCCGAAGGCCGACGAGTCGCGGGTGGCGGCAAAATGATGCCGTCGCGGCGACATGTCCTGCGGATCGGCGGGGGTCTCCTCGCCGGTCTGGCATGGTACCGCCCGTCCCTTGCCGGCGAACCGGTCGAGATCAGGATGCAGGGCAAGGCGGACGGCTCGCATGTATGGTTCGATCCCGTCGGCCTTCACGTCCAGCCCGGCCAGACGATCCGCTGGGTCAATCGGGATCCCGGAAACTCGCATACGGCGACGGCCTATCATCCGAACAATTTTGAGCGCCCGCTGCGCATCCCCGAGGGTGCCGAGCCCTGGAACTCGGACTATCTCCTTCCCAATGAGGCCTTTTCGGTCATGCTCAGGGTGGAAGGCGTGTACGATTTCTTCTGCATTCCGCACGAGCACGCCGGGATGGTCGGGCGGATCGTCGTGGGGCATCCGGGCAGCCGTCCTTCAGGCGGGTCGGCTGCACAGGCGCTCCCGGACATCGCCTTGCAGGCGTTCCCGTCGATTGACGAGATCATGCAGCGGGGCACCGTTCGCCGAACGTGAAACCGGTCCATATCACCTGGGAACGTTTGAGACGCCTGACCATCTAATGGCAAGACACGGGAGACTGCCCATGCAATCGGGGACCGCCGTAACTCCGTCGTTGGACAACCTTGATGACATGGCTCTGGTCGAGCGGGCCAAGCGGCAGGATGGAGCGGCCCTCCGCCTGATCATGGAGCGCCACAACCGGCAGCTCTACCGGATCGTGCGCAGCGTTCTCGGCGACGATGCCGAGGCCGAAGATGCGGTTCAGGAGGCCTATCTTCGTGCTTTTACCCATCTGGACAGCTTCCGTGGCGAGGCGCGTCTTGCGACCTGGCTCACGCGGATCGCGCTCAACGAGGCACTGGGCCGACTTCGGAACAGGCGGCCTTCTGTCGAGCTGAAGAAAATCGACACGATCGATGACCAGGGAGAGGCCCGCGTCATCTTCCTGCCCACGGCCCGACAGGAGGGCGATCCCGAAGCCGCCGCCGCCCGTGCCGAAATCCGCCGCCTGATCGAACGAGCCATTGACCAGTTGCCCGACTCGTTCCGCATCGTCTTCGTTCTACGGGATATCGAGGAGATGAGCATCGAGGCGACGGCCTGTCAGCTCGGCCTGCGCCCGGAGACGGTGAAGACACGGCTTCACCGCGCCCGGCGCCTCCTGAGGCAAAGCCTCGACAAGACCCTCTCGACGGCACTCACCGACGCCTTTCCCTTCGCAGGAGCCCGCTGCGCGCGGATCACGCAAGTCGTTCTGGAGCGACTTGTCGAACCGACTCCGTGTTCAGTCTCCTGACGTCGTGAATGTGAACAGCTCCCGTTCCGCCGCGATGCCCCGGAGGCGGTGTCGGCCGAGGGAGCGGACGGGGACCGGGCTCACCGAGGCAACGCTGTCTGACAGGACGACGGAGCAGTCGAGGCCGCTGCAGAGGGCCTCCATGCGGCTGACCTCGTTGACGGCGGGGCCGATCACCGTGAAATCGAGTCGCCCGGCCGCACCGATATTGCCGTAGAATACATCCCCGCAATGGAGCGCGATGTCGAGGCTGAGCGGCGTCTCGCCGGCACGGAGGCGGTTGACGGCGTCATTGCGTTCGAGCGCCGTTCGCGCAGCCTGTATCGCCGCCGCGCAGGCGCTCTCGCGGGAACGCTCCTCCGTGATCGGAAACGCCGCCAGGACGCCATCTCCCATGAACTTGAGCACTTCACCGCCCTGCTCCGCCACGGGATCCGCCATGGCCTCGAGATGCTGGTCGAGCCGGGCGATCAGGTCCATGCCGGCGGTGTCGGCCAGACTGGTGAAGCCGCGCAGATCCGCGAACAGGAGCGCGGCCGTCACGGTCGTGCCGAACCCGCGCCGGATCTCGCCGCTCAGGACCCGTCTTCCGGCGGAGAGCCCCACATAGGTGTCGAGCATGGCCACCGTGAGGTCGAACAGCGTCATGCGATAGGCGGCCAGGCCCAACAGGGGCAGAAGTGCATCGATCCGGGCAATCTCCTCCGCCTGGAGCCCCACGGGACGGCTACTGGAAAGGGAGATACCGATACCCCGGAGGTCCGGGGCGCTCGTGTTCTCGAAGCTGAAGAGGCGCGCCAGATAATCGGTCCCACCCTCGCGCCTGACATCGTCGAATACGTCGAACTGCCGGTCTTTCGGATCATCGACATGCCAATGGCAGCTCGTCTGCTCGGTCTGCATCATGTAGGCGAAGGGGCTCCGATCGAACGCAAGTTCATTGCGCTCATGGGAGACGCCCTCGACCATCAGGCCGGCCGAGCGGGTCCAGACATGGGTGTAGACGCGGATCGTCGGATTGACGGTCGGCAGGGCGAGATAGACCCGGACCAGCGGCATCCCGTCGGTCACGAGCCGCTCGGCGAAGCCTGAGAGCAATGAGCCGACATCGGCGCCGCGCAAGCCCTGTTCAATGATCCAGTTTTCGAGATTCGCCATGCCGGCCACTCTAGAGTATCGGGCTCCAAAGTGGACCCCACTTTTGGGATCGATCCGATGTTCGAACCGGTTCACCGGCTCGCGTGGCGCGAGGCTCCGTCCATTCCGGCGATTTCCGTCAGGAGCTTGCGGCGGGCGGCTACGGCAAAGGGGCGCATTTCATCGGCCATCTCGACAAAGGAACCAGGCCCCCCGATGACGCTCTGGCCATAGTAATCCTCCAGCGACATGCCGCCGGGCCCACCCGGACGGCCGCTGCCACGGATCGCGAGGGCGTTGATGGTGAAGCCCTTGGCCAGGGCATCCGCTCTCGCCTGCTCCAGCGACCGGCCGTTCATGTTCGGACCGTCGCCCGACACGTCGATGACCTTGCGCGTGCCCTCATGGGCGTTTGTCTCGACGAGGCGCACGGAAAAGTCGATGGCATTGGAGATGGAGTTGTAGCCATAGGCTCCCCGCGGCGCGCTCATGAGCTTGTCGGCGAAGACCCTCGCGCTCGCCTCGTCACGGATCACGTGCCAGTCGACGATGAGGACCTGTGAACTCGGCCCACCCCATTCCATGAAGGCGACCGCGATGGCGCCGACGGGCCCATCCTTGATGCCGGTGAGCACATCGGGGCTCGTCAGCGCATCGGCCCAGCCCTGCCGCTGAAGCCGCGACTCGGCATCGTCGATGGAGCCCGAGCCATCGGCGGCGAAAACCAGTTCCAGATCGACCGATTCCGCGGATGCCTGGGCGGTCAGGAGTCCGAGAGCGACAAGGCTTGTCAGAACAAAACGCATCGAGGGCTCCAGCGTTGAGCACAATGCTGGAGCCATTTAGGGCGCTCTGAAGGAGGGCCGTTGTTCTGAGCGATCACAAGTTTGTTGGCGGTTCCTCGCGTTGTTCCCGGCCCATGTCGGATCTGAGGCCCTTCCGTCATGGCCGGGCCTGTCCCGGCCATCCGGATCAGAAGAAGCGCCGTGCTCCTCAACACCGGGATCACCGGCACAAGGCCCGTGATGACGTGTGAGGTTACTTTTCCGGCCGACTCTCGCCGGGGATGACACGGAAATATCACCGGGCCTTCAGCAGATCCGCGACATCGAGCAGAACGAATTCGTTGTCGGGCTCGCGGCTGGAGGAGAAGGGCAGATTGTTGTCGTTGCCGACGACGATATGGCGCTCATCGAGCCCATCCGCAAAAGAGCGAATATGGTTAACTCCGTGTTTCACAATTCATGAAATACTTTCCTGCGAGGACAAGATATTCTCATGGGGCAATCACGTGTCTTTCTCGCTGCGATCCTGGTCCATCCGGACTAAACTCTTTCTCGTCTTTGGTGTCTTGGCGCTTCTGATCGTCTCCGCAGTCGGCGGAGGTTGGTTCGGGACCCAATCGATGCATGATTCCATCGACAGGATCTATGCGGATCGCGTCGTGCCCCTGCGCGACCTGAAGATGGTCGCCGATCTTTACGCGGTGAACATCGTCGATACTTCCCATAAGGTGCGCAATGACAATCTGGGATGGGCCGATGCCCTGAAGGGCGTTGAAGTCGCGAGGGCGGACATCGGCAAGCACTGGTCAGCCTATAAGGCGAAAATCGATGATCCGAGCGAACTGAAATCTGCCCAGGACGCTCAGGAGCTGATGAAAAAGGCCGATGCCGCAATCGAGAAGCTCACGGAGTTTCTGAAGGCGGAAGACAAGGTCAGCCTGACATTCTTCACGATGACGGATCTCTATGCCGCTATCGATCCTGTTTCCGAAGCCATCGGAAAACTCGTGAACATCCAGCTTGAATCCGCGAAAGCGCGGGCCGACGCAGCGAACAGCCTGTTCTTGACGATCAGCATGGCGTTCATCGCAGTCGTCGCTTTGAGCGCGATCGCTCTTGTGTTTGCAGGTTGGTGGGTCCTTGCGGGCGTCTCCCGTCCATTGACACGCATCACGGGCCAAATGCAGGACCTCGCGGGCGGCAACCTGGCGGTCCACGTCACGGATGCTCACAAGGGCGACGAGATCGGCATGCTCGCCAGGGTTCTCCAAGTGTTCAAGGGTGCGTTGATTGCCAAGAATGAGGCAGACGCCGCTACCGCTCAGGATGCAGATGCCCGCATGCGCCGCGCCGAGGTGCTCGACCAGCTCACGAAGCGCTTCGATGCCACCGTGTCGGCCCTGACGCAGGGCCTGTCCTCGGCCGCCACCGAAATGGAAGCCACCGCGCAGACCATGACGACGGGCGTTGAGCAGGCTGCTGATCAGCTGGTCACCGTCTCGTCGGCGGCCCAGCAGACCTCGGCCAACGTGCAGACGGTGGCAGCCGCCACCGAGGAGCTGTCGATCTCGATCCGTGAGATCGCGAGCCAGGTGGCGCAATCCTCGCAAGTGGCGGAACGGGCGGTGGCCGGCACCCAGCGCACCAGCGCCACGGTGCAGGAGCTTGCCGCCAGCGCCGAGAAGATCGGCAATGTGGTGCAGCTGATCAACACCATTGCGGGCCAGACCAACCTCTTGGCGCTCAACGCCACCATCGAGGCGGCGCGCGCCGGCGAGGCCGGCAAGGGCTTTGCAGTCGTCGCTTCGGAGGTGAAGGACTTAGCCACCCAGACGGCCAAGGCGACCGAGGAGATCTCGGCTCAGATCGCCTCGGTGCAGCAGGCGACGCAGCAGACGGTCTCGGCGATCCAGGAGATCGCCCGCACGATCACCGAGATGAGCCAGATCTCGACCTCGATTGCCGCCGCCATGGAGGAGCAGGGCGCGGCGACTGCCGAGATCGCCCGCAACGTGCAGGAGGCGGCGCGTGGCACGGAAGCGGTGACCGGCAATATCGTCGGCGTGCAGCAGGCGGCCCAGGAAAACGGCGCTGCCGCTTCTCAAGTGTTGGGCGTGGCCCAGGAACTCGCCCGTCATTCCGAAGACCTCGGCCACGAGGTCTCGACCTTCCTTCACGGCGTCAAGGCTGCCTGAATTTCAAAGCTACGCCGCTCAAACAAGATGGGCGCGAGAGGCTATCAAAAGCCACTCGCGCCCGTTGTCTTTTACGCAGGTGATCTCGCCCCGGCGTGGCCTCAGGCGGCCTTGAGGATCCCCTTGTCATGGGCGAAGGCCCAGTAGAGCTCGCGCGCCCGGCGATAGAACGGGCCCGGCTGAAGATCGCGGCTGTCGATGCGCAGCACCGGCATCACCTTGGAATAGTTGCCGGAGATGAAGATCTCGTCGGCATTGGCGAAATCCTCGTAGCGCAGCGTTCCCTCGACCACCTCGGCGCCGTCGTCGCGCAGGAGCTGGATCACGCGCTGGCGGGTGATGCCGTTCAGGAACGTGCCATTCGGATACGGCGTATAGACCACGCCGCCCTTGGCCATGAACACATTGGACGTACCGGTCTCGGCCACGTTGCCGAGCGCATCGCAGACAAGCGCGTTGTCGAAACCCTTCTCCTTCGCTTCGCGAAGCACGCGGGCATTGTTGGGATAGAGCGCGCCGGCCTTCGCGTCGGTCGGCATGGATTCGAGGGTCGGACGGCGGAAGCTCGACTTCATGACCGAGAGCCCGCCCGGCACCGGCATCGGCGCCTCGAACAGCGAGAGGCAGAACTGGGTCGATTCCGGATCCGGCGCGATCGTGGCCAAGCCTTCGGCCTCGCCCCAATACATGGGCTTCACGTAGAGCGCCGTGCCCGGAGCGAATTTCTTCACGCCCTCGCGAACGAGATCGAGCATGGTCTGGGCATCCATGGTGGGCTTGAGGCCGATGGTGGGGGCCGAGCGGTTCACGCGCTCGCAATGCCGGTCGAGATCGGGCGCGACGCCCTCGAATATGCGTGCGCCGTCGAACACGGACGAGCCGAGCCAGGAGACATGGGAGCGCGGCCCGATCAGGGGCGGATTGCCCTCATGCCATGCGCCGTTGAACCAGTTCCAGGTCTGCGAATGCCAAGCCACTTGTCTCAATCCTCTCAGGTCGGAAAGCCTGCCGCATCGAATCCCCTATGGGCCCACCCGTCAATCGTTCCTTCGGCCATTGGGACATAAAGACTTGTGATGGGTTTCATGAGGAGGGCTGATCATTGGTCGGATTGCCATTGATCGCCACTAGTGAGAACCTTGCCGGATGCCCTCCTCAGCCATCATCCCTGCCCATGCCAAGGCCGTCATCTTCGACGCCTATGGCACGTTGTTCGACGTGCACTCGGCCGTCGCCCGCAACATGGCCGACGTCGAACCGGACGCGGCGCGCTTCTCCGAGATCTGGCGCGCGAAGCAGCTCGAATATTCCTGGGTGTTGTCGCTCGCCAGCCGCTACGAGCCTTTTTGGACCTTGACCGAGAAGGCACTCGACTATGCTTTTGCCCGGTTTCCCCAGATCGATCGTTCGATCAGACCGCTCCTGCTGGAGGCATATCGCAAACTGGATGCCTATCCGGACGTACGGGACACATTGCGTGCCCTGCGGGTACAAGGCTTGAGAACGGGCATCCTGTCGAACGGCGATCCGAGCATGCTGAACGCGGCGGTCGCATCGGCAGGTCTGGCCGACGATTTCGATACAATCCTGTCGGTCGATGCGGCACAGGTATTCAAGACGAGCCCCCGCACTTACGAGCTCGTGCTTCAGGCATTGCCCGTCGCCGCAACCGAAGTCGTCTTCGTCTCCTCGAACCGCTGGGACATTGCAGGCGCCGCAGCATTCGGCTTCACGCCTGTCTGGGTGAACCGGCTTGGGCTGCCGGAGGAGTATGTGGAACTTGCGCCGAGTGCGGTCGTCAGGTCGCTCGGGGAGTTGGTGTGAACCGTCGTCATGGCCGGGCCTGTCCCGGCCATCCCGATCAGAAGGGCGTTGCGCTCTACCGAAGCGAGATCACCGGCACAAGGCCGGTGATGACGTGTGCGGAACACCGAACGTAAAACAATTCACTTCGCCAGAGCCGCCAGGATCCGCGCCCAGGAGCGCGTGCCTTTGTGGAAGCTCTTGAGGTCGTATTTCTCGTTCGGCGAATGGATGCGGTCGTCGTCGAGGCCGAAGCCGACGAAGAGGGTGTCGAGGCCAAGCGTCCGCTTGAAATCGCCGCCGCCCGGGATCGAGCCGCCCATGCCGATGACGATCGGATCCTTCTTCCATTCGTCGTGCAGCGCCGATTTCGCGGCGGTGATCGCCGGGAAATCGTGCGGAAGCGCCAAAGCGCGCGAGCCCTTGTGCTTGATGAATTCCACCGAGCAATCGGCGGGAATGCGCTCGCGCACGAAGGCCTGGAAATTCTCGGAGATCTTCGCCGGATCCTGATCGCCCACGAGCCGGAAGGAGACCTTGCAGCGGGCTTCGGCCGCAATGACCGTCTTTGTGCCCTCGCCGGTATAGCCACCGATGATGCCGTTCACGTCGCAGGTGGGGCGTGACTGGATCTGCTCGATGAGCATGCGTCCCTTCTCGCCGGCGGAATGCTTCAGGCCGATCTGGCCAAGGAATTCCTCCTCGGTGAGATTTAGACCCTTCCATTGATCGAGGACCTGCGTCGGCGTTTCGGGCACGCCCTCGTAGAAATCCGGAATCGTGATCCGACCATCGTCGTCGTGAATGGCCGCGATGATCTTCGAGAGCACATGGATCGGATTGCGAGCCGCGCCGCCGAAGGCGCCCGAATGCAGATCGCGATCCGCGCAGCGCACGATCACTTCCTCATAGACCATGCCCCGCAAGGAAGACGTGATGGCGGGCGTATCCTGGTCCCACATGCCGGTGTCGCAGACGAGGGCCACATCGGCCTTCAGCTCGTCCTTGTTGGCAACGATGAATTCGGGCAGGAACTTGGAGCCATCCTCTTCCGCGCCCTCGACAAGGAAGGTGATGTCGATCGGCAGCGAACCCGTCACGGCCTTCCAGGCGCGGCAGGCCTCGACGAAGGTCATCACCTGCCCCTTGTCGTCCGCGGAGCCGCGGGCGCTGATGGCCTTACGGCCGTCGGCAAGCGTGATGATGCGTGGCTCGAAGGGCGGCGTTTCCCAGAGTTCGAGCGGATCGACCGGCTGCACGTCGTAATGCCCGTAGAAGAGCACATGCAGCTTCGCCTCGCCGTCGGCATGGCCAAGCACCACCGGATGCCCGCCCGTCTCGCGCAGGGAGGCCTCGACGCCGATGCTCTTCAGCTCATCGACCAGCCATTGCCCGGCAATGCGGCAATGATCCTTGTAGGCCGGATCGGTGGAGATGGATGGAACTTTCAGCCACTGGAACAGCCGCTCCAGGGAAGCGTCGAGATCGGTGTCGATGCGCTGCAGAACCTGATCGAGATGGGACATGGACGAATGCAACTCACTGGGGTCAAGCTGCCGATTCCATGCGCCCGATCCGGATTTATTGCAAGGCCGGCGCGGATTTCATGGCTATGGGTTGCAGGGTGCCACCGGGACACAGCAAGGCGCCAAGCCGTGCCTGGACGGCGCGGTACGAAGCCATATGCACCCCGTCTCGCATCGTGCCGGGCTGAGCCGTGCTTCCATCCCGTTCACGAGCGAAGTCGTAGGGATCGACAAACTCGCATCCCTCGCGGGCGCACAGATTGCGGAGCTTCTCCGAATAGACCGCAACGGCCGGGATCTCGAAACCGTTCCTGAAAGAACTGATCGGTGGAACGGCCGTGACGATCACGCGAGGCGCCCATTTCCGGAAGGTCGCGAGGATTTGCGAAACGTCGCGCTCATACGTGTTCTGCGATGCCGGTGCGAGCGGATCCCTTTTCCGGGTCAGGTTGTTCGTGCCGATCGTGAGCACGATCGCCTCCGGGCGAGACCGGAACTCGAGACTCGGCGCGAAGTCCCGGTAGAGATCGGATTTTGCGCCGCTTATCCCGCCGTTCACCATCTCGCGGCCGCACAGGCGATAGGTTTCGTTGAACAGTTCGGCGTGTGAATCACCTGCGAGAAAGATGAACCCCTTCCCGGCTTCGTCGAGATGGGCGTTGATCAGCGGCAGGCGCTCCTCCGCATAGGTTTCGGAACTGAGCCTCCTCATCTGCTTCGTTCCGGCCCGGAATGCCAACCCGCCGCAGAGGGCAATGACCCCGATAGAAACCGCGACCAAGCCGAGGGGGCTTCCGGCCAAGCGGATCTGAGGGAAGGGGTGGAAAAAACTGGAGGACATCAGAGGGTCGGAATGGGTTCACGCAGATACGCCTGCTACTTCCTTACATAATTACGCTGCAAAACCCAATATCCACTTACCGCGTTTCTCCTCGATTAGGAGATATTGTGACATTTTTGCCTTACCGCCGCAGGAGGCCGCCCAGGGTTCCGCGCACGATGGCGCGGCCGATGGAGCTGCCCTGGCGGCCACCGATGGTTTTGCCGATCTCGGCCGCCAGGCCGCCCACCGTCTGGTTGACGATCGTGCGGGTGACCTCGCGGGTCACCCGCTGCGTCACGGTCATCGATCCCTTGCGCTGGCCCGTCGTGCCGAAGAGCCCGCCGAGCATGTCCAGAATGCCGCCGCCCCCTTCGGCCGCCTTGGCTTCGGCAGCCGCCTGCTCGGCGCGCTTGGCGAGCATCTCATAGGCGGATTCCGGATCGACCAGCTGGTCGTATTTGCCCCTCATTGGGCTCGAAGCCATGATCTGCTGGCGCTCCGTGAGTTCGATCGGCCCGACCTGCGCCATGGGCGGCGCGATCAGCGTACGCTCCACCATGGACGGCGCCCCCTTCCCTTCCAGGGTCGAGACCAGGGCCTCGCCGACGCCGAGTTCGGTGATGGCCTTCTCCGTATCGAAGGCCGGGTTCTGGCGGAAGGTTTGCGCCGCCACGCGCACCGCCTTCTGCTCGCGCGGGGTATAGGCGCGAAGCGCGTGCTGCACCCGGTTGCCGAGCTGCGCGAGCACGCTCTCGGGCACATCGACCGGGTTCTGCGTGATGAAATAAACGCCGATGCCTTTCGAACGAATGAGGCGAACCACGCGCTCCACCGTATCGACGAGCGCCTTCGGCGCATCGTCGAAGAGAAGATGGGCCTCGTCGAAGAAGAAGACGAGCTTGGGCTGATCGACATCGCCGACTTCCGGCAGTTCCTCGAACAGTTCGGACATCAGCCACAGAAGGAAGGTGGCGTAGAGGCGCGGATTGCTCATGAGCTTGTCCGCCGCCAGAATGTTGACGACGCCGCGCCCGTCGCGATCCGTGCGCATCAGGTCCTTGATGTCGAGCGCCGGCGCGCCGAGGAATTCGTCGCCCTGCTGGTTTTCCAGGACGAGAAGCTGCCGCTGGATGGTGCCGATGGTCGCCTTCGACACATTTCCGTAAGTGGTGGTGAGCTCGCTGGCATTGTCGGAGATGAGCTGCAGGAGAGCACGCAGATCCTTCAAGTCGAGCAGCAGAAGCCCCTGCTCGTCGGCGATGCGGAACGCGATGTTGAGCACGCCTTCCTGCGTATCGTTGAGGTCGAGAAGACGGGAGAGAAGCAACGGCCCCATCTCGGAGATGGTTGCCCGCACGCGATGTCCCTGCTCGCCGAACAGGTCCCAGAACACCACCGGAAATTTGTCCGGCACGTATTCGATTCCGATCTCCTTGGCCCGTTTGACCAGGGGCTCCTTGCCGTTACCGGGGGCGGCCATGCCGGAGAGATCGCCCTTGATGTCGGCGGCGAAGACCGGCACGCCCGCGTTGGAAAACCCTTCCGCCAGCACCTGGAGCGAGACGGTCTTGCCCGTGCCCGTGGCGCCCGTCACTAGGCCGTGGCGGTTGGCAAGCCTCAGATCCAGGTATTCCGGCTTGGTGCCTTTGCCGATGAAGATCTTCCCGTCCTCGAGCATCGTGTCTCTCCAGAATCCAGTGCATCGGGCCCAAAAGCGGATCGCACTTTTGGCATCAGTCCGATGCTTCCTTCTTAATGTGCCCATCGTTAAAGCGGAAACCCGGATCCACTTTTCCGCACGATGCGCTAAGGATCTTAGATGCCTTGTGGCGAGTTTCCACTCTCGGATTTCTTGATTTAACGGTTTAGTTGTGAACTATCGGCCTAGTTCCAGTCTCAGGAGAATCAGATGGAAGAACTCATCGCCCGCGTGACGCAGACGACCGGCCTCGAGCAGGCAACCGCCCGGAAGGCGATCGGCATCATTCTGGGCTACCTCCGGAACGAGGGACCGCAGAACGAGGTCAACCAGCTGATTGCAGCCCTGCCGGGTGCCGAGGAAGCCATCGAGCAGTCCAAGACCGGCGCCAGCGGCGGCCTCATGGGCATGGTGGGCTCCATGGGCGGCGGGGTGATGGCGCTCGGCGGCCAGCTCATGGGCGCCGGCGTCTCCATGGGTCAGATGCAGCCCCTCGGCAAGGAACTCTTCGCCTATGGCCGCGAGAAAGCCGGCGAAGACGTGATGGGCCCCATCGTCGGCTCGATCCCCGGTCTGTCGCAGTTCGTTTGAGCTTCCACGCTTGTCATCCCCGGCCTTGTCGCGGTGATCCCGATTGGATGAAGCACCGAGCCTCACCGCATCGGGATGGCCGGGACGAGCCCGGCCATGACGGGCAGGGTGTCATGCCCGGAAGGACGCGCAGCGGAGGAGACGGGAAAGCCATCGGCGGTCAGCGTGGGAGTGGATCCCCTTCCCTCGCCGACGCTCGCCGGGGATGACAGCGGAGCGCTTCCCTCGGCGCGGCGCTTCTCCGGATCGGGATGGCCGGGACTGATCCCTGGATCAAGTCCGGGACGGCCATGACGACGGAGGAACGACGGCACGCCTGCGCAATCCCCGTCCTTTGGGGCATTCCCACCGTCTCCCCATCCCGGTATTGTCCGGCGCAATTGAGCAGCCCTCTCCCGGACGAGAACACCCATGGACGATCTCTCCCTCGCCGCCGATTTTCCGCAAGCGACCCGCGAGCAGTGGCTCAAGCTGGTCGAGGGTGTACTGAAGAGCGCCGACTTCCAGAAGCTAGTGTCCCGCAGCCATGACGGCATCCCCATCCAGCCGCTCTATCCGAAGGCGGAAGGGTCCGCGCCGATTGCGCGCGAGCAGGCCGGCCGCTGGCGGGTATCGCAGCGGGTCGACCATCCCGATCCAGCCAAGGCCAACGAGCTCGCCCTGCTCGATCTTGAAGGCGGCGCGGATGCGCTGACGCTCGTGACCCGCAGGGCTCCCGCCGCCCGGGGCTTCGGCGTGCGGATCGACAATCTCGACGATCTCGACCGGGCACTGGCGGGCGTGATGCTCGACCTCATCCACCTGCGCGTCGATGCAGGGGGTCATGGCCGCCAGATGGCGGCGCTGGTGCTGGCGCTGGCCGAACGGCGCGGCCACCAACTCTCCGACCTCTCCCTCGATCTCGATCTCGACCCCATTGGCGCCATGGCCGCGCAAGGGCGGATGTCCGCCTCGTGGGACGCCGTGGCCCAGCGCATGGGCGACACGCTGGACCACCTGATCGCTCAAGGCTTTGCCGGCCGCGCCTTCCTGGCGGATGGCAGGGTCTATCATGAGGCCGGCGCCAGCGAAGCGCAGGAGCTTGCCGCCGTGCTCGCAACGGGCATCGGCACCCTGCGCGCGCTCGAAGTGCGGGGTCATTCCCTCGATGCTGCGCGCCGGGCGATCTCGTTCCTGCTCGTGGCCGACGCGGACGAATTCCTCACCGTGGCGAAGCTGCGCGCGCTGCGGCGCCTGTGGGCGCGGGTGGAGCAGGCCTGCGGCCTGGAGCCGAAGCCGATCCGCCTGCATGCGGAAACCGCCTGGCGCACGACCACCCGGCGCGACCCGTGGGTGAACGTGCTGCGCACCACTGTGGCGGTCTTCTCCGCCGGCATCGGCGGAGCGGATGCCATCACGGTGCTTCCCTTCACGGCGGCCCTCGGTCTGCCCGACGCCTTCGCCCGCAGGATCGCGCGCAATACGCAACTGATCCTGCTGGATGAATCGAACCTGTCCCGTGTGGCCGATCCGGCGGCAGGGGCCGGCGGGTTCGAGGCGCTGACCGATGCGCTCTGCGAAAAGGCCTGGGCGCTGTTCCAGGAGATCGAGCGCGAGGGTGGCATTCTGGAGAGCCTGAAAGGCGATACGCTCCAGGCTCGCATCGCCGCCGTGCGGGCACAGCGGGAGAAGGCCGTCGCCACCCGCAAGGAGCCGATCACCGGCACGAGCGAGTTCCCGAACATCCATGAGGCGGATGTGGCGGTCCTTTTCCCCTCCCCCCTGTGGGGAGGGGCCAGGGGTGGGGGTGACGGCGCTGAACTGGACCAGCGTTGCGCTCACACACCCTCCTCCCCACAAGCGGCAGGAGAGCAGGTCGCGGCAACAGAGACGACTTTCGCCGCTCTCGTCCGGATGGCGGCACAAGGCGCAAGCCTGCCCCAACTCGCCGGCACGGCCTCCGGCCCCTCGCCGGTCTCGATCGCGTCCCTGCCCTCCGTCCGGACGGCCGAGCCTTTCGAGCGCCTGCGCGATCGCGCCGATGCATATCGGGCCAAGACCGGAGAACGCCCCAGGGTCTTCCTCGCCAATCTCGGACCGATCTCGGCCTTCACGGCCCGCGCCACATTCGCCAAGAATTTCTTCGAGGCGGGCGGAATAGAAGCCGTCATGACCGATGGCTTTTCAGACGACGACAAGCTCCGACAAGCCTATATCGAAAGCAAAGCCAGGCTGTCCTGCATCTGCTCGACGGATGAAATTTACGAGAAACACGCCCTTGATGCCGCAGAAGTTCTGCGCTCGGCCGGATCGCCGCTCATTTCCCTTGCGGGGCGGCCGGGTGAGCGTGAGGCGGAGCTGACCCGCGCCGGTATCACCACGTTCATCTATGCCGGGTGCGACACTCTCGAGGTACTGAGCCGGGCTCTCGACGAGGCCTGCGCCTGAGGCTTTGGGCCTCCTCTCGGCTCTTCGGCCGCCCCGTCCATCGATGCTCCAGAAGCCGTGGCATTCACCGATGCCGCAGCTTTTTCGTGGCTCACGCAATGCTGAAAAGCCCTGCAGGAACCCGCCTGAAAACCTCACGTTGGTTCAACCCATCCCTCGATGTTTCGGAGCGTTCCATGGGTGTGATGTCCTGGCTCGGCGCGGCAACCCTGACGGCCATCGCCCTTGCGCCCCAAGCTCATGCGCAAGCCGACCGGTTCGACGGCAACTGGAGCGTGGAAGTCGTCACGGAGAAAGGCGCCTGCGACCGGGCGTATCGCTACGCGGTCGTCGTCCAGAACGGCCGCGCCCGCTATGGCGGACCGGAAAACTTCAACGTGAACGGCCAGGTGAGTTCGAACGGCTCTGTGTCCGCCAGCATCTCGCGCGGTCAGGACCGGGCCAACGTCTCCGGCCGTCTGTCGGGCAATACCGGCCGTGGCACCTGGACGACCTCGGGCGGACGGGTCTGCTCGGGTTATTGGAATGCGGAGAAGCGGGGATGACACATTGCGCTGTCATTCCCGGCCGGAGCGTCAGCGGAGGGGAAGGGAATCATGGCACCACGCTTGATCGTAGATCCCCTTCCCTCGCTTCGCTCGCCGGGGATGACATCGTATCCTGCGGGAGCGGTTCAGCCCCTACCATGCGCCGATAGCATCCCGGTGCCCGATGCCCTAAAATGAAGCCGTTCACATTGTTTCATCCGTCAGGGGTACCCGTTCCAAGGCCATGACCAGCATCCCGGACTTTTCGAGCGTCGCTTTCGCCGACGCTCCCCTGGCACCCACCTCGCAAGCCGCCTCCGAGCCGTGGCTGACGCCGGAGGGCATTGCGGTCAAGGCGTCCTATGGCTCCGAGGAGCGCGCTGGGCTGGATTTCCTCGACACCTATCCGGGCATCGCGCCATTCCTGCGGGGTCCCTACCCGACCATGTACGTCAATCAGCCCTGGACCGTGCGCCAATATGCCGGGTTCTCCACGGCTGAGGATTCCAACGCCTTCTACCGCCGCAACCTCGCGGCCGGCCAGAAGGGCCTCTCGGTCGCCTTCGACCTCGCCACCCATCGCGGCTACGATTCCGATCATCCGCGCGTGTCGGGCGACGTGGGCATGGCGGGTGTCGCCATCGATTCCATCTACGACATGCGCACGCTGTTCGCCGGCATCCCGCTCGACCAGATGAGCGTGTCGATGACCATGAACGGCGCCGTGCTGCCGATCCTGGCGCTCTACATCGTGGCCGCCGAGGAACAGGGTGTGCCGCCGCACAAGCTCTCGGGCACGATCCAGAACGACATCCTCAAGGAATTCATGGTGCGCAACACCTACATCTACCCGCCGAAAGGGTCGATGCGCATCATCTCGGACATCTTCGCCTATACCTCGGCGAACATGCCGAAATTCAACTCGATCTCGATCTCCGGCTATCATATGCAGGAGGCGGGCGCGACGCAGGATCTGGAACTGGCCTATACGCTGGCCGACGGCGTCGAGTACATCCGCGCCGGCATCGCGGCGGGTCTCACCATCGACCAGTTCGCGCCGCGCCTGTCGTTCTTCTGGGCGGTGGGCATGAACTTCTTCATGGAAGTGGCCAAGATGCGCGCCGCGCGCCTCATCTGGGCCAAGCTCGTGAAGGGGTTCAACCCGCAATCCGAGAAGTCGCTGCCGCTGCGCACGCACTCCCAGACCTCCGGTTGGTCGCTCACCGCGCAGGACGTGTTCAACAACGTGGTGCGCACCTGCATCGAGGCGATGGCGGCGACGCAAGGCCATACGCAGTCGCTGCACACCAATGCCCTTGACGAAGCGCTCGCTCTTCCGACCGACTTCTCGGCCCGCATCGCGCGCAACACGCAGCTCTTCCTGCAGCAGGAGAGCGGCACCACGCGTATCATCGATCCGTGGGGTGGCTCGTACTACGTGGAGCGGCTGACCTATGAACTGGCGCAGAAGGCCTGGGCTCACATCCAGGAGGTCGAGAGCTTAGGGGGAATGGCCAAGGCCATCGAGGCGGGCATTCCGAAGCTGAAGATCGAGGAGGCCGCAGCCCGCACGCAGGCCCGCATCGATTCCGGCCATCAGAAGATCGTCGGCGTGAACGCGTTCCGCACCACGGATGAAGCCGTGATCGACATCCTGAAAGTGGACAACGCCGCCGTGCGCGCCAGCCAGATCGAGAAGCTCAGGCGCCTAAAAACCGAGCGCAACCAGGCCGATGTGGATGCAGCGCTTTCCGCCCTGTCGCAGGCCGCATCCGGCGCGGGCAACCTGCTCGACCTCGCCGTGCAGGCGGCGCGCGCCAAGGCAACGGTAGGCGAGATTTCCGATGCGCTGGAAAGGGTCTGGGGCCGTCACCGCGCCGAGATCCGGGCGATCTCGGGCGTCTACAAACGGGAGGTCGGCATGGCTTCACCTGCCGTGGAGAAGGTCCGCCAACTGGTGGAGCAGTTCGAGCACGACGACGGCCGGCGGCCGCGCATTCTCGTCGCCAAGATGGGCCAGGACGGGCACGATCGCGGCCAGAAGGTGATCGCCTCAGCGTTCGCCGATCTCGGCTTCGACGTGGATATCGGCCCGCTCTTCGCCACGCCGGCGGAAGCGGCCCGTCAGGCGATCGAGAACGACGTGCACATCATCGGCGTGTCGTCGCTGGCGGCGGGCCATCTCACGTTGGTGCCGGAGCTGAAAAGCGAGCTGGCGAAGTTTGGCCGCGACGACATCATGATCGTGGTCGGCGGCGTGATCCCGCCGCAGGATTTCGACGCGCTCACCGAAGCCGGCGCCTCGGCGATCTTCCCGCCCGGCACCGTGATCGCCGATGCGGCCGTGAACCTGATCGACGATCTCAATCAACGGCTTGGATACGAACCGAAACAGGCGGCGGAGTAGCAACGGTCCTCGGAGGCTGGTTCATGAATCGTCAGCCTCATCCTAAGGGTCCGGCTCATCATGCGCTCCCCTCTCCGTCATGGCCGGCCTTGTGCCGGCCATCCCGTTCCTGTGAAGCGTCGGACCTCAAACTATCGGGATCACCGGCACAAGGCCGGTGATGACGTAAGGAAAGCTGCTGGTCCTTTATGAACCTGCCCCCTAAGACCGATCGATGGCCCGCTTGATCACCTGCTGAACTTCCTTGTTCGTCAGGAAAAGGTCGTGGTTGATGATGCCGCCGCCGAACTCGGAAGCATCGGCCACGCGCACGCCGAGGGATTCCAGTCGCTCGCGGTCGGCTGCGCCGGCGCGGATGATGCCGCCGGCGAGACGGCTCGAGACGGCGAGCGCCCGGTCGTTGGTGGAGCTGATGACGGTGATCTTCTTGGCGTCGGGTCCAAGACGCTCGAGGCCGCGGGCGAAAAGATCGATGTCGATGTCGGGGGCTGCCAGCACCACCGCGCCGATGCGGTCCATGGCGTTCTCCCCGCCCGAGGCACGCAGCATCCGAAGGGTCTCGAGGGTGAGCAGCGTGCCCATGCTATGGGCGACGATGTGGATGCGCCCGCCGCTCGGTGTCTTGGCAATGGCGGTCAGAAGATCCTCCAGGGCGTCGCGGGACCACATGGCGCTTTCGCGGTCGGCCACGTAGCTGAAGGTGGACGCCGCGGAGGGCCAGGTGAACAGGCCCGTCGCGCCGCCGAACTTGATGCCCTCGGAGAGATCGATCGTCGAGGTCGCGGCGGTCTCGAAGCTTTCCTTGTAGCCATGGATGTAGAGCAGCAGGTTGTGCCCGAAGGCCGCCTGGGCGAAGGCCTGCGCCGCGTTGCTGTGATCCACGTTCTCGACCTTGGCGATGCTCCAGCCGTTGTGTCCGAGGAGGGAATCGGAGGGCGGAGTCAGGCGCGCTTCCGCGAAGACCAGATCCGCAGAGCGCTCGCTGCTGAACCAGGGCTTCTTCGGCGGATCGCCCACCGGGAGCCGTGTGGTCGCGACGAGAAGCTTCGGATCGCGCGCGAGGCCGACCTGCGATGAAACCGGGGCGGTGAGCGCCGATTCCTCTCCGAGGCAGCCGGACAGAGCGAGGCTTGCAAGGCACACGAGAGCAAGGCGCGAAATGGGGAGGAGCATGAGGCCTGGTTTCAAGAGACAATGGGGGCAGTGCCGTTTTGTCCTCGATCATGGCATGCGCAAGGCAGAGGCCCGCTGAAGACGCGTCGAAGCGGAAATATGGTAACCCAATGGTGAACGGGAGCGCCTGCATGTCACCTTGATGCTCTGGCGGAGCGTCCGTACCTTGGCACGATGCTTGCCTTCCTTTCCCGTGTTTTCCTTGTCATCGTCGGCTTGTTTCTTCTGCCCTTGGGAGCTCATGCGCTCTGGTGGGCTATGCGCGACGATGTCGCGCCGAGCTGGCGCGCCGCCGACTGGTCGAGCGCGAAGCTCCTGCCGGCCGTGTCCGAAGCGCCGCAGGCCATCGTGGCGGTCTATGCGGCGCGGGTCGGCCGCTGGCGCGGCATCTTCGCCCATCATACCTGGGTGGTCGTGAAGGAGGCCGGCGCCAACACCTATACCCGCTACGACAAGGTCGGCTGGGGCAGCCCGGTCCGCACCAACGGATGGGCGCCGGACGGCCGCTGGTTCGGCAACGCGCCGCATCCCATCGTGGTGATCGAGGGCGAAGCGGCGGAGCGGCTGATCCCGCAGGTCCGCCAGGCGGTGGCGAGCTACCCTTACCAGACCTTCGGCGCCTACAACGCCTGGCCTGGCCCGAACTCGAACACCTTCGTGGCGCATGTTATTCGCTCGGTTCCCGAACTCGACGCAGCGCTTCCGCCGACAGCCCTCGGCAAGGACTGGCAGCCCTGGCGCGACATCGTCGGGCTGACCCCGAGCCGCACCGGCATCCAGATCTCGCTCGGCGGCTATGCCGGCATCGCTCTTGGCTGGGTCGAGGGGATCGAGATCGACTTCATGGGCCTCGTCGCCGGCATCGACGTGCGCCGCCCGGCCATCAAGATTCCCGCCTGGGGACGAATCGGCATGGACCCGATCACTTGGTGAAAGCATGGGGCAGATGCGCTAAACCTCTCCCATGACCGGGGGCTCACCAAAAACAGCTGTGACGGCCGAGATGGTCGCAAAAGGCGACCGGGCCGCGCTCGCGCGCGCCATCACCCTGATGGAATCGCGCCGCCCGGATCATCGCGAGGCCGCACGCGCGCTCCTTCAGGAACTGATGCCCCGCACCGGCCGTGCCGTGCGCATCGGCATCACCGGCGTTCCCGGCGTCGGCAAATCCACCGCCATCGATACGCTGGGCTCCATGCTCACCGAAAAGGGGCACAGGGTCGCCGTGCTCGCGGTGGATCCCTCCTCCACGCGCACCGGCGGCGCGATCCTCGGCGACAAGACCAGGATGGCGCGGCTGGCAGTCGACCCCGATGCCTTCATCCGCCCCTCCCCGTCCTCCGGCACGCTGGGCGGCGTCGCGGCGAAGACGCGGGAGACGATGCTGCTCTGCGAGGCCGCCGGCTTCGACGTGATCCTGGTCGAGACCGTGGGTGTCGGCCAATCGGAGACCGCCGTTGCGGATCTGACCGACTTCTTCCTCGTCCTCATGCTGCCGGGCGCGGGTGACGAGCTGCAGGGGATCAAGAAAGGCATTCTGGAACTCGCCGATCTGATCGCCGTCAACAAGGCCGACGATGCGGGCGCGAAGGCGAAGGCCGCCGCCGCCGAGTACAAGGCCGCCCTTCACATCCTGGCGCCCGCCTCTGCGACCTGGACACCGCCCGTGCTCACGGTCTCGGGCCTGACCGGCCAGGGCCTCGACGAGCTCTGGATCAAGGTTCTGAAGCACCGCAAGCGCCTGGAGGCAACTGGAGAACTGTCGGCCAAGCGCCGGGCGCAGGATACGAAATGGATGTGGGCGCTCGTTCACGAGCGCCTCTACGAACGCCTTCATCACGATCGGGCTTTGCTTCAGCGTGTACCGGAGATCGAGAAGGCTATCGCGGACGGCACCCTGTCGCCGAATGCCGGGGCGAGCGAGATCGTGAAGCTGCTGGGGATCTAGCGCATCGTGCGGAACCGAGGAACCGTGTTTTTCGATGCTCGAGTTTTTTAGGATGCACCGATCTTTTTCGTCATCACCGGCCTTGTGCCGGTGATGACGACGGTTGGGGCGCAGCGCTTTTCCGCATCGCGACGGCCGGGACAGGCCCGGCCATGACGGCAGAGGGTGTCTAGTTGTCTGGATGCGAGACCTCCTTGGCGGCAGCGATGACCTGGAGGGCGGGCGGCAACGCGTCTGAATCGGGCGGCTTGTAGCGGCGGTTGGCCAGCTTCGGCTCGGCGGCCAGGCGGCTGCGCACCA
>NZ_VOSK01001022.1 GCF_009296175.1 Microvirga tunisiensis | reverse complement strand
AGCGCGATCATGGACTACCTGGAGCACCACAATGCCGACCCGAGACCCTTTGTCTGGACCGCCTCGGCCTCAGCTATCCTGGAAAAGGTCGCCCGTGCGAAACAAGCGTTAGAGTCACAACACTAGTTTGCCGGACCAGATCCCGGCCCTGGTCTGCCGGACGGTGTTCCGTCAGGCTTCATGCCGTATTTCCTGTATGTCGCCTGCAGATCCTCTTCCTCGGCGGCTTTCATGCGGGCATCGCTTCTGGCTTGATAAGCTGCATTCGAAGCATTCACGCCCACGATCAGCGGAATGGATGACAGGCCCGTTTTGTCCACGGAGGCTGCCATTGCGGCAACGCCTTGTGCGGTGCCGAGAGCGCGTGCTTCGGCCTCTAGTTCCTCTGCACTGAGGATTTGACGAGTTGAGGCGGGCGTAGGAGGGGCAGGCGTTCGGGCTCAACCAGGACTTCGATGCTACGGGCCAAGCCCGGCTGGCGTCGGATCAGGCCCATCCGTTC
>NZ_VOSK01001021.1 GCF_009296175.1 Microvirga tunisiensis | reverse complement strand
CATGTCTTCTCCGCCAACGCGTTCCGACGTTCCAAACCTCGCCGCGATGAAAAAGGCGCAACAGATTGGCTCGCCCAAGCCGCAAGTCAGGTCATCGCAACCAGCGCAGGTGAATACGATCGGTTAGCGCTAACACTCTCTGTCAGCTCATCAGGCAGTGGTACTTGCAAGCGGGTTTAGACCGAGGGACGTCGCACAGCGGCAGACGCTGGTTCATCACCAGGCTCGCCCACACGGGCATTTCACCTAAAGCGATCATGCTCCTCGCTGGTCATAAACATCTCTCCACGACGCAGCGCTACATCGACGTCAACGATGAGATGATGCGCGCTGCGGTCGAAGTGCTATAGACAAGCCTTTATCCCCCGCCCACGACACTGTCGCTAGCCGTTCTTATGCATGGGAAGGTTGATGAAGGCTGGCGAGTGTAGCTTAAGCACTTGAAGCAGCGTAGGATTTGGTTGTTGAGACTAATCCCTGCCACCAATTGCCCTGTGCCACACTCGCC
>NZ_VOSK01001020.1 GCF_009296175.1 Microvirga tunisiensis | reverse complement strand
GATCAACCGCCTCAAGCAATTCCGTCGCATCGCCACACGCTATGAGAAGCGCGCTGCCAACTATCTCGCGATGGTCAACATCGGCATGATCATGCTCTGGCTATAGCCCTTTGCAGACACGCCCTAGTCTGTTCAGCCGGATGAATGGAGAAGTGGCCTCACTCCATGGTGTCGCCTCTTCATCAGAGATCATTAGCAAGAGCGCGCAAAATCGAGAGGCGTCGATGAGGATCGGAATCATTGGGCTTGGTCGCATGGGCACTGCCCTCGCAACGCGGCTTCAGGGCTGCGGACACGATCTCGTGGTTTGGAACCGCACTCCCGAGAAGGCGAGGGGCCTCATTGAGGGCGGTGCGGTTCTAGAGCGCGTTGACATTCAGGCTTTCGACGGACTCGCAAATCTGATTCAAGCTCCTTTTGGGCGCGGAGGCTTGGGTGAGCGGAGTTCGTCTGATGTTGAAAGATCACCAGTGGGATCGGATGGAGCCGCATTTGCCGGGCAAACGCAT
>NZ_VOSK01001019.1 GCF_009296175.1 Microvirga tunisiensis | reverse complement strand
CTCCTATCATGTCACGCTGTAGCAGGCCGCCAGGTGCCGCCCGGAGGACCGACACGTCAATGCAATGACATGAGGTCAATCGTAGCAAGGGTCAGGCCCTCCGAGCGGCTCCGACATTCTCACAGTCGAAGCAATTGCCTTTGCCGGACATTGAGATCTGGATGCCGTGTTTCCGCAACTCGGCCTGATAGGCTGTCGCGCAATATTGACTGCCGCGATCCGCATGATGGATCATGGCCGCCGGATGGCCACAGCCTTGCTCAGCGCCTCCAGCGCCAGCTCCTTGTGAAGGCTGTCGCTGACCGCCCAGCCGACCACCCGCCGAGCAAACAGATCGAGGATCACGGCCAGGTACAGCCAGCCCTCGTTCGTCCACAGATAGGAGAGATACTGTCGGCGAATTCCCTGTTGGCTATTCAGCAAGAGGAGGATGGCATGAGTCTTCATCCCGAGCCGATTGGTGAGATCCCGGCCGAGACCGTGCGAGTTGCCCGGGCAGCTTTCCCTAAGG
>NZ_VOSK01000101.1 GCF_009296175.1 Microvirga tunisiensis | reverse complement strand
ATGGCGAGTGTGGCACAGGGCAATTGGTGGCAGGGATTAGTCTCAGCAACCAAATCCTACGCTGCTTCAAGTGCTTAAGCTACACTCGCCAGCCTTCATCAACCTTCCCATGCATAAGAACGGCTAGACAACCCCGCGAGCAAAATCAACTCGCCTGCGGTTCAGACGATGATGTCTTCCGCTCAGATGAGCTGTCCATGTCCATCAGCAAGGGCTTATCAGACGAAAGCGAACACGCGACAGGGACCGCCAGTGCCGCCACGGATCTTCTGTGCGCCAACGACAAGCATCGCGCCCTTCTCCGGCAGGCGGTCCAGATTAGCCACGGCTTCCAAACCCCACCGCCCACTCGGCAGCCACGCATTGTGAGTGGCAAAATCGGGCGAGGGGCCGAAATCGAGCGAGAGCGTGTCCACCGCGATGCCCGAGGCCGTCGTTGTCTCAAGGAGCATCTTCGCCGCCTCCACATGGAAGCCGGGAAAGTGCATCACCTTCTTGTCGTCCGCATTACGGAACTTCGTCCCGGTCACGTGAGCATCCCAGCCCGAGTTCATCGCCACACAAGCTCTGTCCGGAAGCGGGCCGTTCTTAGCGATCCAGGCCTTGATGTCATCGGGCGTCACCTGCGCGTCGGGATTGCTGGCTGCCTTCGCCCGAATGTCGATGATGGCAAGCGGCACCACAAGGTTTTCGACCGGGATCTTGGCCACGCTCTTGCCGTCCGGCGAGAAATGCAGCGGCGCGTCCATGTGGGTTCCGGTGTGCTCGTTGATCACCCACTCGTTCAGATTGAACTTGTTGTCCTTGTAGGTGAACTTCGGCACCATCCTGAGCTGCGGGTCGCCAAAGTAGGTGGGAAAGTCAGGGTGGAGTTCGTGGGTCAAATCCCGAACACCGCTGGTGGAGACCGCCACGGTGGGGGCCTGCGCCTGTGCCGGTGCGGCGATGCTTCCAATCGTCGCCGCGGCTGCCGCAGCGGCCGCGCCGCGCAAGAGGCTGCGCCGGTCGAGCATTCTTTCCTTCACTTGGTCGATCACGCAATGCTGACACATGATGGTGGCTCCCTGCTGAAGGCGGTCCTGCAAGCCCCTGGGACTGAAACTTAACCTTATGGCTCTCAGCCCTGTCAACAACCACCCTGCTGGCCAACCAGATGCGATAGGCTAGGCTGTGGCTTTGCATGGAGGCCCACATGGCGACTGTTAGACTGCTCACCGATGACGAACTCTCGCCGGAGGCGCGTGCCGTCTTCGACGACATCCGTGCCGTCCGGCAAACCGAGTTCGTCAACAACTTCTGGCGCGCGCTCGCCCATGATCCAGTCACGCTCAAGCGGACTTGGGAGAGCATCAAGCAGGTGATGGGTCCGGGGGCACTCGATGCCAAGACCAAAGAGATGCTCTACGTAGCCGTTTCCATCGCTCATGGCTGTAACTACTGTATCCACTCCCATACGGCTGCGGCTCGAGCCAAAGGAATGACTGAAGCCGAATTTGCCGAATTGATTGCCATCGTCGGGATGGCGTCTGAGACGAACCGCATTGTTACGGCGCTCGGGGTCGAGGTCGATGACGAGTTCAAACTTTGAGAGTAGTCGCCACCATCAGCACGAACGGGCCGAGAGCGTTCGCAGCCGGAATTTGCGACTGGGACTCCCCTGCCCTTTGGCGATCACTGCTTTGCCGCGCAGAGCTCGTAACAGCAAGACTTCAGATCCCTAATCCCTGGCTCTCCCTGTTGGTCGCGTCCGACACGGCGGATGCTCCAGATTAACCCCGTTCTTACCCCAATGACGGATAGTGCCGATCCATGCATAATAAAGGAGACGCCATGAGTGATGTAGTGGGCATTGCAGGCGACCGGATCCGCTCGTTTGTGGAGCGCATCCAGCAGATCGAAACGGAATTCAAGGACCTGACTGAGGCCAAGAAGGAAATCATCGCCGAAACCAAGGGTGAGGGCTTCGACGTGAAGGTACTCAAAGAGATTATCAAGCTCCGGAAGCAGGATCAGGAGGAGCGCGACGAACACGAGAGCCTGCTCGACGTCTACATGGGGGCGATGGATGAGGTTGCACCAGTTCCTGCCGCGCAAGCCGCATGACAGCACTCACCGCTCAAGTGTTGCAGAAGGCCGCCCCACGGCGGCCTTCTTATTTTCCCGATTGGAGCATTGGCCTGTAAGAATGCTCGCTCGCCTGCAAACGTGTCCTTCTCGCGCTCGCGATGAGTGCGGCTGCCAGAGTAGCCCTCACCAAGCGTAGTGATGGACCTGAACGGGCCGTGACGCAGAGCTGTTGACCGGCGTCGCGATCATGCCACGATCAATGGCTTGCTCCAGCACGGCTGCGATGGCTGTCTCTTCACCAGCACGTACACTGTCCTCGTCAGCTGACGCCGCCGGAACAGTCAGGTTGCGGATGTCAAAGCGGAACGGGTCGGTCGAATAAGCCCCATCGGGAGAGGTCGTGAAGATGTGGGATGAGGGTGGGTAGGTGGAAGGATCGTCGAACTGATAGGTGCGGTAGACCTTCACTCCTTCATACTCCAGGAACGCCTCAGGCAGGCTGATATCCGCGGACTGAGCAATCATGGTGAATCCTTCCTTATTGTTCAGCTTGGGAGGCACCTGTTTAACTGCGATGCTGGCAGAAATGCGGCAGGGCCGGCGAGCGTGTTTTTGAAGACCTGACCGGCTCCGCTTCTGTTGCATCAAGTTAATGAGGGATCGGCGGAGCGTACTTGCCTTAAACAACTGATGATGCCCGCTTTACATCTATGCCACGCAACGCGAACGTCGGGGAGAGAGGTTTTGACAAGGAGTCTGTGACTGTTGCCGTGGTCGCCGAGCATGGCACGTTGTATGCTCACCCTCATTGAGGCCATGCCATATGGGCTGCATCAATGTCCTCTATCTCGAGCGAACTGGCTGCTGTGCTAGCCACTGTCCGTCGCCCCGGCGACTTCTTCGCTTCCGGCACGATCGAGCTCCTGGCGCCACAGCTGGAGGTGGTGGGCGTTGGCCAGATCGCACTGCCGCTTCTTCCAGCGCAGGCCAAGCAACTCGTCGCAGCCGCCGAGCGGGCCCCCTTTGGACGGGGAGAGCAGACCCTGGTCGACACGGCGGTTCGTCGGACGTGGCAGATCGGCCCGGACCAGGTTCGGATCCAGGGCCGGGGTTGGGCACGGACGCTGAGTGCAATCCTGGTCCGCGTGTGTGATGGCCTTGGCGTCGCTGAGCCAGTGCAAGCCGAGTTCTACAAGCTGCTGCTCTATGATGAAGGCAGCTTCTTCGCGAGCCACCGGGATACCGAGAAAGCGCCCGGAATGTTTGCCACGCTGGTGGTGGTGTTGCCCTCGACGTCGACCGGGGGTGAGCTTCTGGTCCGGCATAAGGACCGCGAGGTTCGGCTCGACCTCCACGGCCCTGATCCCTCGGAAGTGGCGTTCGCCGCCTTCTATGCCGATTGCGTTCACGAGGTCCTGCCCATCACGTCGGGCTTTCGGCTGGCTTTGATCTACAACCTGCTGCGTCCTGGGCCGGGGCGGCTGCCCGAACCACCCAGCTATGCCAACCAGCAGGCCCGGCTTGCGGCACTCCTGCAGGCCTGGGGCGCGGATCTGAGCCGTTCAACCACTGATGAACCAGAAAAGCTCATCTTTCCGCTCGAGCATGCCTATACATCGGCTGAGCTTGGGTTTGGAGCGCTCAAAGGCGCCGATGCTGCCGCAGCAGGGGTTCTCATGGCCGCCGCCCAGGCAGCCGACTGCGATCTCCACCTGGCGCTGATCTCGGTCCAGGAGAGCGGTAGTGCAGAGTACACCGGTTACACCTCCTCGTACCGCCGCTGGTCGGAGCCGGACGAGGACGAATTCGAGGAGGTTGAGGTCCTCGACCGCTCTATTGCCCTGTCGGCATGGCGGTGGCCCGATGGTCAGCCCTCGGTGCTGGGTGAGATTCCGGTCGGAGACGATGAACTCTGCCCGCCTGATGCTCTCGACGATCTGGAGCCAGACGAGGAGCACTTTCATGAGGCGACCGGCAACGAGGGCTCCTCGTTCGAGCGAACCTACCGCCGGGCGGCTCTCGTGCTCTGGCCGCGCAAGCGCTTCTTTGCTGTTTTGTGTCAGGCCGGCTTGACGGTCACCCTCCCCTATCTGGCTGACTTGGCCGAGCGCTGGTCGAGCAGCCGCGAGGATCACACATCAGTCCTGTGGCGTGAAGCGCATGAACTCTCCGGCCACATGATCTCCTCCTGGCATGGGCAGGCGAGATACCCATCGCGGGAGAAGGCTCCCACCCATGCCACCCAGATGCTGATCCTCCTGATCCAGCTCAGGGACAAGATCCACCTTGAGGCATTCCTGACGACCATCGCGGCGGGCAACGGCTCTTATTCTGAGGGTGACAATGATGCCATCGTTCAGGCGACCGATCTCTTATCGCCCCGGCGGGCCGCAGCCCTGATCCGGCAGATCATCGCCGGGAATGCGGCGACCTCCCTGACGGCCTGCGGTAATCTGCTCGCCCGGCTCGTGGCCGCAGAAGGACACGGCCGAGAAGGCCACCTCAGAGGGGCTGCGACGGCTTTGGTCGAAGCCTTGCCAGGCGATCCGCAGCACGCACCAACACAGGGGCCATGGTGGCAGGATCGCAGCGTGAAACCTCGCCTCGTCATTGATCTTCTGGAGGCGCTCTGCCGGATTGATCCGCGATTGGCCCAGCGTGCAGCCGATTACATGCTGACGTGGCCCCAGACCTATAACTTGGATACCGTTCTGGTCCCGGCCATGCGGGAGCTGGCCGGGTCGAGGATTGCCCGAGAGCCGGCGGTCCAGCGGTTGCGTGACGCCTGCCTTGCGCACCTGCGCACCCGGATTGCCGAGCCGCTGGCGCCGCCCAATGATTGGAGCCGGGCCAGCGTGCTCCCGTGTCGATGCCGCCATTGCGCGGAACTCGGCCGCTTCCTTGCCGATCCTGAGCGCCAGGCCTGGGCCTTCAAAGCCGTCGAAGCAGACCGATCCCACGTGGAGCAGACGATCCAGCGGGCTCACTGCGATGTGGACTTGACCACGGATCGTCGCGGTCGGCCCTATACGCTGGTGTGCACCAAGAATCAGGCGAGCTATGACCGCCGGGCGAAACAACGCAGGAAGGATTTGGAGGATGTAAACCACCTGGATGGCGGAGGTATATCGCGGAATTAGCCAGAGAGGTCTTCATCCAAGAAGGTTGATTGGAATGTTCATTATGTAAGCAGATCTTGAAGCCTCACCAATGAGGATCTCACGTGCAGCTGTGTGCAAACTCTGACGGCAGCCCGAAGGAGAGAATACCTGCTCCTCGTTTGATGCACGTTTGCGCCTACACCAGAATTTAGCGGAAGCAGGCATTATGGAACTAGATAGGATGTCGTTCCAAAGTATTCCGAAAACTATGGGCCATCCGGGCATGCCAGAGCCAGAACACTCCCAGTCAAGATTTAAGGGTGAAAGGAGCGGGCGGGCCACCCGCCTTGAAGGCCCGAGGCCTTGCTCCTGCCTGACGGCAGGAATAGAATGACCGGCACTCTGGACCCGCTCGGGGACGAGGTAATCGCATGAGGCGACGAGACGTCATCGTCATCCTCGGTGGGGCAGCGATGTTGCCCTTCGCCACCCGTGCGCAGCAAGTTCGCGTGCCACAGATCGGTCTGATCTCCCTTGGGGCGGACCCCAGCAATCCCGTCGTCTTCGTACCGTTTCTCGAACAGATGCGTGCGCTCGGCTACGTGGATGGCCAAAACATCGCTTTCGAGCGCCGCTTCGCCGCAGGGCGCAGCGATCTCCTTGACGAATTCGCGGCCGATCTCGTCCGCCGCAGGGTCGACGTGATCGTTGTCACTGGACAGCGAGAAAGCATCGCTGCTTCACGGGCGACGTCGTCCATTCCCATTGTGATGGTCATCAACCCTGATCCGATCGGCCTAGGACTCGCGCGGAGCCTGCCGCGTCCGGGCGGAAACGTGACCGGCCTCACGACCATCGAACTGGAACTCTACGGCAAGCGCATCGAACTCCTCAAGGAGACCCTTCCGACGGTGAGCCGGGCCGCGCTGCTGATCAGCCACGGCAATCCGACCTACGGCCGCGATTCCGCGTGGGCGCGTCAGGTCGAAGAGGTCGGCCGCTCGCGCGGGGTACAGATCGATCTCGTCGAGGCTGAGAGCACGACCATGGAGGAGGTGATTGCCGCGGCCGCCGCAAGCGGAGCGCAAGCCTTGCTGGGCGCCTCGGACGGGGTGATTGTTGCGGCCCGCAAGGAGATTGCGGACGCTGCCATCCGGCACAAGCTTCCGACGGTGTTTTCCTATCGCTCGAACGTGGAGGCTGGCGGGCTGCTTTCCTATTCGGCCAAAGTGGAAGACATGTCCCGACGCGCAGGCGTGTTCGTGCACAGGATCCTGCATGGGGCCAAACCGGCGGATCTGCCTATCGAGCAAGCCACGACCTTCGAAATGGTGGTGAACCTGAAGACAGCGCGAATCCTCGGCATCGAGATTCCAGCCCTGATCGTCGCTCAGGCCAACGAGGTGATCGAATGAGGGCTGAGGGTCCTCGACTCGCCTTGGCCGGGGCGCTTCATGGTCGGCTGCGAATTTCGTGGAAGGCCGTTTATGGAATTGAGGCGGGCATCAGGTTAGCGCCGCTTCTCAGCCCCTTTCTTGGCCTCTCGTGCTCGGACCCATTGAGAGGGTTTGGAAGGGTCATAGCCATAGCGCTTCCGAAACTCCTCTAACGTCTGCTCTCTGGCAAGGATTTGCCGCAGTTCTTCTAAAGCAGGATGCAGGGAATGGGTGGTGTCGGGCTTCGTCTTGCTCATGCGCGCGATACCTTTTGCTGGAGGCGCAAGATCGACTGCGAAGATATGGCGGACTCATTCGTCACGACGGCAAAGAAACTCCCTGCAAAACCCTAACAAATTCTTCATCTTCTTTGTTGTCACTCCCCATTATTATGAAGTTGAGGATCGGCCTCTGTGCGCATGAGGCAGCCGTCCATAATTTCGCGGAAGTCCCTTTTTGGAACCGTGAAGCATGGCCTTCGCTTAGAGTGTTGAAGCCCTGAAGGATCATCCAGACACCGGCGCACCTATGCCATTGAGTCAGAACCCCATCGTTGAATGGCCGGCAGAGCTCCATCACCTGCTGCAGGGCATGCAGATCGCGACCGGGACTGATGGCCAGCGCTATGGCCGCATCGACATCGACGTGGATCGGGAGACCCTGTTCCTGATCAACGACTTCGAAGCACGGGTGCGGCACCGCCAGGTGCGGCTCAGACTCGCTGACAATGCTGAAGAACGCCTCGTGGGCGAGATGAACCCATTGGTTGGCCTCGGGGCAGTGGACGATCCAACCCAGCACATCGGCAAAGTCCGCATCAGCTTTCACGATGTCCAAGAGGATAGCTGCATTGATCCAGCACCTCAGATGTAAGGGCTTAGTAAGGGTGCGTAGTTCGCAGAATTGCCTTTATGGAACAAGTTCCAGATGGCCTGTGCCGCGGCTGAGAGCGGCCGTGGTCTGCACACGAGCCCCAGCCCTGTAAGATGATCGCCCGCGTAACGTAGGATTGAATTGATGATGCGTATTCATCTTGCACGTGCGCACAAAGAGGCGCATGATGGTTGGCTCCCAGGGTTGTGTCGCGTCCCGTGTAGGGTTCTGCCCACTCCACCGCCTGTCCCTACGGCGTTCCCGGCGCTTTTGCAGTCTGCATCGTGACGGCTCGCCAAACTGCGGTTGGCTCTCTGGCATACGGGAGGCACGTTGATGATCGCTTACAAGGGTGACACGGTGACCTGTGAAAACGGCCATGAGATTTGCGACGTTACCCAGGATATAGGCCGTTACTCGGGTGCCAATGCCGAGATGTTTACCGCGTGGCGCAGAGGCATGTCATCGGAGGGTGACCAGCTGATGCGCCATTGCTCCCTTTGCGGAGCTGAATTCATTCGTCCGATGTCAAAGCACCCTGCGCCACCGCAGCGAACCGGGTTGCAGTGCTTTCGACCTTGGCTCACCGAGGCCGAGTTCGCCTACATGGCTCGTGGTCTCCAACTCCACATTGGAAACGAGTGGCGGCGCTAAACCAACCAGGTGTCCCTGTCTGAAGGCAACAGACGGATCAAGCGATCCGATCCTGTGACGGAAGGGCACCATCATGGAATGGTCGCACGCTCCCTTGCCCAGCGTGGTGAATGCGTACTTGTTCCACGCACCGGTGCAGGCAGGCGAGCCGGAAGACACCATCCTTGCGGTAAGCCGTAGGGAGCGCTCGCTGGGAAGCTGGGGAATTGCTCTGCCATGCCCGAGCAGCACTATCATCAGCACCGATATCGAACAGCGACGCCGACGGGACTTGATCAGCACGCCCGCGAACGTGACAAGCCGCCATCAAGGGCTAGGAGAGGACTTGCCCGTGGTCGGCATCACCCTCGATGAGCGGCCTTCCACTGCCTCGGCTCACGATGCAGCGGCCTGGACATGAACGGCTTGATCACGGCCCATTCGGGATTGGGCGAACCGATTTCGTGATGCAGTCATTGCGGCTATGATGCCGCCAAAGTCGTCGGGGCCCCATGAGAATTCCAAGGTGATCAAGGGATGACGGTTGGAATCAGAGCC
Organism: Microvirga tunisiensis; assembly: GCF_009296175.1. Lineage (GTDB taxonomy): Bacteria > Pseudomonadota > Alphaproteobacteria > Rhizobiales > Beijerinckiaceae > Microvirga > Microvirga tunisiensis. The sequence goes on along the minus strand of NZ_VOSK01000101.1, from coordinate 12,539 downwards.
CACCTTGCGTGTCAAACCCGACCCCACGCCAGGATGCTGATCGAATGAGGCGGCGCGAGGTCCTGACATTGCTCGGCGGTGCGGCAGTATGGGCGCTCCCGTCACGCGCGCAACCACCGGCAATGCCGATCATAGGGTATCTTTATAGCGCGACGATTAGGAATGAGCGGTGCGTCAACTGCAGTGAGCACCTGCGGGCTTTGGTGATGCTTTCCTAATCATGCTTCTAAGGTTCGGGCCCGTGTTGGCAGCATCTTTGACGGCGCGGTACGGGATTTTTAGAACATCGTTAACCGTGAGACCGGGATGCAGGCCTCGCCGCCTGCGACGGCGGGGCCTTCCGCTAGGCTTAGGAAGTTCCGACGATGAGCCAGTCACTTTGCACAATATTGTGCAGCACGACGCATCATGCTTCGAGGCATCATTCTTGCTCCCTCATTGCCCTCTTCGTCTTTGTGCCATCGACATGTTTCTCCTCGAGGGCCCCATAGCGGGATCGCATGGTCGCTCGTGCCAATAACTGGGTATTTACCTGCCTCATCCAGAGTGTGTGGGCCCAGACGGCCCCGCCGCATTCATGAGCGTTGTTATTATTCATGCGTAAGATCTTCACGCCGAACGACTACCTTCCGTCCGCTATCCGGACCGAGGACGGCACTGTCAGGAGATCGCATGAGAGTGAGGCCCTGCCGTTCCAGAACTTGAACACCAACCCCAGCACCAACTGGGAGGAGCCGTGGCTGGCCATGGGCCAAGCCGAACCCGGCTGGTGGCAGGCTTTCGCTCTTGATCACGGCGTGCGATCCACGCGCACGCCTGACAAGTTCATCAGGAAGTCGCCGGACACGAACGTGTTCGACCTTCCAACGGGCGAACTGATGAGAGCGGATCGCTTGGCCGAGTTGGCGATGAACAAGCCCGAGGACGAGATCCACAAGCGGATCGAGAGGCTCCGCGCCGCCATCGAGGCTCCCCCACTTAAGACATTCACCCAGAAGGCCCAAAGCGCAGTTCAGCCGCCATCCGCTCCCGCGGTGGAGCAGCCCAAGGCGGCAGATGTGCCAAGGAAAGCCGAGCCGCCTCCGGCACCGGCAGCGCATGACGTTGAGATTCCCCTTTCCGAGGCCGTCGAAACGGTTTCCCAGCCCGTGCCGGAGACCCCGATAACCTCCCTCCTGATGCCGTCCACGAAGTTCGTCCCGTCGGCCTTTCAATCGGCTCTGTATCGCATTGACCTCTCGCTGAAACACTCCTTGCTTACGCTCACTGAGACGGCCGCTGACAAACCGGACGGCCCTGAAGCGCCCCTTGCCGCCACCATTGAGGTGGCGGGTGGCTCTGAGACCAGGGAGGCCGACGTCATCGTTCTCGATGGGTATTCGGAGCCGGACGTGTTCGAGAGTGCCGCCGCCGAGCTCGTGGAGCTGCAATCCAGGGACAGGGCCATGGCCGCGTCACAGGACCTGTATCAGAAACCTGCGGAGGTAGATGATCGGGCCAAGATCGGCATGGTTGGCGAATCTGAGCTCGCGGAACCCACAGGGATTGAGGATAGGATTCCGGAGGCTGTGGTTTCAGAGGTTGCTATCATCGCGCGTGATGAGGATGGGACTGGAGAGGTCATCCAGGTCGTCGCGGAGGTGAATCCCGAGAGGACGGATGGTCAGGAAGAGGAAGTCGACCTTGGATACCTCGCCCTGTTCGGGGAGGACGTTGCGCCTATCCAGACCCTGTTGAGGGTCAAGTCGAAAGTTGCCCCGCAGGCGGTGCCGGCCGCTCCCGCGGCCGAGAAAGCCGCCGTCACGAAGGAGCCAGCCTCCATTGAGAAGATCGCTTCGGCTGAGGATGAACTTGCCCCCTCAGGTGAGCCGCTTGAGCCGGTGCTGGAGGAGCATTCTGGATTAGACGCTACCGCTCCTGTCGAGGTGTTCGAAGCGGCGCAAGAAATCCTGCATGGGAACGTAGTGCTTCCGGCCCAGGATGCGGAGATTGCCGCCCCGAGGGAGGAGGCCATCATCGGGTCACAGGTCATTATGCTGCCCCCTCCCGCAGTGCCCCAGCGCCCGAGGTTCGCCTTCTACCAGCTTCCTGCCATCGAGCTTCTCGCACCGCCGCCGCAGCGGGAGGGAGAGGTCCTGACCGAGGACATCCTGGAGGAGAGGGCCGGACGCGTGGAAAAGGTCATTCGTGACTTCGGGGTGAAGGGCGAGGTCATCCATGTCCATCCGGGTCCAGTGGTCACGTTGTACGAGCTCGAGCCGGCTCCAGGGGTCAAATCCTCGCGTGTCATCGCCCTCTCGGAGGACATCGCCCGTTCGATGAGCGCGCTCTCGGCCCGCGTGGCGGTGATCCCGGGCCGCAATGCCATCGGCATCGAGCTGCCGAATGCAACCCGTGAGACGGTGTACCTGCGCGAGATGCTGGAAGCGGCGGATTTCCAGGCGTCGGTTCAGAAGCTCCCGATCTGCCTGGGCAAGACCATCGGCGGCGAGCCGGTGATCGCCGATCTCGCCCGCATGCCGCACCTGCTGGTGGCCGGCACCACCGGGTCGGGTAAGTCGGTGGCGATCAACACCATGATCCTGTCGTTGCTCTACCGCTTCACGCCGGAGCAGTGCCGCCTGATTATGGTCGATCCCAAGATGCTCGAACTGTCGGTCTATGACGGCATCCCCCATCTGCTCACGCCCGTGGTGACGGATCCGAAGAAGGCGATCATCGCCTTGCGCTGGGCGGTACGCGAGATGGAGGAGCGCTACAAGAAGATGGCGAAGCTCGGCGTGCGCAACATCGACGGTTTCAATGCGCGTGTGTCAGAGGCAAAAGCAAAGGGTGAAGTCATCACGCGAACGGTTGAGACGGGCTTCGATAAGAACTCAGGGGAGCTCACGTACACCGAAGAGGTCATGGACCTCACGTCGCTGCCCTACATCGTGGTGATCGTCGACGAGATGGCCGACCTGATGATGGTGGCCGGCAAGGAGATCGAGGGCGCGATCCAGCGCCTGGCCCAGATGGCGCGCGCGGCCGGCATCCACGTGATCCTGGCGACCCAGCGCCCGTCGGTGGACGTGATCACCGGCACGATCAAGGCGAACTTCCCGACCCGGATCTCGTTCCAGGTCACCTCGAAGATCGACAGCCGCACGATCCTGGGCGAGATGGGGGCCGAGCAGCTTCTGGGCCAGGGCGACATGCTGTACATGGCCGGCGGCGGCCGGATCACCCGGGTGCACGGGCCGTTCTGCTCGGACACGGAAGTCGAGAAAGTGGTCAATCACCTCAAGCGCCAGGGTGAGCCAGTCTATCTCGACGCCGTCACAGCTGACGATGAGGCACCGGAGGAATTGGAAGTTCCCGAGTTGCTTATCGATGAGGACGATGCCGGTTTCGCGTCAGGTGATGCCTACGAGCAGGCCGTCAGCATCGTCCTGCGGCACAGAAAGGCGTCAACCTCCTACATCCAGCGCCGGCTGCAGATCGGTTATAACCGGGCGGCTTCCATCATGGAGCGGATGGAGAAGGAAGGGATCGTTGGTCCCGCCAACCATGCCGGCAAGCGGGAGATCCTGCGCGGGGAGTTCGAGGATTAGAACAAATGAACGGCCTTGTCCCCGCACGATAAAGGCGCGAGGCTCCCTCTAAGGCCTCACTCCTCAGAGATGGCGGAGTGCAGGCCCTGGAGCCATCCAGCGATGTCAGATGAGTAATGCGCCACCTCCATCACGAGCAGCGCAAGGTCCTCATCCGTCGGGACTGGGGCACCCTTCAATCGCGACAGGAGCTTCATAATCGCTTGATCGCGCGTGGGTTCCGGAGGGTCTGCGACCCAACCGATGCTGGCCTTGTTGATGGCGAGCTTGAAGCGCTCCCCGCTCTGAAAGCGGGCATCAACAAACCATCCGTTCCCGCTCGGGCTCAGGTCGACGACGGTGAACGATGGAGTCCTGATCCCAATCTGGGGCTCAGGGGGCTTGCCGGATACCTCCAGCACTTCCCGCAGCCCCTCAATGAACTGTTCCACGCTCATCGCGGACCGGGCCAGCGTCTCCATCCCATAGATGAGCTGGTTGAGGCTGGTGAACGGATAGCCTGGTTCGCCCACCCTGTCGGTACCCCAGTGGAAGATGGACGACAGCCTCTCGGCGAGTTTCCCGTCGTTGGGAGCTACGCTGACGCTCTTGCCGTCCCTGTCGGCTGTCACCGTCACCGTGCTGCCATCCGGGAACATGATCCGGAGCATGAGGAGGTCGCCATCAATGACCTTGGATGTGAGCGCCACCGAATGCCTCCTTTCGCCTCAGGTCTCGACAGCGACGGTATACCCGTCAAGCGGAGCCGCAGACAACACGGGGCATCTTAGGCTCCGGCAGTTAGTCCAATGCACGCTGGGACAGGATCATCTTCAGAACTGCACCTGCCCGGAGCGGCCTCTGATCACGAGCAAGACCCACGATGAGCGACAGCGCGCTACAGCTAATGGTTCTGGCCGAGCGGTCTTATGGCAGACCAGAATTCCTTGAGGCGCGAGCATCTCCTCCACCATCCGAAGGTTGAGCGAGCAGGGGCAATGAAGCCAGATGGCCTTGCTGATCACGTCCGCTGGAGAATGGTGACGGGGCTGCCATACGCCCGGCACGTTCCTCGGCAAGCCTGACATGCAGCGTCCCCTGGCCGGATCGGAGGTCGGCTTCCAGATCCCCGGCCTTGGCATCTTCTACCCGCCCAACCTCACCCCTGATCCCGAGACCGGGCTCGGTAAGTGGAGCGAGGCCGATATTATCAAGGCAGTGCGGACCGGTGTCAGACCCGACGGTCGGCAGCTCGTGCCAATCATGGAGCTATGGCGGAAACTGGGTGATGACGGTGTGAGAAGGGCGACGGATCGAGGCGGGTGTCCAGCCTGCCAGAACCTCTGCGAGAGAGCGATACGTCATGAACGAAACTACCAACATTGTCCGCCTTCGTCAGCCCGACACGATTGACGATCCCCTGACCGATATTCTCCGAGCCGGCGCCCGCAAGCTCCTGGCCCAGGCCATCGAGATCGAAGCCGAAACCTTTCTCGCCAGCATGCGCGAGCTGAAGTTGCCGGACGGACGTGAGCGCCTGGTCCGGCACGGCTATGGGCCAGAGCGCGCCATCCAGACCGGCATCGGCTCGGTTGAGGTCCGCCGGGTCAAGATCCGCGACCGCGGCGCCATGGGGGAGGATCGGATCCGCTTTACCTCGGCGATCCTGCCGAAATGGGCCCGGCGGACGAAGAGTTTGGATGCCTTGCTGCCGATCCTCTATCTGCGCGGGCTCTCGACCGGCGACTTCCAGGAGGCTTTAGCCGCCCTGCTGGGTAAGGACGCCCCGAACCTTTCGCCTTCCGCCATCACCCGACTGACAGGCGAATGGCAGAGTGAATACGAGCGCTGGCAGGCCCGGGACCTGTCAGCCCGCCGATACGTCTACGTCTGGGCCGACGGCGTCTACCTGCAGGCCCGCATGGAAGATCAGGCCGAATGCATCCTGGTGCTGATCGGCGCCACGCCGGAGGGCAAGAAAGAGCTGGTCGGCTTCCAGACCGGCGTGCGCGAGAGCGCCCAGAGCTGGCGCGAGTTGCTCGTCGAGGTCAAACGCAGGGGCCTGACCATCCCGCCCCGGATTGCCGTCGGGGATGGAGCACTGGGCTTCTGGAAGGCGCTCGACGAGCTCTTTCCGGGCACGCATCATCAGCGCTGTTGGCTGCATAAGACGGCCAATGTCCTCAACAAGGTGCCCAAGTCCGTGCAGCCGGGCATGAAGGGAGCCTTGCGGGAGATCTATCTTGCTCCAACACGGGCCCAAGCCGAGGTCGCCATCGATCTGTTCGCCGAGGCCTATCAGGCGCGCTATCCGAAAGCCGTGGAATGCGTGCGCAAGGATCAACGGGCGCTGTTGGCCTTCTATGACTGGCCGGCCGAGCATTGGATCCATCTGCGGACCACGAACCCGATCGAGAGTGTGTTCGCCACAGTCCGGCATCGCACAGTGCGCACCAAAGGCTCGCTGTCGCCAACGACAGCACGGCTGATGGTGTTCAAGCTGGTGATGGCGGCATCCAAGAGCTGGCGTCGGCTGATGGGCGAAAACCAATTGCCGAAAGTGATTGCCGGTGTCAGGTTCAAGGACGGCGCCGAAATCTTTCCGGCGCCGGCACACAACGTCGCCTGATCGGCCCCATCACCTAAATTCCGTCATAGCTCTCCCGCTCCGCCTCAGGATCCAAGACGGTCTCGAATGTCTCAGGTTCAGGAGCCACCCAGGTCGGCTGCGGCTGCGGCTCCCCAGCACGGTTCCCCAAGGCGTCGAGCAGGCTGTGGAGGGCTTCATCCGTGACTTCCACCTCCGGGGTAGAGGGCGGGCCGGCGAGTGCGATAGCGCGGGTTCCGTAGCTGAGATCGCTGGTGACCTCGGGACCAAACCAGGCCGGCGGCTGGAACTTTCGCGCCGCCTTGTCGTGTTTGACCGCGACGCTGATCAGATCGAGCGACGCTGGGATGACGAAGCGCTGGATGGTGGCGCTGTGCGAGCCGATGTCGATCGGGATGCTCAGATCCTCGGTCCGTCCGGCGGTCAGCTCAAGCAGCGCCTCAGCCTGAGCACGAGAGATCTCAGCAGGCTCCTCGAGTCGGCCGGCAGCATGATGGGAGACCAGGATAAGGTGGCCGGTACCGCCTGAAACCTGCACGTGAGTGCTCCGGCCTGTTCGATCCGGGAAGAAGCCCTGCCGGACGAGGTGGCCTCCCCTCTCCCTCTCGATCAGGCGAGCCAGGGCGGGGGCGAGTAGAAAGACTCGGGTGGCGCTCATCGGGGTCGGCCTTCCGCAATGGGTGACGCTGGTCGAGCCAGCCCTTCTCAAGCTAGGGTGTGGTGACGGGTCAGGGAAGGGAGGTCGGCACTGTCTCTGTCAGACAGGAAGGGAGCCGACTGATCTTTGCTCAAGGAGGGCTGTCAACTCGCGGAGATAGTTTTCCCGCCGCTGGTGGTGCCGAGATTCAAGCATCGCGAGCGCGCGATCCTTCACGCTCGTGTTGGGCAATGTCGCGATGAGGTTCTGTCGCTCCCGCTCGTATTGGTCATCCAGCTCCTTCAAAATGGCTCGAAGGGACCTCACCAGAGGATGATCCTCAACAGCTGGACGGCCTACCTTCTGATCCACCGCTCCCCGCTCCTCTTGAACACCACCCTACCCTTCAACAGTCTGGGAAAATAAGTACGGTGTCTGTCGGGAAAGCGACAGATTAGAAGAATTCAGCCGCATTTGGCATCTATTTCCGCAAAGAGCTCCAATGATGACCAAGCTTTGCCGAAACAATGGCCATTTCAATCGTCACGAAGGCGAGTTGGTCTGCGGCGGGTATCCGCCCATACCTCACGTATGTTCTTGCAGCGTGCTCCAGCTGACAGATACGGATTGTTTACTGTGGCCCGACAAGATCCGTGCACCGGGCGCGTGGCGTATCAGCCTGAACAGACACTCCGGTGCCATTGGTGATGGCATTGAGGTGGGTGGAGGGCTTCCTCTCCGCTGACGCCCTGGCTGTGAGGACTTTGAGGCAGCACTCTCAGCCAGGGCGCTTTGACGTGCCGAATGCCCATCAATCGAAATTTCAGACAGAACAGGGGCTGGCCCAGAGGAGAGTGCCATGGCCCGGTACTATTTCGATGTCCAGAACGGGAAGCCGCTCGTGCGCGATGACGAGGGCGCCGAGTTCGACAGCCTGGAAGCTGCCGTGCACGCGGCGGCCCGCTCAGCGGCTGAGATTGGCACGAGCCGGCTGGCGAGAGGCGATACCAGCGATGTCGTCATCGAGATGCGGGACGAGCAGAACCAGCGGGTCTGCACGGTAACCGCATCGATGCGGATCGAGCGACACGGCCCACCTCATCAAGGGCCGCATTCCTGGAGCGCATAAAAGGCAGCTTGTCATGAGGATCTGTCACTGCGTCGAGGTTGCCTTCACGGCGCGCTCAACCGTCTCCAGCAGTTCTGTAAGGCGGTAAGGCTTGGCAAGGAAAGACACTCCCACTGACTCGCACAGGCCGTGGCAGATCCGCGAGCGGCCCGAGGTAAAGACAACCGACAGGAGCGGTTGGAGGGACAGGGCCGCTTGCGCCAGCTCAAAGCCGTCCTCGCCGCCCAGATCGATATCGGTGAACAGAACATCCACTGACACATCCCGCAAAAGGATCTCGGCCTCCTCTGCGCTGGCTGCCGTGAAGACCTCGTAGCCTGCATCCATTAGGGCTTCGGCTGCGATCGCGCCGATGATCAACTCGTCTTCAACGACGAGAACGCGCTGGCGCAGAGATTTCGGGGGGAACTGTCGCAAACCCATCAGTAACTCAGTTCGGCCTATGCCTTCGGTCAACTCCGGAGGTGCATGATGTTCAAAGGCTGTCATTTCGATCGCTCAGTGATCCTACTGTGCGTCCGGTGGTATCTGGCCTATGGCCTGAGCCTCCGGAATCTGGAAGAGATGATGGCCGAACGAGGCATTGAGGTTGATCATGCCACGATCCATCGCTGGACGGTCCACTACGCCCCGCTTCTGCTGGAGCAATTTAACCGACGTAAGCGAGCCGTCAGCCGGAAGTGGCACGTCGATGAGACGTATGTCAAAGTGCGCGGACGGTGGATGTATTTGTACCGGGCGACTGACAGCGATGGCGATACAATCGAGTTCTGGTTCAGCGAGCGCCGGAACCTCACGGCCGCCAAGCGCTTCCTGCGCATGGCGCTCAAGCGGCATGGTAGACCTGAGCGGATCGTCATCGACGGCAGCCAAACCAATTATGAAGCAATCCTGTCGTGCGATACCGAGAACCGTTTGCGGGAACCATCAAACTGCCCGCTTAAGCCGATCAGGGTTCGACAAAGCGCTTATCTCAACAATCTCATTGAGCAGGACCATCGTGCTGTCAAACGGCGGATTCGCCCAATGCTTGGATTCAAATCAGTGAAAAGCGCTCGGGCAATCCTTGGTGGCATCGAGATGATCCACATGTTACGGAGGGGCAGACGAAGTACGTCTGCACTCAGCATTCATCGCTCGCCGAGCAGTTCGAGCGGCTCGCCGCATAAGTGGATACGGACCGCGCTAGGATCTTCCTGTCCCCAGGTGCAAATTGCGACAGAACCAGCGATGTCGCTGGCTTCGCCGCCGAAGCGTCTGGGCCCAGAGTCGGATGATGTGGTCGCGAAAGGCGCCGAGCGACCGGAAGTTGGTCGGCACGGCATGATACGCATAGTAGCCAGTGAGCACCTGCTTCAGCCACCGTCCCTGCTCGGGAATGGGCCAATGCATGCGCCGTCGCAGCTCGTTCTTGATCTCCTTCAGCTTCGCCATCCTGCGGTCCCTCCGGCTTTTCGCGGTTCAATGGCTGGCCTACACGCTCCCCTGTCAACGCTTCACGGACGGCCTCACGACCGCCCGCGCATGACTCGGGGCCAATGTGGATCGCTACTCCTTCATTGCGATGGACTTGCACCATCTACTTCTTGCCGGTCTCCCGGCGCACCTTATTCCGACCCCATGCCGGAGGGCCGGCCGGATACACCAGCATGCCGGAAAGTCCGCCGTCGTCTCTGGCTTGATGATCAAGGGTGGATTGTTCGCCAGGTGGCGAACTGTTTGTGACGGTACTGGTCGGGGAAGATCAATCCGTCTCACAGATGAAATGCCGGAAGACATTGAATAGGCCCTGGTAGGAGGTCTGGTGCTCAGCCTCCTGTCAGAGCAATTCTTCATTTAACATTCAGCCGTCGAGACGAAGTCAATGTGCACTCTGTCGTTCCAGTCTTGGTCTAGGGCAAGCTGGAGCAGCCGCGAGCCGAACTAGCGGCGTATTTAGAAGTTGCATAGATAGACCTCCGGTCCTCTGCCAGACCGCCTGATCTCTGACACGGAGGCCAAGGCTGATTGGCTCACGAAAACCGACCGGGGCGGAAGGGTTCGAGCATAGGATGGGCCTCCCCTGTCACGATCTCATCTGCGAGGAGCTCGCCCGCGATGAGCCCAAGCGTCGCGCCACTATGGCTGAAGGCGATATGATAGCCCGAAATGCCTGGGAGCTCGCCGAAGACCGGCTCACCATCTCCTGGAATGGGCTTGCGACCGACGCCATAGGAGTCGAGAGCAAGCTTGGGATTTCCCTCGAGCACCGCCGATGCTTCGGTGAGGAGGCCCTGAACAGTTGAGTCCTTCACCTCAAAAGTACCGTCCGCTCGCCTGCCCACTTCCCGTTCCGACCAGCCCGAATCCAGCACAAGCGCACCCGTCGGTGTCGGCCTTACAGCCACCCGCGGCGTGTTTAGAACAGCCCGCAAAGCAACATCAATCGGCTTTGTCCGAACAAGTAGCCCGATTGGGGATGCGTCCGGAATACGGTACCCGACTTCAGCAACAACCTGAGGCACGGAGGGGCCGACAGCCAGCAGAGCTGCGTCAGCTTCGATGTAAGTGCCGTTAGCAGCCTTAACGCCAGCGACCCGACCATTGACGACATTGATGGATGCACGCCCCGCCTCACTGACAAGTGTACCACCGAGTGCAGAGAACTCGCGCAGAAGCAGATCGATGAGCGACGGGAGATCGACCCATCCTTCGCCAGGATTGAAGATCGCTCCCTGGGACGGAATTACATGACCATTTACTCCTGGTGTAACGGCAGCAACCTCGTCCGCACGCAAAAGACGAGCGTCATAGCCGATACGACGTTCATGGGCATAGACCTTTGAGATCGCGTTGGCCTCATTGTCGGCATCCCAGGTCAAGGCCCCATCGAAGCGGAGCCAAGTGGCACTCGGGAGTTGCGCCGCCAGAGTCCGGTAGCGATCGATTCCGATTATTCGCAATTGATGATACTCAGCCGAGCGCATGCGAGCGGAATTCAGCCAGGAGAGCGAACGTCCTGACGCGCCGCTTGCTGGACGCTCTTCGGTGATGAGCGTTACTCTGGCACCCATTCGGGCCAGATGAACAGCCGACGAGACACCGAAGATGCCAGCGCCGATTACAGCCACGCGGCGGCGTAGGAACTGAGGGTTCATAAGAAGGATCCTTTCAAGGCTTTGATAGTCAAAACAGGTGGGTCCGTTAGCATGATGGGAGTGCAGTGCCCTCCTCCCCTCTAGCGGCGCATGAGGCATGGGGACTTCGATGCTTGGCTCAGGTGGTCGAAGGTGACGTTAAAACCCATACGGGATTGCGGTTGACGGCGCACTGTCAGGGAACTGAACAACAAGCACTCATAAGTCGCCGAGGAATACTGGAAGGCCGATTGAGCGCGCACCCGTGGCTGCAGCAACTCGGTTGCAGTCCATGGTTCCTAATACTGGTAGCGCCGCTCAAGTAGTGCCACACCCCTTGTGAGTATAAACGTTAGCAGGACATATACGATCGCGACCGCCAAGAGGGGCTCATAGATCTTGAAGGTTTGCATTCGGATGTAATTTGCCATGCCGAGCAGATCCATGACCGTGATTGTTGACGCAAGGACTGTTGCTTTCAATAAAATGATGCTCTCCCCGCCAAGCGACGGAAGTCCGATGCGATAAGCTCGGGGTAATATGATGAGGCGCCACATGTGTGTCTTCGAAAGGCCAAGGGACTTGGCGGCTTCGATCTCACCCTTAGGAACGTTCATGATAGCACCTCTCAGGATCTCACCTGAGTAGGCGGCGCAACTGATAATGAGTGCGAGCAGCGCATACCAATATCCATCCCGCAGAATGGGCCACATAAAGCTTGAACGAATGCCCGGCACTTGGGCAATGAGGTTTCCGACACCGTAGTAGAGGATGTATATCTGGACGAGGAGCGGGGTCCCGCGGATCGTTGTTATGAAGCCCAGTGCGATCCACCGAATGGGCAACTGCTTCGACACACTCATGACCGCGATGCCAGTTGCGACAAGAAGGCCAATCAAGCTCGACAACAGCCAAAGGGACAGCGTGATCCAGAAGGAGTCGACGAGTTGTGGAAACAAGCCCAGAAAGAAATCCCACGACATGCTGCGGATTACCCTATGCGAAGCCACGATTGAGGTGGCGACTCACCAAGGAAAAAGCCCAGTTTGAGATAATCGCGAGGGCAAGGAAGATGAGTGCTGTTGTACAAAAGAAGCCCAGGTAAAATTTTGTCTGACTCGCTGCGATCTTCCCCACAGCCAAGAGTTCGGTAAATCCTACAACGCTGACCAATGAACTGTCCTTCAGCGCCGATTGCCAAAGATTTCCCATCCCGGGCAATGCAACCCGCAACATGAGGGGAAACGTAATCAGACGGAACCGAAAGTTGGGCGGCAGCGCTAGAGCCTTTGCAGCCTCGCCAACCCCTTTTGGAACGGCCACAATGGCGCCGCGGAAAACCTCTGTCATTGAGGTGGCTCGGTTTGGTTGAACAGCGTTTTCGGTTCGCTAAGTGGAGCGTCTGCCGGGGTTACGCTGCCGCGCGTTGCGGAAGCGGGTTGAAGTAGGCCTGATCGGGCGTGCTCCGGTCAAGGCT
>NZ_VOSK01001018.1 GCF_009296175.1 Microvirga tunisiensis | reverse complement strand
CGACCGTGGCGCTGCTCCCACGCTGTCGATCGACGAGGACGTGGTGGTTCTGGGCTACGCAATCTACGAGCCAGACGTGGAGAGCCCCGAGCAGATCTCGGACTGCGCCATGGCGATGGCAACCAATATTATGCGGTTGCTGTGTGGCCCCGATTGGTTGCCGGATGAAGTGTTGCTGCCCCGACAGCCACTGGCCGATTCAGGACCGTACCGACGCTTCCTCCGGGCGCCCGTGCGGTTCGATCAGGAAACCGCCGCCTTGGTTTTTCCGGCCCATTGGCTTGACCACCGCATCGCGGGCGCGAACCCAATCTTCCGCCAGGTGTTCGAGGCTCACATCCGGGAACTCGAGGCTGCCGGAGCGGGCGACTGGAAGGAGAACCTGCGCCGCATGCTGCGAACTGAGCTTCTGACGAACCAGTGCTCGGCCGCGACGGTTGCGGATCGCTTTGCCATCCATCGCCGCACCTTGAGCCGGCATCTGAGGGCTGAGGGGGCGGGCTTCCAGAGCCT
>NZ_VOSK01001017.1 GCF_009296175.1 Microvirga tunisiensis | reverse complement strand
CGCCGCGGGGAATGCGGCCGCCCAGGCGCTGGAACTTCTGCGGGTCGCGCAGGAACTCCACCACCTCCTGCAGGTCTTCCTTGGCCTCGTCGATGCCGGCCACCTCATCAAACGTCACGCGGCCATGCGCTTCGGTGAGGAGCTTTGCCTTGGACTTGCCGATGGACATTAGACCGCCGCCGCCCTGCTTGTTCATGGCGTTGCGGGACAGCCAGACGACGATGCCGATCATCAGCGCAAACGGCAGAAGTGAAAGCAGCAAGCTACCGAGCAGGCTGGGTTGCGGCGGCGGCTCGGCCTTGATCACGACATCCTTCTGCTGCAGCTGAGCGATGAGGCCGGCTCCCTGCGGAACATAGGTGGTGACAATGCCGCCCGCAGAGCGCTCGGCAATCACCTCCTGCCCCTGGATAGTGGCGGAGCGGATCTCCCCTTGCTCGACTGCCGTGACAAAGGCGGAGTAAGGGAGCTGATCAGGTTGCGGTCGCGCCGTGCTTTGGAAGTAGAACATCGACA
>NZ_VOSK01001016.1 GCF_009296175.1 Microvirga tunisiensis | reverse complement strand
AGCATCCCAGGTGGATCGAGGTCCTGTCGAATGGCGACGTCCTCGTCGCCGAGGCGCGAGGCGCAACTGAAACCGTCAAGTCGCTGATCGCCGTCGTCATGCACCCGGTCAAGTCGATCTTTACCTACGCGGCACTCAGCACGATGCAACGCGCAGGCGCCGTGGGCGTCAGTGCGAACCGCATCACGCGGCTGCGCGATGCGGACCGCGACGGGGTAGCCGACGTCAGGGACGTCTTCCTGGACGGCTTGAACCAGCCCTTCGGAATGGCGCTGGTGGCCGGGACGTTCTACGTCGGCAACACCGATGGAGCCGTCGCCTTCTCCTAGGACGCAGGCACGGGGCGCGTCAGCGGGCCGGGTCGCAAGCTGGTTGGGTTCAAGCCCGGCGGGCATTGGACGCGCAGCCTGCTGGCGAGCCCCGATGGCTCGAAGCTTTATGTGGGCGTGGGTTCGCGCGGCAACATTGGCGAGGACGGCATGGCTGCCGAGGAGGGCCGCGCGGCGATATACGAGA
>NZ_VOSK01001015.1 GCF_009296175.1 Microvirga tunisiensis | reverse complement strand
GAGGCCTCGGCCTCGCCTCTGTCCACGTCCAGCCAGTCGAGTAATCCGACGAACCGCCGTATACGGACCCGTATGTACGGTGGTGTGGGAGGGGTGGAACCGCGAGGCTCCCCCCTATCCCGATTTGTTGAGGGAGCGTATTCACGGTCTCATGATCGGGCAAGCGAATTTTACGGCTTCTACGTACATCAAAAGTCTTAGCGCGGTGTCGCGGCGTGCTCCGTCTCTTGGCTGGTGCATCGTTCTTCGCGGAAAAGCGGGTCCACTTTTTGCTGATGCGGACCCGGTCCTGCACGATGCGCTCAATTCCCGGCCTGCAACTATTTTTTAACCATATTCTCATTGAGGAGAGCATCGGGTGACACGTCGCCGACCACGGGAACTGCCGAATGCTAGCCGTTCTTATGCATGGGAAGGTTGATGAAGGCTGGCGAGTGTAGCTTAAGCACTTGAAGCAGCGTAGGATTTGGTTGTTGAGACTAATCCCTGCCACCAATTGCCCTGTGCCACACTCGC
>NZ_VOSK01001014.1 GCF_009296175.1 Microvirga tunisiensis | reverse complement strand
CGCCCTCAAGATCTCGTGGCGCAGGGCCTCGCTGGAAGCGGGTCTTGAGGCCGGATTCATTCAGGATCTCATTACAGGCCGCTCGCAACATCCAAGTGAGGATGCGGTTACAAGCCTTGCTACAGTGCTCAAGTGCAGCTCGGCATATCTTACCGGCCAGAGCGACGATCTGGCTGGCGCAGCGGGGGCTCACGGCGCGACTGCAGTTCCTTCAGACTCGGTCCAGCGGCCCGATGCCGTAATGGCGCTCAGAATTGTCGACGAACTGCTGGCTGCCGGTCATGTCGAGGCAGCCCGTGTCGCTGTCAGGCGCGCGCTCAAGGCAATTGCTGTCGAATAGGTAATGCAAACTTAGTGGCCCCGACGATTCTGGCGAGAGCAAGCTCCATAGCCTTACCTGCTGTTAACCAGTCGGCTACACTCTCGTGAGGTGGATCAGGAGCAAACCATGCAGTTCAGCGTTGGCGATGTCGTGCATCTGATTGCTTACCCCTCTCATCGGATGACCGTTGTTGAG
>NZ_VOSK01001013.1 GCF_009296175.1 Microvirga tunisiensis | reverse complement strand
ACCTGACGCGGCTTCAGGAGGCGCGGTCCCTATGATCGGTAAAGTCCCGGGCCTGACGATCTTCATCCTGCAAGCGCTGTGCATCGTCGCGATCGCTCTTGCCCCACGCATCATCGACACTCTGGGGCTGGCATCGCGCTAGGTTGCAAGCACGACCCATGGCACGACCCATGCCAGCTGGCTGAACATACATCTTCAGATGGAAGTGCGTTCGGGCTGCACAGAATGAGAACCCGACCAAGTCCAATGATGGGAGGGGTTAAATTTCCTGGACTTGGTCGGGAGTACGGTCGGGCAACCGGTGTCCCAAGATGCGCGTCGACCCCTGAACTATCGGTGAACGCAGATCAGCGTTCTGGCTGAATTTCACTGAATGGGATGGCTCACCGCTCCGAGGCATCGCCATGGCGATTGTTGGTTTTCATCTGTGGCTGGCCGAGCCACTCACAGAGATCCTCCAACGAGGCGAAGACATGTTCGAGCTCCGTGAAGGGCGCTGGCCTCCGAGATGGAGGGACATC
>NZ_VOSK01001012.1 GCF_009296175.1 Microvirga tunisiensis | reverse complement strand
ATCCGCGCTTCCACCTGCACTTCACGCCGACCTCGGCCTCATGGCTCAACCAGGTTGAGCGCTTCTTTGCCCTGATCACCCAGGAGCGCATTCGGCGGGGCGCCTTCACGAGCGTGCCCGATCTGGAGAGTGCTATCATGGACTACCTGGAGCACCACAATGCCGACCCGAGACCCTTTGTCTGGACCGCCTCGGCCTCAGCTATCCTGGAGAAGGTCGCCCGTGCGAAACAAGCGTTAGAGTCACAACACTAGGGCGAGGGTTCGCGCCTTGCCCTCCCAACACACTCTGGTCACCCCAACGTGTGAATAAGTCGGAAAGATTGACCCCGCCTCATCCTGCAACATCAATGGATTATCGTGCCGATCGGCATCGGGACCACACACCGAATAACAGGAATGCGGCATCGCCCTCGAAATCGTCCGCAGGACAAATGCCCGATCAGGATCGGTTCCCGTCCGAGCGTCGGCTGGCTGGTCTCGGCACGGCATAGAGTTCCAGGCGATGGCGGACGAGGCGGTA
>NZ_VOSK01001011.1 GCF_009296175.1 Microvirga tunisiensis | reverse complement strand
AGCTCGCGGACCTGGAGGAGCAGTCGGCTTCCATCACGGCGCGCTGGAAGGCCGAGAAGGACAAGCTCGGCACCGCGGCCGATCTCAAGAAGAAGCTCGAGGAGATGCGCAACCAGCTCAGCCAGGCTCAGCGCAACGGCGATTGGGCGAAGGCGGGCGAACTCTCCTACGGGGTCATCCCGGGACTCGAGAAGCAGCTCTCCGACGTCGAGGCGAAAGCCGATGGCGGCGGCCTGATGGAAGAGGCTGTGACGCCCGATCACGTGGCGGGCGTCGTCTCGCGCTGGACTGGCGTGCCCGTCGACAAGATGCTCGAAGGCGAGCGCGAGAAGCTCTTGCACATGGAGCAGGATCTGGCCAAGCGCGTCGTCGGCCAGGCCGAGGCGGTCTCGGCCGTCTCGACCGCCGTGCGCCGCGCCCGCGCCGGCCTGCAGGACCCGAACCGGCCCATCGGGTCGTTCATGTTCCTCGGCCCCACGGGCGTCGGCAAGACCGAGCTGACGAAGGCGCTGGCAAGCTTCC
>NZ_VOSK01001010.1 GCF_009296175.1 Microvirga tunisiensis | reverse complement strand
TCGCCGGGTTCATCGACCGGCTGAGGCTTTAATGTTGGACCTGTCGAGCGATGGCGTAGAGCCTCGCGGGCGATCGTATGGACAAAGCTGATCGCAAACCTTGCACCATTGTCTAACACGCCACGGCTAACCGGCGCGCCAGAGCCACGATGGCCTTTTGCAGGCCGCGCCGGCGGGCCACGTTCATGGCCCAGGCCTTCAGCCAGGACCATTTCTGCACCCGGGTCAGCAGCACCTGAGCTGCCTCATAGAGCACCGCTCGCATCATGGCGTCTCCGCACAGAGAGACGCGTCCGATCCGATTGCTCTCGCCGGACTGATTGAGAACCGGCGTGAGCCCCAGAGCGGGGCCGACGGCCTTGGAATTCTTGAACTGCGCCGGAATGTCGATCGTGGCGCTAACCGTTCCTATTCACCAGAGTTTGTTTCGGGGCCTATTTGGTAGCGCGGGCGTGCCGATCCGCTGCGTTTCTTTCACCGCGGCAAGGTCTGGAACGTGGGGAACGCGTTGGCAGGGACGGGA
>NZ_VOSK01001009.1 GCF_009296175.1 Microvirga tunisiensis | reverse complement strand
CGGAGAGAATCATCGACGATGGCGGGAGCGCCTGCACGGCGAGAGCGTGGCTCAGGCCGCGACGGCAGGGCATCAGCTAGGGAATTTTCGAGGCCCACAATCAGGCAGTATTCACCGCCCTATGACAGCCGGTAACGGAGAGGCCTGCATGGCGGAAGAAGCGGACGATCATCTCGGGGTGACGCTTCAGCCGGCCAAACTCGCGACGGGCGAGCCGATGCAGGTCGTCGACTGAGCCGGGCAATGCGTTCGCCATGGCGCGTTTGACGAGGGCATTGCATTGCTCTTCCGGATTCAACTCCGGGGCATACGCCGGCAGATAGGCCACCGCATAGTCCTGCGCATGCGCAGCGATGAAGTCCGTTGTCGCCCGTGAGCGGTGGGCATTGAGCCGATCCCAGGTAATTACCCAGGCCCTTGCGCCAACTGGGATTCGCTGATTCCCTGCTGGTATGGGCCGCGGCGATCTTGAACGTTTGAGCAAGGAAGAGCTGATTGAGTTGGTGCTGCGGCTGCAGCGGCCGCAAA
>NZ_VOSK01000100.1 GCF_009296175.1 Microvirga tunisiensis | reverse complement strand
TCGTGGAGCGCTTCAACGGGCGGGTGCAGCGCGAGGTGCTCGGCATCACGATCTATAGCCATCGGGATCTCGAGACGCTGCTCAAGGGCTTCAATCAGGCTTACAACAGGAGACGTCAGCGCGTGCTCAAGGGGCGATCCCCGGATGAGGTTGTGCGAAGCCGCCTGGCTGCCGAGCCGAAGCTCGCCAACCGCCGCTACAAGCCACCCGATGCAGACGCGTTGCCGCCCGCCCTCCAGGTCATCGCTCATGCCAAGGAGGTCTCGCATCCAGACACCTACCACAGGAGCACATTTGTCTTCAATGAAACGCCATTGAAGGAGAACCATCATGGCGATCGGACATGCCGCAGTAAATCTTGGGCTTCATACCACCCGCCGCGAGCATAAGAGCATCCTGCTGCAGCTCCTGCTCAGCTACGAGGCTTGGCTCGACGAGCGCAGGAGCTCCAAGGCCCTGTACCGGATGGACGACCGCGCGCTCGCCGATATCGGGTTGTCGCGGGCCGACGTGGAAGGTTTGAATGCCGAACCCTGGCAGGATCACCTGCCGCCCGCTTTCAGCCGATGATGTCCAGAAAGGCCCCCGATGAAGCTCTATTCCGGTCCTGTGAGCCTCTTCTCCCGCAAGGTCGAGATCGCGCTTCATGAGAAGGGGCTCGCCTTCGAGCAGGTCCTGGTGCCGTTCACCCAGACGAAGGGCTACAGCCCCAGGAACCCGGACGTGCTGGCCATCAATCCCAAGGGACAGGTCCCGGTCCTCATCGACGGAGGCCTGTCCCTCTACGATTCGACCGTGATCGTCGAATACCTGGAAGATGCCCATCCCGACCCGGCGCTTTATCCGAAATCCTCGATGGAGCGGGCCCGATGCCGGCTCTTCGATGTGTTTGGCGACGAGGTCATGCTGGCCTCGCTGCGCTTCCTGATGCATCGGACCGAACCGAAGCCCGATGATCTGGAGCGGTGGCATGCGAAGGAAGCGAAGGCCAAGGAGGCCGAGCCGGTTCTCGCCGGCCACTTCGACGAACTCGACCGCGCGCTCCAGGGCAAGGACTATCTCTGCGGCGCCTTCTCGGCCGCCGATATCTCCGTCTTCATGGCCGTGTTCTGGACCCGCCGCCTCGGCGGCCCGTCGCTGAAAGGGCGTGAGGCCCTGGCCTCCTGGTATGCGAGGCTCAGCGCGCGTCCGGCTTTCGCGAAGGTCGTCGCCGAAATCCTTGCCGCCGATGCGGAACTGTCGGCGCCCGTGGAGGGGGCTTTTCGGGAGTAAGCGCCTGCTGTCGTCCCCGGCGGTCCGCAGGACCGGAAAGAGGTTCCACGATCGGGCTCAACGCTCTGGTTTCGCTCCCCGTCCATTGCGCGCCGGCCGGGAATGACACCCGGATAAAAACAGCCTCGATCGTCGAGCCAAACCGCCGCTATTCTCTTGCACGCATAAAAGGCTTAAAAGGGCCTCCATCTTCGACCGCCCGATTGCAAGCAGAACAGGCCGACCTCGTGAAAAAAGTCTTCGTCAAATCCTATGGCTGCCAGATGAACGTCTATGACGCCGAGCGCATGGCGGACATGCTGGCGACTGAAGGCTACAGCGAAACCAAGGCGATGGAGGAGGCGGATCTCGTCATCCTCAACACCTGCCACATCCGCGAGAAGGCCGCCGAGAAGGTCTATTCCGAGCTCGGCCGCGTGCGCGAATTGAAGAAGGAGCGCGAGGTCAACGGCCAGGAGACGAAGGTCGTGGTGGCCGGCTGCGTCGCCCAGGCCGAGGGCAAGGAGATTCTGCGCCGGGCCCCCGCCGTCGATGTGGTGGTCGGCCCGCAGAACTATCACAACCTGCCGGCGCTGCTGAAGAAGTCGCGCACTGATCGCGTCGTCGACACGGAATTCCCGATCGAGGACAAGTTCGATCATCTGCCTGCGCCGAGCAAGGCCAAGACCCGGAGCCGTGGCGTGTCGGCCTTCCTCACCATCCAGGAAGGCTGCGACAAGTTCTGCACCTTCTGCGTGGTGCCCTATACCCGCGGCGCGGAAGTCTCGCGCCCCGTGCCTAAGATCCTCGACGAGGCCCTGCGCCTCGCCGATGCGGGCGTGCGCGAGCTGACGCTGATCGGGCAGAACGTGAACGCCTATCACGGCGAGGGGCCGGACGGCTCCGTCTGGTCGCTCGGCCGCCTGCTTCATCGTCTGGCGGAAGTGCCCGGCATTGCACGGCTGCGCTACACCACGAGCCATCCCCGTGACATGGACGACGAGCTGATCGCAGCCCATCGCGATCTGCCCGCGGTGATGCCCTACCTGCATCTGCCGGTGCAGTCCGGCTCCGACCGCATCCTCGACGCTATGAACCGCAAACACACGGGTGACGAATACCGCCGCCTGATCGAGCGCATCCGAGGTGCTCAGCCCAACCTGGCGCTCTCCTCCGACTTCATCGTCGGCTTCCCCGGCGAGACGGATGCGGAGTTCGAGGAGACCATGCGGCTCGTGGCCGATGTGGGCTTTGCCAGCTCCTTCTCATTCAAATACAGCCCCCGCCCGGGCACGCCGGCAGCGGAGATCGAGGCGCAAGTGTCCGAGGCCGTGAAGGCCGAGCGCTTAGGCCGGCTGCAAAATCTGCTGGAAATGCAGCGCCAAGCCTTCAATCACGGAACCGTGGGCCAGACTCTCGACGTTCTCTTGGAGAAGCCGGGTCGTCATCCGGGCCAGATGGCAGGCAAGTCGCCCTATCTGCAGCCGGTGCAGTTTCAGAGCGACCGCCACCAGATCGGCGAGATCGTGACGGTGCGGATCATGCAGGCTGGCTCCAACAGCCTGTTCGGAGAAGTATCTGAGCCCGGCAGCCAAGCCGCGGCCTAGTTCCTTATCCGATGAGACCCCATATCCGTTGGCCGCACGGCCTGCGGCGCATATTCAGAGGAGAGGCATTTGAGCCCAGCGGACAATGTGACCGCACGAGCACAAAAGGGACGGAACGCCAACAGCTTGCATCCCGGCGTCGTCGAGGAGGCCGAGATCATCCTCACCTTCGACGACAACCGTCTCGCCAGCCTGGTTTTCGGACAATACGACCAGAACCTCGCCCATCTGGAGCGGCGCCTGAATGTGACGGCCATTGCCAACGGCAACCGGGTCACCGTCAAAGGCACGCCCGAGGCCTCCGAGATGGCACGCCGGGTTCTGGAGGGGCTCTACGAGCGCGCCCGCCTCGGCGGAGCGCTGGGCCCTGGCGATGTGGACGGCGCGATCGAGGAAAGCACGCTGCAGGGCAGCCTCTTCCCGGCCGCCGAGGAGCCGCCTGTTCCGGGGCTGACCTCCTTCGACCAGATCTCCACCCGCAGGCGCGGGCCGGTTCGCGCCCGCAATGCATCGCAGAACACTTATATCAAGGCGCTTAAAACAAACGAGCTCGTCTTCGCCGAAGGTCCGGCCGGCACCGGCAAGACCTGGCTCGCGGTGGGCTATGCGGTCTCGCTGCTCGAAGCGGGACAGGTGGACCGCCTGATCATCACCCGTCCGGCCGTGGAAGCAGGCGAGCGCCTCGGCTTCCTGCCTGGCGACATGCGCGAGAAGGTGGATCCCTACCTACGCCCGATTTACGACGCGCTCTACGATTTCATGGAGGCCCGGCACGTGGACCGCGGCCTGCAGACCGGCATGATCGAGATCGCGCCGCTCGCCTTCATGCGTGGACGCACGCTCACCAACGCCCTGGTGCTGCTCGACGAGGCGCAGAACACCACGTCGATGCAGATGAAGATGTTTCTGACCCGTCTCGGCGAGGGCTCCCGGATGATCATCACCGGCGACCCGACACAGATCGATCTGCCGCCGGGTCAGAAGTCGGGTCTCGTCGAGGCCGTGCGCATTTTGAACGGAGTCGAAGGCATCGCCCGCGTCACGTTCAAGGAGGCGGACGTGGTGCGCCACGATCTCGTGCGCCGCATCGTGACGGCCTACGACAAGGCGGCCCGCGAGGCGCCGCCTCAACAGGATCAACCCCGTTACGATCGGGACCGCAGACCGTGATCACGCTCGACATCATGATCGAGGCGGGCGACTGGGATCGCCTCAAGGACGCCGAGGCCCTGGCCCAGAAGGCTGCCCAAGCCGCACTCGCCGTGACCTACGAAGCGGACGGCGATTTCGAGGCGAGCGTCATGCTCACGGACGATGCCCAGATCCAGGAGTTGAATCGCACGTGGCGCGCCAAGGACAAGCCCACCAACGTGCTCTCCTTCCCGGCGCCCGAGCAGCCTGGTGCGACAGGCCCTCGCCATTTGGGCGATATTGCTTTAGCGTACGAAACCCTGGTGCGCGAATCCGAGGAGGAATCCAAGGAGCTCGCGCATCATTTTGCTCATTTGATGGTCCATGGAGTCCTGCATCTTCTCGGTTACGACCATGAGGTCGAAGCGGAAGCGGAAATCATGGAAGGTCTTGAGGTAAAGGCGCTCGCCACCCTTGGCATCGCCGATCCCTATCGCGATATGGCAGCATGAACGGCTGACAACCCAAAGCAATGAACGAAGATCGAAGTCGTAGCGACCGACCTGTCCGAACGCTCACCGAGACAGACGACACACGCGACCACTGGTACGACCGGGTCCTGACCCGTCTCGGCCTGAAACCCCGGGAATCCATCCGCCACGATCTTGAGGATGTCCTCGCAGAGACCGTCGAGGACACCGACTTTTCGCCCCAGGAGCGGGCGATGCTCAAGAACGTGCTCTCCTTCCACCGGATCCGCGTGGAGGACGTGATGGTGCCTCGTGCCGACATCGTGGCGGTGGCGGCCGATACCAATCTCGGCGAGCTGCTCAGCCTGTTCCGCACGGCCGGCCATTCCCGCCTGCCGGTCTATGGCGAGACCCTGGACGACCCCAAGGGCATGGTCCATATCCGCGACTTCCTCGATTTCATCGCCATGCGCGCCGATGGCGGCGCCTCGGAAGCGGGGTCGGGCGACGAGGCGCCCCTGCCGAGCCTCGGCCAGATCGACCTGTCGATGGCGCTGTCCTCCGCCAACATCCTGCGCCCGGTCCTGTTCGTGCCGCGTTCCATGCCCGCCATCGACCTTCTGGTGCGCATGCAGGCCACCCGCACGCACATGGCCCTCGTGATCGACGAGTACGGCGGCACCGACGGCCTCGTGTCCATCGAGGATCTGGTCGAAATGGTGGTGGGCGACATCGAGGACGAGCACGACGAGGATTCCACCCTCACCATCGTGGCGGCCGCCGACGGCACCTACATCGCCGATGCCCGCGCCAGCCTCGACGAGGTCAAGGAGGTGCTTGGCCTCGACCTCACGGAGGAGGAAGGCGCCGAGGATATCGATACGATCGGCGGCTTTATCGTGACGCTCGCCGGCCGCGTCCCATCCCGGAGCGAGGTGATCGAGGGACCCTGGGGCCTGGAATTCGAGGTTCTGGACGCCGATCCACGGCGCGTGAAGCGCCTGCGTGTCCATCGCCGCACATTCGCTCCCGAGACCGAGGCCGGAGAAGGCCAGGCGAACGCCCCGCGACCTGAAAGCGCTGCCGCAGAATGATGCGGCTGGCTGATCGCGCTATCCTCGCTCGAGGATGGCGCCGATGGTTGATGGCCTTTGCAGCCGGGGCCGTCGGCGCCCTGGCCATGCCGCCTTTCGGCTTTCTGCCTGCTCTCGTTCTCTCCCTGGCCCCGGCCATTTGGCTCCTCGACGGCACCGTCAGGGATGGCCCTTCCAGCATCGGTCCCATGAGTGGAATCCGCTTTTGGGACCCGTCCGATGCTCCATTGTTCAAGCAGCGCGTGGTTGATCGCGACCCGAAGGGCCGCACGACGCGCTCGCGCTGGGCCCCGTTTAAATCCGCCGCCCTCCTCGGCTGGTTCTGGGGCTTCGGCTATTTCGTCGCCGGGCTCTGGTGGCTCGGCGCGGCCTTTCTCGTGGAAGCGGACCAGTTCGCCTGGGCCATGCCGTTCGGAGTGCTGGGCCTGCCTGCCCT
The DNA here is from genome assembly GCF_009296175.1 of Microvirga tunisiensis. Classification (GTDB taxonomy): domain Bacteria; phylum Pseudomonadota; class Alphaproteobacteria; order Rhizobiales; family Beijerinckiaceae; genus Microvirga; species Microvirga tunisiensis. The sequence continues at coordinate 15,242 of NZ_VOSK01000100.1, read as the reverse complement.
GCTCGCCTTCTTTCCCGCCTTCGGCTTCGCTCTCGCTCGCCTGTTCTGGCTGCCCGATGCCTGGCGGATTCTGGCCTTCGCCTTCGGCCTGACGGTGAGCGAATGGCTGCGGGGCCATCTCTTCACTGGCTTTCCCTGGAACAATCTTGGGCTGGCGCTCGGCCAGAACCTCTGGCTGATGCAGACAGCCTCGCTGGTGGGCCTCTACGGCTTGACCTTCCTGAGCCTCGCGATTGGCGCTGCGCCCGCCGTCCTTCTCACGGGAAAGACGATGCGTGCCCGCTGGACGGCGCCGGGCATCGCGGCGGGTCTCCTCGTTGGCCTTGCAGCCTTCGGCGTCTGGCGCGTCCCGTCGGAGGCCTCACCGATCGTCGACAACGTGCGCTTGCGCATCATGCAGCCCAACCTGCCTCAGGACGCCAAGTTCAACCCACGCAACCGAGACGCCATCATGCGGCGCTACCTGACCCTGAGCGCGCGCCCGGGCCGAGACGGCATCACTGCGACACCAACGCACATCATCTGGCCGGAATCGGCCTTTCCTTTCCTGCTTCACCGCGATGCCGGCTCGCTCGCGCAGATCGCCACGCTGCTCGGGCCGGGCTCGGTGCTCATCACGGGCGCGGCCCGCATGGATGCCCCCTTGCCGGGCGAGGCGGTCGGCAAGTTCTACAATGCCATTCAGGTGATCGACGAAAAGGGCACGATCCTCGGCGCCTATGACAAGGTCCATCTGGTGCCTTTCGGCGAATACGTGCCGAAATTCCTCGACACCCTGATCCGGGCTGCAGGGCTCCGCCAGTTCGTGCATATTCCCGGTGGATTCGAGCCGAGCGAAAAGCGCACCACCTTGTCCATTCCGGGTCTGCCGCCGGTCGCCGCGACCATCTGCTACGAGGCCATCTTTCCCGGCGAGATCCTGGCCGAAGGTCCACGCCCCGATCTGATCCTCAATGTGACCAATGACGCCTGGTTCGGGCAGACGCCAGGGCCTTATCAGCACTTCGCCCAAGCCCGCCTGCGGGCCATTGAGGAAGGGCTGCCTCTGGTTAGGGCAGCCAATACAGGCATCTCAGCCGTCATCGACCCTTTCGGCCGAAGCGTGGATGCTCTTCCACTAGCAGTTGAAGGTGTTATCGACACTTCTCTTCCAGTTGCCGAACCCGTTACTCTTTATAGGAAGTGGAGCAGGTTTTCTTTGACGGCCACGCTTGCGATCTGCTTAATCATCTTGATTGCACGTCGCAGGCGCCAAATCCCTCTCCTTTAAGTAAATATTGCCTTGGCGTTGCGTGGGTTTCGGCACGGGGACAGGCCATAATGAAGAAATCGACGGGCACTATCGATAAGGAAATCGGAAGCAGAGTGCGTATGCGCCGTGTTTCTATCGGAATGAGCCAAGAAAAACTCGGCGATATGCTCGGGCTGACCTTCCAGCAGGTTCAAAAATACGAAAAGGGCATGAACCGAATCAGCGTTGCCCGTCTCGTTGAAATCGCCAAGATCCTCAATGTCGAGATCGGTTTCTTCTTCGATGGCATCAAAGGCGGCAAGGCTGAAGCGGGTTTTTCCGAAAGCGGCGCCCCACCCTATGTCGCCGACATGATGTCGACCCCTGAAGGGCTCCAGCTCGTCCGGACTTTCGCGACCATCAAAAGCCCGAAGGTTCGCAAAAGCATCGTTCAGCTTGTGAGCGCACTCGCCACCCAGGAAGAGGTAGAGCGTTCGTCATAAAGAACACGTTCGCTTGACCTTTCTTTCAGCCTGCGGCATGAGCATGCTTTAGAGCCCGCGGATCGTTGCGGGCACCGATCTTTATTGCCGAAGGAAATCTATCGTGCGGCGTTCGAGCTACCTTTTCACGAGCGAGTCGGTCTCCGAAGGCCATCCGGACAAGGTCTGCGACCGGATCTCCGATGCCATCGTCGATGCTTACCTGGGCACTGAGCCCGAAGCCCGCGTGGCCTGCGAGACGCTTGCCACCACCAACCGCGTCGTCATTGCCGGCGAGGTGCGCGGCCCCGCCTCCATCACCAAGGACACGGTGATCCAGCTCGCCCGCGATGCCATCAAGGACATCGGCTACGAGCAGGAAGGCTTCCACTGGAAGAACGCCGACGTTTCGGTCTACCTCCATGCCCAGTCGGCGCATATCGCCCAGGGCGTCGATGCTGCCGGCAGCAAGGACGAAGGCGCGGGCGACCAGGGCATCATGTTCGGCTATGCCTGCAACGAGACGCCCGAGCTGATGCCGGCGCCGATCTATTACGCCCACAAGATCCTCGAGAACCTGACCGCTGCCCGCAAAGGCAAGGTCGGCGATGCGGCCAAGCTCGGTCCGGACGCCAAGAGCCAGGTCACGGTGCGCTACGAGAACGGCAAGCCCGTCGCAGCGACCCAGATCGTTCTGTCGACCCAGCACCTGGACGAGAACCTCTCCTCCGAGGACGTGCGCGCCATCGTCGAGCCTTACATCCGCCAGACCCTGCCCGAGGGCTGGATCTCGGCCCAGACCATCTGGCACGTGAACCCCACGGGCAAATTCGTGATCGGCGGTCCGGACGGCGATTGCGGCCTCACCGGTCGCAAGATCATCGTCGACACCTATGGCGGCGCGGCCCCCCACGGCGGCGGTGCCTTCTCCGGCAAGGATCCCACCAAGGTGGACCGCTCGGCCGCGTACGCCGCACGCTACCTCGCCAAGAACGTGGTGGCGGCGGGTCTCGCCGAGAACTGCACCCTGCAGCTTTCCTACGCCATCGGCGTGGCCAAGCCCCTGTCGATCTATGTGGATCTCCACGGCACCGGCAAGGTGGACGAGGGCAAGCTCGAGGCGGTCCTCACGGACGCCATGGACCTCTCGCCCCGCGGCATCCGCACGCATCTCGGCCTCAACCGGCCGATCTATGCCCGCACCTCGGCCTATGGTCATTTCGGCCGCAAGCCTGACGCCGACGGGGGGTTCTCCTGGGAGCGCACGGATCTCGCCGATCGCCTCAAGGCCGCTTTCCGCTAAGGGCATGATCCGGAAAAGTGGATTCCGGTTTTCCGGCAAGATCATGTTCAAAGATATCGGCTCATGAGCGAAGCATCGGAACGGGCCGGCGCCTTCTTCGGGCGCCGGAAAGGCAAGAAGCTTCGCGCCGGCCAGGACGAACTGGTTCAGAATCTGCTGCCCGCGATCCGCGTGATTCCGGGCAGCGCACCTTCCAGCCAGTTTCCCAGCTCTCAGGAACGGGAAACCTGGCTCGAAATCGGGTTCGGCGGCGGCGAGCATCTCGCCGCCCAGGCCCGTACCCGTCGCGACGTCAAATTCATCGGGTGCGAACCCTTCGTGAACGGCATGGCGAAGCTCTTGGCCGTGGTCGAGCACGAGCACCTCGACAACGTCCGTGTCTGGGACGACGACGTCACCGACCTGCTGCCGACCCTGCCCGACGCCTGCTTCGACCGGGTCTATATCCTCTATCCCGATCCCTGGCCGAAGCGCCGGCAGCGAAAGCGCCGCCTCGTGTCGGACGAGACCATCGATGTGCTCGCCCGCGTGATGAAGCCCGGCGCCGAGCTGCGCTTTGCCAGCGACATCGACGATTACATCGGCTGGGTTCTCGCCCGAGCCTTGCGGTCCCGGCATTTCCGCTGGACCGCCACCCGTGCCGACGATTGGCGCAAGCCGTACGAGGGCTGGCCGGGCACGCGTTACGAGGCCAAGGCGATCCGCGAAGGCCGCGTGCCCAGCTATCTCACCTTCGCGCGGGTCTGACGCGCGCCTTTTCGCACCGCGCTTGTATTTTGGTGTTGGAATCAGTATATTCCCGTTGTCAGCTCTGGTTGCAGCGTTAAGCTGCTGGTCAAGGGTGGACCCCGCCGGGTCCGCTCTTTTTTATTGCTTGAATGCCGGAGCGTGCGGAGAGCCATGACGAACGAACGCGACAAGCGGCTGATTACGGAGAACGGCGTCGCCGCCCGGGTGGCGGCCATTGTCGAGCCTGTGATCGAGGATCTGGGCTTCAACCTCGTGCGGGTGCAGGTCACCGGCGCGAACGGATGCACCGTGCAGATCATGGCCGAGAGGCCGGACGGCACCATGTCGGTGACCGATTGCGAGACCGTGAGCCGGGCAATTTCGCCGGTTCTCGACCTCGAGGATCCGATTCCGCAGGCTTATTATCTGGAAATTTCCTCGCCGGGGATCGACCGTCCTCTCGTGCGCGTCAGCGATTTCGAACGCTGGACAGGCTACGACGCGAAGATCGAGATGGCCGTGCCACTGGCAGGCCGCAAGCGTTTCCGGGGCTTTCTTCGGGGCGTGGAGAACGGGAAGCTGGTTGTCGAGTTGCCTGATGTGAAGGAGGGCCTCGAGCCCATCGCGCATCTGCCTCTGACGGATCTGGGCGAGGCGCACCTCGTTATGAACGACGAACTGATCCGTGAATCGCTGCGCCGGGGAACGGCGCCGACCACGGACGAGCTTGACGAAGATACGGATGTGGTGGAAGCGCCCGAGCCGCGCGGCCCATCCGATAAGACGAAACCGAATTAAGGAGCGACCTCGATGGCTATCAGCGCCAACAGGCTGGAACTCTTGCAGATCGCCGATGCGGTCGCGCGCGAGAAGGTGATCGACAAGCAGATCGTGCTCGACGCCATGGCGGATGCCATCGCCAAGGCAGCCCGATCCCGCTACGGCGCCGAAACCGACATCCATGCCGAGATCAACCCGAAGACCGGCGAGCTGCGCCTGGCCCGGCATCTTCTCGTCGTCGACGACGGCGCGGTGGAAAACGACTCACGCGAGATCACCCTTGCCGAGGCCCGGACCCGCCACAATCCGGCCGCCCAGGTGGGCGACGTGATCGCCGACACCCTGCCGCCGTTCGATTTCGGCCGCATCGCGGCCCAGTCGGCCAAGCAGGTGATCGTGCAGAAGGTGCGCGACGCCGAGCGCGATCGCCAGTACCAGGAATACAAGGATCGTATCGGCGATGTCGTGAACGGCGCGGTCAAGCGCGTCGAATACGGCAACGTGATCGTCGATCTCGGCCGTGGCGAGGCCATCATCCGCCGCGACGAGCTCATTCCGCGCGAGACCTTCCGTCCGGGCGACCGCATCCGCGCCTACCTCTTCGATGTGCGCCGCGAGGCCCGTGGGCCGCAGATCTTCCTGTCGCGCACCCATCCGCAGTTCATGGCGAAGCTCTTCGCCTCCGAAGTGCCGGAGATCTATGACGGCATCGTCTCCGTGCAGGCGGTTGCCCGCGATCCAGGCTCCCGCGCCAAGATCGCCGTGATCTCACGCGATTCTTCCATCGACCCGGTCGGCGCCTGCGTCGGCATGCGCGGCTCCCGCGTCCAGGCGGTGGTCGGCGAGTTGCAGGGCGAGAAAATCGACATCATTCCCTGGTCCCCGGATCAGGCGACCTTCATCGTCAACGCGCTCCAGCCCGCGGAAGTGGTCAAGGTGGTGCTCGACGAGGAGGCCGACCGCATCGAGGTCGTGGTGCCCGACGATCAGCTCTCGCTCGCCATCGGCCGCCGCGGCCAGAATGTGCGTCTGGCCTCGCAGCTCACCGGCTGGGACATCGACATCCTCACGGAGGCCGAAGAGTCCGAGCGCCGCCAGAAGGAGTTCCTCGAGCGCACCGAGCTGTTCATGAACGCCCTCGACGTGGACGAGGTGGTGGGCCAGCTCCTGGCCTCGGAAGGCTTCCGCTCCGTCGAGGAAATCGCCTATGTGGACGCCGCCGAAGTAGCCTCCATCGAGGGCTTCGACGAGGACACTGCCGCGGAGATCCAGAGCCGCGCTCAGGAGTATCTCGCCCGGATCGAGGCCGAGAACGAGACCCGCCGCAAGGAGCTGGGCGTCGCCGACGATCTGAAGGAGATCGACGGTGTCACCACCGCCATGCTCGTGGCCTTCGGCGAGAACGACATCAAGAATGTCGAGGATCTGGCCGGCTGCGCCACCGACGATCTCGCCGGCTGGACGGAAGGCCGCGGCGCCGACGCGACGCGCTACAAGGGCGCTCTCGACGGCTTCGACATCTCCCGTGCGGATGCGGAGAACATGATCATGGCCGCCCGCGTGAAAGCGGGCTGGATCGAGCAGCCGGAAGAGATCGTTGAGACTGAGGAATCGGCCGAAGAGGCCGAGACCGAAGCTCAGCCGTCCTAAGTCCGGCAATGGCAAAGCGAGGTCAGCACCTGTGCCGCGGCACGAACCGGAGCGCACCTGCATCGTCACCCGCGAGGCCAAAGGCCCCGCGGGACTGATCCGCTTTGTCCTCGGGCCCGACCATCAGGTCGTTCCCGATCTCAGACACAAGCTGCCGGGTCGCGGCGTCTGGGTCACGGCCCGGTCCGATCTGGTGGAAGAAGCGGCCAAACGTCGCCTCTTCTCCCGCGCCTTCAAAACCGAAGCCAAGGCCCCGGAGACCCTGGCCCAGGATATCGAACGCCTTCTCCGGGACGATCTTCGCCAGGGTTTGGCCCTTGCCAACAAGGCGGGCGCGGTGGTCACCGGCTTCTTCAAGGTTGAATCGGCGATCACGGATAAGCCCATCGTTGCCCTTATTCATGCCGCAGAGGCGGCCGAAGATGGGCGAAGAAAATTGGCGAACCAGTTGCGAAAACGCCTCGGCGAGGCAATATCTAGCTTTCCGGTTATCCAAGAATTGTCGAATGACGAATTGGATTTGGCATTAGGCCGGTCACATGTGATACATGCTGCCCTCGTCGCGGGCGCTGGGAGCGACGGCTTTCTGAACCGATGGCATCGTTACCGCTCCTTTCGCGGCATCGACGCCGATCAAACTGGCCTCGGAAACGGGACCGGCGAACCCACGACTATGAAACCCGCAGGAACTGAGGCGGAATGAGTGATACGAAAAACCAGGGCGACAAGACTCTCCATGTGTCGTCCAAGACGCTTTCTCTGAAGCGCCCCGTCGAACAGGGCGTGGTGCGCCAAAGCTTCTCCCATGGCCGGTCCAAGTCGGTCGTGGTGGAGACGGTCAAGCGTCGCCCTCCTGTCGGCCACGGCAGCGGGACCAAAGATGAAAGGCCCGCACCCCAACAGGCTGCGGCGCCCGCGAGCGCGCCGAAGCCTGCCGCTCCGGCACCGAAGCCGGCTGCCCCGGCTCAAGGCGGCCGTCCGCAGCGCAGCGCGCCAAACACCCCCCGGTCTGGCGGCATGGTGCTGCAGACGCTCTCCGAGCAGGAGCGCGATGCGCGCATGAACGCGCTCGTCGATGCGCGCCGCCGTGACGAGGAAGACCGCAAGAAGCAGGCCGAAGAGGCTGTCCGCCGCACCGAGCGTGAGGTTGCGGAAGCCAAGGAGCGTGAAGCGGCCGAGGCCCGCAAGCGCGAGGAAGACGAACGCCGCCGTCAGGACGAGGAGCGCAAGCGCCGCGCCGAGGACGAAGCCCGCCGCCGCTTGGGCGAAGAGGCCCCGCGCCAGGCTTCCGCACCGGCTCCGGCCGGCCGTGGACCGGGCACGCGTTCCGACGCTCCGCGCTCCGACCGTCCGCGCTCCGACCGTCCGCGCTCGGATGGCCCCCGGCCTGCCGGCCGTTTCGATGGCCCGCGCACCGGCGGACCTCGCTCCGACGGTCCCCGTCAGGGCGGCTTTGGCGGCCCGCGCAGCGGTGGCGGCACCATGGGTGGCCGTCCGCCGAGCCTGAATCATATGGCACGCCCTGCCGCGCCGGTTGCGCCCGATCCGGAAACGGCGAAGCCGAACGTCCGCACGGCCCCGCCCGTTGCCGCCCGCGCCGTCGCGGCCGATGACGAGGAGGGTGCACGCACCATCCGTCGTCCCGGCGTTGCAGCCAAGCCGGCGGCTCTGCCGAAGACGCCCAAGACCGCTCCCGGCGAAGAAAAGCGCCGCGGCCGCCTGACCCTGGCCAATGCGACCTCGGGAGAGGATGAGCGCACCCGCTCGCTCGCCGCCTTCCGGCGCCGCAATCAGCGTCTCATGGGCCACCGCCAGGTGGAGCAGAAGGAAAAGATCGCCCGCGAGGTGACGATTCCGGAGACGATCACCATCCAGGAGCTCGCCAACCGCATGTCGGAGCGCGCCGTGGACGTGATCAAGTTCCTGATGAAGCAGGGCGAGATGCACAAGATCACCGACGTGATCGATGCTGATACCGCCCAGCTCGTCGCTGAGGAGTTCGGTCATACGGTGAAGCGCGTCGCGGAATCGGACGTCGAGGAAGGCCTCTTCGATACGCCGGACACGGACGAGAACCTCGTCACCCGTCCGCCGGTCGTGACCATCATGGGCCACGTCGATCACGGCAAGACCTCGCTGCTCGATGCGATCCGCAAGACCAACGTGGTCTCCGGCGAAGCCGGCGGCATCACGCAGCATATCGGCGCCTATCAGGTGACCTCGCCGCTCGGCGGCAAGATCACCTTCATCGACACGCCTGGCCACGCGGCCTTCACGGCCATGCGCGCCCGCGGCGCCAAGGTGACGGATATCGTCGTCCTGGTGGTGGCGGCCGATGACGGCGTCATGCCGCAGACCATCGAGGCGATCAACCACGCGCAGGCGGCCGGCGTGCCGCTGATCGTGGCGATCAACAAGGTGGACAAGCCCGACGCCAACCCGCAGCGGGTCCGGACCGAATTGCTGCAGCACTCCATCGTCGTCGAGTCGATGGGCGGCGAGACTCTCGAATTCGAAGTCTCGGCCAAAACCGGCGAGGGTCTCGAGACCCTGCTCGAAGGTCTCCAGCTCCAGGCCGAAATCCTCGAGCTCAAGGCCAATGCCGAGCGGTCGGCGGAAGGCACCGTCATCGAGGCGAAGCTCGATCGTGGCCGCGGTCCGGTGGCGACCGTGCTCGTGCAGCGCGGCACGCTCCACACCTGCGACATCGTGGTGGCCGGCGCCGAATGGGGTCGCGTTCGCGCTCTGATCAACGATCTCGGCACCAACGTGAAGGAGGCAGGTCCCTCCGTCCCCGTCGAGGTTCTGGGCTTCAACGGCACGCCTGAGGCCGGCGACCGCGTTGCGGTGGTCGAGTCGGAGGCCCGTGCCCGCGAGGTCACAGAGTACCGCACCCGTCAGAAGCGCGAGCGTCAGGCGGCCCGCATGGGCTCCGCCGGACGTACGCTGGCCGACATGATGCGCGACCTCAAGGCTGGAGCGGGCCGCAAGGAATTCCCGCTCGTGGTCCGGGCGGACGTGCAGGGTTCGGCGGAAGCCATCGTCGGCGCGCTCGAGAAGGTGGGCAACGAGGAAGTTGCCGCCCGCATCATTCAGGCCGGCGTCGGCGGCATCTCGGAATCCGATGTCACCCTGGCGGAAGCCTCGGGCGCCATCATCCTCGCCTTCAACGTGCGCGCTCACAAGGAAGCACGTGAGGCGGCCGAGCGTGCCGGGATCGAGATCCGCTACTACAACATCATCTACGACCTCGTGGATGACGTGAAGGCGGCGATGTCCGGTCTGCTCGCTCCGACGCTCCGCGAGGAGCGGCTCGGCGAGGCGCAGATCCTCGAGGTGTTCAACGTGTCGAAGGTTGGCAAGATCGCCGGCTGCCGCGTCCTCGACGGCGTGGTCCAGCGCGGCGCCCATGTCCGCCTGATCCGCGACAACGTGGTGATCCACGAAGGCAGGCTCTCGCAGCTCAAGCGCTTCAAGGACGATGCCCGCGAGGTCACGTCCGGTCAGGAATGCGGTATGTCCTTCGAGAACTATCAGGACATGCGCGCCGGCGACCAGATCGAATGCTACCGCGTGGAAGAGGTGAAGCGGTCGCTGTAAAAAAGCCTCCGTCTTCGTCCCACAATCGCACATCAATCGTCATGGCCGGGTCACTCCCGGCCATGATCCCTTTTGATCGGTCCGGTCCAATCCCGGAGAAGTGAAAATGGCTAAACGTTTCGAACAAACCACCGGTCCCTCTCAGCGCCAGCAGCGCGTGGCCGAGCTCATCCGCCACGCGTTGGCCGAGGTTCTCTCCCGCGGCGATCTGCAGGACGACGTGCTGACGAGGAATGTCATCACCATCCCCGAAGTGCGCATGTCGCCGGACCTGAAGCTCGCGACCGCATACGTCATGCCGCTCGGCGGTCGGGACGAGGAGGCGGTGCTCAAGGCGCTCGAGAAGAACAAGAAGCTGCTGCGCCAGGAGGTGGCCCGGCGGGTGAACCTGAAATTCGCTCCCGATCTGCGCTTCCGCCGCGACGAGAGCTTCGACGAGGCCGCCCGGATCGACGCGCTGCTGCGCTCCGAGCGCGTGGCCCGCGACACGGTCAAGCCCGCAGCCGACTCCCCCGACGACGACAGCGAGTAAGAAGCGATGAGCGAAGAACGCCCGCAGCGGAGGCCGCATGGCGACCGCCCGAAGAAGCGCGACGTCAACGGTTGGATCATCCTCGACAAGGGCGTCGGCATGACGTCGACCCACGCGGTCGCGGTGGTGAAACGCGGCCTGTCGGCCAAGAAGGCGGGGCATGCCGGCACCTTGGATCCGCTCGCCTCCGGCATCCTGCCGATTGCGCTCGGCGAGGCGACCAAGACCGTGCCCTTCGTCATGGACGGACGCAAGTCCTACGTCTTCACCGTGGCCTGGGGCGCAGAGACCACCACGGACGATACGGAAGGCGACGTGGTCGAGCGGACGGACAGGCTGCCTGGTCCGGCGGAGATCGAGACATTCCTGCCCCGCTTCACCGGCAAGGTGCAGCAGGTGCCGCCGCGTTTTTCCGCCATCAAGATTCAAGGCGAGCGCGCCTATGATCTCGCCCGCGACGGCGAAGTGGTGGAACTGCAGCCGCGCACGGTGGAAATCGACCGGCTGGCCTTGATCCACCACGCGGGCGACCGCTCGATCATCGAAGCCGATTGCGGCAAGGGCACTTACGTACGCGCCATCGCACGCGATCTCGGTCGTGCGCTTGGCTGCCTCGGCCATATCGCGGCGCTGCGGCGCACGCGTGTCGGACCGTTCACCGAGCACGATGCCGTCACTGTGGACGATATCGCAACCGACCCGGCGGCGCTCCGCCCGGTCGAGATCGCCTTGAGCGAAATTCCCTCGGTTCCGGTCAGCCGGGACATGGCCGGCCGCCTGATGCGCGGCCAATCCATCATCCTGCGCGGCCGCGAGACACCTTTATCCGGCAAGGTCTACGCCACCTGCAACGGCGTGCTCGTTGCCGTGGGCGACGTGGAGCGCGGTGAGCTGGTGCCGCATCGGGTGTTCAACCTGGGCGCCTGATTCCTCCATCCGGCTGTCGTTCCGACGTGAAGGCAGCGAGAGCCCGGAACGACAGTGAAGAGCATTTCGGAAACGAAAATGGCCGTCCCCGGATCAAGTCCGGAGACGGCCATGACGGCAGGAGGCAATCGCAGGTTTAACGGTCCGCCTTCAGGCCCTGCGCCTCACGCATCAGGTATTTTTGCGTGATCGGCACGATCTGGTCGCGGATCAGCTGTGCGGTTTTCTGCTCCTCGCGCAGCGTTTCTTCGAGAGCCGGGACGAACCTCTGATGACCAGAGGCCTCGGCCATGGCGATCAGCGACGTGTAGGCGGCGATCTCGAAATTCTCGAAGGCATGGTTGGCGAAGGTGTTCTTGATCACCTCGTCCGCCATCGGCATGTGGCCGGCGGCCGCCATGTTGGCCATGAACTGGGTGGCCATGTCTTTCAGAAACGAGCGGTCCTCGCCGAAATTGTGCAGGATCTCGTCGAGGCGGCGGATCTGCCCTTCCGTCTCCGCGATATGCGTACGCAGGATCTGCGACATTTCCGGATAGTTCTCAAAACGCTCCACCTGGCGCTGCATGAGCTGGAGCGCTTCCTTCTCGAGCGCATGGGCGTTCTGAACGCCGGTGATGAAGATATTTTTGACGGTTTCGGACGATGCCAGGTCGGCTGTGCTGGTAACCATGTGGTGGGCTTCCTATATTGGGGATGTTCGGTTCACCAACCGTGACCTGAAAAACTTGTTCCAGCAGAGACCGTCCCAAACAGGCCATCCTATTGCTCTGCTTCGAGAAAATGATTTCTCTGGCACTTGTGCGCATTTCATGTATGGTGCGCCATCTTTTCGAAGGCTATGCCTCGAAAGACGCGTCCGAGTTCGGACCGCGCTGGACGACATCCCGGCCCGGCCCTTGCGGATGCCCCGGACCTGAAGCCTTGAAGGCCAAGGTTTCCTTATAAAGCCAACCTGAAAGGACACACGATGTCGATTACGGCTGAGCGCAAGAACACGCTTGTAACGGAATTTGCCCAGAAGGCGGGCGATACCGGCTCCCCTGAGGTGCAGGTCGCCATTCTGACCGAGCGTATCAACAACCTGACCGGCCACTTCAAGAGCCACACGAAGGACAACCACTCCCGTCGTGGCCTCCTGAAGATGGTGTCGGCACGCCGTTCGCTTCTCGACTATCTCAAGAAGAAAGACGAGAGCCGCTACCGCACGCTGATCGAGAAGCTCGGCATCCGCCGCTAAGCTTGATCTGAAAACGTCCGTCCGGAGCCCGGCTCCGGACGGCCTCCGGGCATGGTCCGAAAAAGTGGATTCCGTTTTTCGACCAGATCATGCCCAAACACGAATGGAGCGGACGCTCGGACAAGGTCCAAGCACCTCGCTCTGGCACTGGTTAAGACGATCCACGTCCCGGTGTTTTCTAAGGAGGCGGCAGACACGATGACCATGGCAGGATCGCAAGAGGCTTACGAGGCGGGCTTGTCCGTCGGCGCGAGCCTCTCGCCGTCTTGCTCATGGCATCGAGCCCCCGCCCCGCTGTCATGAAAGACACGCCATGTTCGATACTCAACGCGAAGAACTGATCTGGGCCGGGCGCAAGCTCGTGCTCGAAACGGGCAAGATGGCCCGCCAGGCCGACGGCGCCGTCGTCGCCACCTACGGTGAAACCACCGTTCTAGCCACCGTCGTTTCGGCCAAGGAGCCGAAGGCTGGCATCGATTTCTTCCCGCTCACGGTGAATTACCAGGAGCGCACCTATGCGGCTGGCCGCATTCCGGGCGGCTATTTCAAGCGCGAAGGCCGTCCGACCGAGAAGGAGACTCTCGTCTCCCGCCTCATCGACCGTCCGATCCGCCCCCTCTTCGTCGAGGGCTACAAGAACGACACCCAGGTCGTCGTGACCGTGCTCTCGCACGATCTCGAGAACGATCCTGACATCGTCGGCCTGGTGGCCGCCTCTGCGGCCCTGACGCTGTCCGGCGTGCCTTTCATGGGCCCCGTGGGCGCAGCCCGCGTCGGCTATATCGGCGGCCAGTACAAGCTGAACCCGCCGCTTCAGGAAATGGATCAGACCTCCCTCGACCTCGTGGTCGCCGGCACCGCCGACGCCGTGCTCATGGTCGAATCCGAGGCGAAGGAACTGGCCGAGGATGTGATGCTCGGCGCCGTGATGTTCGGCCACAAGCACTTCCAGCCGGTGATCGAGGCGATCATCCGCCTCGCCGAGAAGGCCGCCAAGGAGCCGCGCGACTACCAGCCCGCGGACATGTCCGAGGTCGAGCAGGCCGTTCTCGCTATCGCCGAGAAGGACCTGCGCGAAGCCTACAGGATCACCAAGAAGCAGGACCGCTATGCCGCCGTCGACGCCGTAAAGGCGAAGGTGATGGCCGAGCTTCTTCCCGCCGACGGCGAGCCCAGGTTCGACCCCGAGAAGGTCAAGGCTGCCTTCAAGGAAGTCCAAGCCAAGGTCGTGCGCTGGAACATTCTCGACACCGGCTCCCGCATCGACGGCCGCGATCTCAAAACCGTTCGTCAGATCCAGTCGGAAGTCGGCATCCTGCCGCGCACCCACGGCTCGGCCGTGTTCACCCGCGGCGAGACCCAGGCGCTGGTCGTGACCACGCTCGGCACCGGCGAGGACGAGCAGTTCGTCGATCAGCTCGAAGGCACCCGCAAGGAAACCTTCCTGCTGCACTACAACTTCCCGCCCTACTCCGTCGGTGAGACCGGCCGCATGGGCTCGCCCGGCCGCCGCGAGATCGGCCACGGCAAGCTCGCCTGGCGCGCCATCCACCCGATGCTGCCGGCGGCTCACGACTTCCCCTACACGATCCGCGTCGTGTCGGAGATCACCGAGTCGAACGGCTCCTCCTCCATGGCCTCCGTCTGCGGCGCCTCGCTGGCGCTGATGGATGCAGGCGTGCCGCTGCGCCGTCCGGTGGCGGGCATCGCCATGGGCCTCATCCTCGAAGGTGAGCGCTTCGCGGTCCTGTCCGACATTCTCGGCGACGAGGATCACCTCGGCGACATGGACTTCAAGGTGGCCGGAACGGAAGCGGGCATCACCTCGCTCCAGATGGACATCAAGATCGCCGGCATCACGGAAGAGATCATGCGCGTGGCGCTCGAGCAGGCTCAGGCCGGCCGCACGCACATTCTCGCCGAGATGAACAAGGCTCTGACCGCTCCGCGCGCCGAACTCGGCGAGCATGCTCCGCGCATCGAGACCATGCAGATCCCAGTCGACAAGATCCGCGAAGTCATCGGTTCGGGCGGCAAGGTCATCCGCGAGATCGTGGAGAAGACCGGCGCGAAGATCGACATCAACGACGACGGTCTCATCAAGATCGCGTCGGCCGACGGCAAGTCAATCAAGGCGGCCTATAACTGGATCCGCTCCATCGTTGCCGAGCCCGAGATCAACACGATCTACGAGGGCACGGTCGTGAAGGTGATGGAATTCGGCGCCTTCGTGAACTTCTTCGGTTCCCGCGACGGCCTCGTCCACATCTCCGAGCTCGCCAAGAACCGCGTCGGCAAGGTCACTGATGTGGTGAAAGAGGGCGACAAGGTGAAGGTGAAGTTCCTCGGCATGGATGAGCGCGGCAAGGTCCGTCTCTCCATGAAGGTCGTCAACCAGGAGACTGGCGAAGACATCACCGAGCAGCTCAAGGCCGAGCGCGACGCCGAACGCACCCAGCGCGATCAGCAGAAGGCTGCTGGGGAGTAAGACTCCAGCCTCATTGAGAACTAAAAAGGCGCGGCGGAAACCGCGCCTTTTTCTTTGCCTGAAGGAAAGACCTTACTTCGTATCCATCCGAGCGGGGCCGCGGGATTTTGGGTGCCGCGCGTGGTAACGTCGGTTCATGGAGATCGATGAGGACAAGATCGACGATGCCGTTTTGGCGCTGTTATGGCTGACGCTGCATAACGAGCGTTGTGCCTGGAAGGGCTTCGACTGGGCAACGACGGATCGGCTTCACAAGAAGGGCTTGATCGGCGACCCAGTC
>NZ_VOSK01001008.1 GCF_009296175.1 Microvirga tunisiensis | reverse complement strand
TGCGGATGAAGGGAGTGCATCACGTCCTCCTGCGGTGAGAAGCTCGGCGTCGCAGGCCGTCAAAGCGCCAAGTGTACTCCTCAATGGCGTAACGCACCCGATCCCAACAACGTTCCGCCACCAAACAACTAGTGCTCTGATGCTTCTTTCGCGGGCTCCAGCGCATCATGAACGACGTCTGCGGTCGTCCGGTTAACCTTGCGAACCTCCACGCGATGGCGTTCGAGTTCCAAGCCGATCTCAGGTGAATTCTTAGAGTGCCGTGAGCTGCTGGATATAGGGCTGGCGCCTGATGCGGTACTGGTCCTTGAGCTTTGTGAGCGACCGGGCCTTCAGCGTAGCGCCGAGCGACCTTCGGCTGAGGACCTCCCGCTCCTGCTCATATTCCAGGTCCAAGTCGACTAGAGGCTGGTGAGCAATTTTATTACTCGCTTCAAGTGCTTGATTTGGAATAGCTTTCGTGAAGATTGATGAGGCGGATGCGGGGTGTGCAACGGTTGAGGAGCCCCGCTATGGATACTTGTCTCTAT
>NZ_VOSK01001007.1 GCF_009296175.1 Microvirga tunisiensis | reverse complement strand
GACGCCGACCCGTATCGACAATCTCAACTCGATCCATAGCCGCACTGTCCTTTTTGACGTCAATAAGGACAGTCAGTGCCAAATCCGACAATTCCTACAAGGCGGCCCACCTCGGATGCGTACGCTTTTGCAGCCGTGCGATGCGGATCTTCAGGGTTTGAACGAGCGCTTCCAGGGCTTTCTCAGTCGCGGAGAGCCGCGTGATCTCCTCCCGTTGCGAGAGGATGATCGCCTTCAGTGCCAAGGGATCATCAGGAAGCGAATCAAGCGCGGCTGCCATGCTCAAAATCTACCGCACGCCGTCTGTCGAAGACAGCATTATGAAGCGAAATCAAGAAGATAATCTACACGACACGCGCCGGTGGCGCGGACCATGCCGGGCGGCGCCAATCGATGCCTTCCCACGACGGGGTCCAGAGATACCCCTCATAGGAACGATGATCATCCTGACGCATCTGAGATTGTCGTCATCGATCCCGCTCATCCGCTCTATGGCCGCCACTTTCGGCTCGTCACCGTGGAGCCTGCCTC
>NZ_VOSK01001006.1 GCF_009296175.1 Microvirga tunisiensis | reverse complement strand
CGGGATTGCTCCAGTCCCTACCCACCTCTCAGCACATAGCCGCGCCGCTGCTTTCGCTGGAGCCAAGTTTCGAGGGCTTCCATGGCACGTGACTGGTTTTCGTAGAGCTCGATCCTCCTCCGCCCCGGCTGACCGAGACGACCCCACTCGCGGATCAGTGTCGCATCCCCGAACAGGCTGGGTTCGATCGACAGCACATAATAGCGAGCCATGTTGCAGGCAGGATCACACCTGTCGAGCACCAGGTACTGGATCGTGGCTTGGGACATGCCTCCATGTTGCGCAAGCCATGTGCTGAGGTCCAATCAAAGTCTTGAATCAGTTCAGCAGCAATGATTCACAACAGTGATGCACCCAGCCTTCGAAACGTCAGAGTAGCAACTCACAGGCTCTAATCGCTCGCCTAGAGGCTGGTGAGCAATTTTATTACTCGCTTCAAGTGCTTGATTTGGAATAGCTTTCGTGAAGATTGATGAGGCGGATGCGGGGTGTGCAACGGTTGAGGAGCCCCGCTATGGATACTTGTCTCTAT
>NZ_VOSK01001005.1 GCF_009296175.1 Microvirga tunisiensis | reverse complement strand
GGCGAGTGTGGCACAGGGCAATTGGTGGCAGGGATTAGTCTCAACAACCAAATCCTACGCTGCTTCAAGTGCTTAAGCTACACTCGCCAGCCTTCATCAACCTTCCCATGCATAAGAACGGCTAGACGTATTCTCGTAAAGCCACGGAGCGTTGTTGGCCTAGGAGCGCTGTTTGGTAATCGCGCGGACCCAGAAGGAGAGGCCTGCTTAACGAAATTTCTTGAAGCACAAATGGCTGCTCTTTCAATTAAAGAGCTTGAAGAGCAGGCGGGATATGAGTCTCTCCTTGTCCGTTCAGCTTGGTACGTCTTAGCCAAGCGCCGTTGGAATGCTCTCGGAGTAGAGGTTCGCGCGTCGATCGATGATCAATATAAGGCTGAGTTCCGAGCTGATATTGAGAGGCTAACTAGTTTCCGTCCACAAACGGCAAACGTTTGATTTCACTACGTGAATCATAGCTTTGCGCGAGCAAGGCCCGGCGGTTTCAGGTATCTTGGATCATGCCACTGAGTCCAAAGCCCTGCCAGCGCCGG
>NZ_VOSK01001004.1 GCF_009296175.1 Microvirga tunisiensis | reverse complement strand
ATCCCGTCCCTGCCAACGCGTTCCCCACGTTCCAGACCTTGCCGCGGTGAAAGAAACGCAGCGGATCGGCACGCCCGCGCTACCAAATAGGCCCCGAAACAAACTCTGGTGAATAGGAACGGCTAGTAGACGTTGACGTCGTGATCCTGTCGATCCCCTTGAACCGACTTCCCGGGATCGCGCCGCTGATCGCCAGCGTGCCATCCGAAACGGTGGTCATCGACACGTCGAACTACTATCCGGCCCGCGACGGCAGGATCGAGGCCATCGAGGCCGGTCAGGTCGAGAGCCTGTGGGTGTCCGAAGAGTTGGGCCGTCCCATCGTCAAGGCCTGGAACGCCATCGGGTCCGACTCCTTCGCGAGGAAGGGCAAGCCTGCCAGCAGCCCGGACCGCATCGCCATTCCCGTTGCGGCCGATAGCGACAGGGATCGCAAGGTGGGAATGGCGCTCGTCGAGGACACCGGCTTCGACGCCTTTGACGCAGGCGCGCTTGCCGACTCGTGGCGGCAGCAGCCTGGCGCTCCATGCTACT
>NZ_VOSK01001003.1 GCF_009296175.1 Microvirga tunisiensis | reverse complement strand
GGTGCTCGACCACATAGGTCTGCAGATCATCGCGCACGGCATCGGCCTCCCAATGCATGCGGGCAAGGAAATCCTGCACGCCATCAGGGCTGGCATCGCCGGCCGCTTCGGCCAGGTGCCAGCCGTTTTTGCGCTCCAGCGGCGAGAGTAGACCCTGCAGATAAGCCCGGGCGCGTCGGCGCGGCTCGACGCGGCTGAACCGGGGAGCAATTCGGGCGACGAGATCATCCAGCTGATCGGCCCAGCGGTGGGCCTCGCTTGCGTGCGTCATGCCGCGACACCTCCGTGTCTAAGACAACGCACAAGACCCGGCTGTAGTACAACCTAGGTCGGATTTGCTGAAGCGAAGACAAAGCTGAAGCAGCCTCTCCGGCGTACTCCAGTCGCCTCTCCGTCTTCGGCATATCCCGGGCTAGCCGTTCTTATGCACGAGAGGGCTGGAGAGGGCTGGCGGATGTAGCTTAAGCGCTTGAAGCAGCGTAGGATTTGGTTGCTGAGACCAACCCCTGCCACCGATTGCACTGTGCCACACCCGCCA
>NZ_VOSK01001002.1 GCF_009296175.1 Microvirga tunisiensis | reverse complement strand
TGGAAAGCGCGTTGCCCGGATCAGTCGCCGACTTGCACCGCCTGGCCCGCCGCGAGTTCGGCCGCCTGCAGCAACGGCCTGAGCTCATCACCAGCTTCTTCCGGCACGCAGGTCTCTCCGTTGCAGGCCTTTAGTGAAGATCATTAAGAGGCTGGTGAGCAATTATCTTTCCTTTCGCGTGAGGCGACGCAGCAGGATGCGGCTCATGGCGAGATAGAGCAGCATTTCACCGGTCTCGACCAAGCGTTCGTAGTCCTTGGCGAGCCGCCGGTTGGTAGTGAGCCAACCGATGGTCCGCTCCACCACCCACCTTCGCGCGAGCACTTGAAAGCCACTCGGGCGAGTCGGCGGCTCTGCGCCAGCCCGCATCCAGGTGCCGCCGCTCCACCAGTGCTGCGGAATGGACAATTGCCAGCCCAGCACATTGCGCAACCAGTCTTTCAGCCCACGATATGCCGTGTCAGCCCACATCCGCTCGATCGCCGGAAAGAGATGCTGCAGACCCTCCAGCAGGAGTTCGGCTCCGGCGCGGTCATGGAGGT
>NZ_VOSK01001001.1 GCF_009296175.1 Microvirga tunisiensis | reverse complement strand
CGCGCGTGACTGATCTTCTCGACGGCCAGGGGTTGATCGAGGCTGATGTCCCAAGCGACGATGAACCGGGTGACCTGACGCGTGAGGCGATTGCCTATCCCGTTGGACGCGAAATCCGCCTGCAGGCGTTGACGCGCGGCGACGAGGGCTTCCTGCTCGCCCTCGGCTATTCGACGCAGCGCGGCTACGGTCGAACACACCCCTTCGTCGGTGAGATCCGGATCGGCATGGTTGATGTCGAAGTGAACGTGCCGGAGCTCGGCTTTGCTGTGTGCATCGGCGCGATCCGGGTCACCGAATGCCAGATGGTGTCTCAGTTCAAGGGAAGTGCGGATACGCCGCCGCGTTTCACACGTGGTTACGGACTCGTCTTCGGGCAATCCGAGCGCAAGGCGATGGCCATGAGTCTCGTTGATCGCGCAATGAGAGCCGATGAGTTCAATGAGCAACGGCTGGCTCCGGCGCAAGATGAGGAATTCGTGCTGGAGCACTGCGACAACGTGCAGGCCACCGGCTTCGTCGAGCACCTGAAGCTGCCTCATT
>NZ_VOSK01001000.1 GCF_009296175.1 Microvirga tunisiensis | reverse complement strand
AAGGAATCGCCCGCCTTCTCGGCCGCCTTTTCGGCGGTGTCGAAGAAGCGCATCAGCTCGCGCGTGGCCTGCGGCTGCGAGGCCGAGCCGGAGACTTTCGGCTGCTTGGCGAGCCATTGCTCGACGGTCGCATGGGCGTCGCGGGAGCGGCCGCCGGCGCGGTCGATGAGACCGGCGCACAGGCCTTCCGGATCGTCGAGCAGAACTTTCAGCACGTGGCCTGGGGCAAGCTGCGGGTGGCCTTCGCGCACGGCGAGGTTCTGCGCCGCCTGAACGAAGCCCCGGGCCCGCTCGGTATACTTTTCGAAATTCATCTGTACCTCCATCAGACCTTGCGCCCTCTTAGAGGCGCGCTAGAACCGAGGAAGATGTCCTTTGGCCGATTGGGCCAACCAAGGACGCTGGCGCTCGAAGGAGCTGTCTGGATGCGAGACCTCCTTGGCGGCAGCGATGACCTGGAGGGCGGGCGGCAACGCGTCTGAATCGGGCGGCTTGTAGCGGCGGTTGGCGAGCTTCGGCTCGGCGGCCAGGCGGCTGCGCACCA
>NZ_VOSK01000999.1 GCF_009296175.1 Microvirga tunisiensis | reverse complement strand
CGCCCCGAACGCCACGTCGCCCAGTCGATCGCCACCATCCGGGCTGAACTCATCTGCACTCTCGTGCGAAGGCTCCCACGATGTCCCTGCTGCCACACAAAGTTTATGACACAGTAGTACTAGGGCGGTGATCCCGATCGTCTCCCTCGCCCTCATCCTGAGGAGCCGCTGCAAGCGGCGTCTCGAAGGAACTTCCAGAGTGCACCGGACACTCCTTCGAGACGCAGCCTCACGGCTGCTCCTCAGGATGAGGGCCATGGGTCTGGAAGCGGAATGGCCGGGACCGATCCCCGGATCGTGTCCGGAAACGGCCATGACCGGGGAGAGGTCATGGGAGAGGCGATGAACCTTCTCTGGCCGTATTGTCAGGGGCCGAAGGACTGCATCAGTGAAAGTCGGTTCGTTTTCTGCACGATGCGCTAGTGTTGTGACTCTAACGCTTGTTTCGCACGGGCGACCTTTTCCAGGATAGCTGAGGCCGAGGCGGTCCAGACAAAGGGTCTCGGGTCGGCATTGTGGTGCTCCAGGTAGTCCATGATCGCGC